>JAEWPH010000057.1 GCA_023460715.1 Pseudomonadota bacterium | reverse complement strand
GGGCTGGCCGCCGCAGGCCCCGGGGCCGCACGGGAGGCCGACGGCCGTGCTGGCATGGCCTGCGAGGCGGTGGGCGCGGTCTGCGCCGCCGCGGGCCCCATGCCGGCCGACAGGACGAGCAGGGCTGCCCCCACGCACAGCCTGCGCAGGACGAGGAAGAGGTGTGGTTGCATCGGCATGTAAAGACAACCCTTCGACGCGGGCCGGCGGCCCGCCGCGCTCATTCTTCACCACATCGGCCGCGCCGTGGAGGGCCAGCGGCAGCCAACGTGACACCGGGGATCAGTAGGTTCCCTGGTAGGCCCCTCCGTCCGTCAGCACGTTCTGCCCCGTCATGTAGCCGGCCTGCACGCTGCACAGGAAGGCGCAGATCGCACCGAACTCCTGCGGCGTGCCGTAGCGGCCCGCCGGGATGGCGGCCTGCTGGGCGCGGCGCACCTCTTCGATGCTCTTGCCCGACTGGTCGGCATTCGTCTTGATGTTGCTGGCCAGGCGGTCGGTGTCGAACTTGCCGGGCAGCAGGTTGTTGATGGTGACGCCCTTGGACGCGATGCCGCTGCGGGCCGCGCCGGCGACGAATCCGGTCAGGCCGCTGCGCGCGCCGTTGGACAGCCCCAGGATGTTGATGGGCGCTTTCACCGCGCTGGAGGTGATGTTGACGATGCGCCCAAATCCCCGGGCGGCCATGCCGTCCACCGTGGCGCGGATGAGTTCGATGGGGGTCAGCATGTTGGCGTCCAGCGCCTTCACCCAGGCGTCGCGGTCCCAGTCACGGAAGTCGCCGGGCGGCGGGCCACCGGCATTGGTGACCACGATGTCGAAATCCTTGCCCGGCCCGCCCGCGACCGAGAAGGCAGCGGCGCGGCCGGCCTCGGTGGTGATGTCGGCAGCCACCGTCAGCACCTGAGGCTTCAAGCCTTTTCGGGCCGCAGCGCTGTCTGCATCAGCGGATACAGCTATCAAATGCGAAGCAGCTTGCTCCAGCGCCGCCGCGTTGCGCGCGTTGATGACGACGTTGACGCCCTCGCGCACCAGCGCTTCGGCGCAACCCAGTCCCAGCCCCTTGCTGGCGCCGCAAACCAGCGCCCATTTACCGGCAATACCCAAATCCATCGATGTCTCCGTGGTGGCGGCCCGCACCGGACCGCAATTGACAATGCTCAAACGATCATAGTGGACGGCAGCCCGCTGCGGGCCGGATTTTCCGTACTGTGGAAGTGCGCTGACACAGCGGGCCGCTGCCGTGCCCCGGACTCGGCCGGATGGCCCCTCCGTCTGTCTGCCCCGCGCGTCAGGCGGGCCGCCGCGCCAGGCGCGTGAAGACGAAGATGCCGAAGATCACCAGCGCGGTGCCCGCCGCCACCCACAGCGTGAAGGGCTCGTCCAGCAGCCACACGCCCATGAGAATGGTCGACAGCGGCCCGACCATGCCCGTCTGCGCCGCCATGCTGGGCCCGATGCGCTCGATGGCCATCATCACCATCAGCACCGGCACCGCCGTGCACAGCGTGGCGTTGAGCAGCGACAGCCAGAGCACCTCGGGCGCGACCACGGCCGCGCTCATCGGGCGCAGCACCACGAACTGCACGAGGCAGCACACGCACGCCACGGTCGTGGCGAGCCCCACCAGGCGCAGCGAGCCGAGGCGCTGCACCATCTCGCCGCTGTAGACCAGATAGATGGCGTAGCTCACGGCCGACAGGAACACCAGCAGCACGCCCCAGGCCACGTGGGGGCCCTGCAGGTGCACCTCCTGGCCGAAGACCAGGATCACCCCGCAGTAGCTGATCGCCATGCCGACCATCTGGCCCCAGCGGATGCCGCGCCCGTACATCGCCCAGCCGAGCAGCACCACCAGGGTGGGGTTGAGGTACAGAATGAGCCGCTCCAGGCTGGCGCTGATGTAGGCCAGGCCGGCGAAGTCCAGGAAGCTCGCCAGGTAGTAGCCCGTGACCCCCAGCCAGACGATGCCCACCCAGTCCTTGCGGGTGAGCGGCGGCTTGCCGCGGCTGGCCCACCAGGCCATGACGGCGAAGATGGGCAGCGCGAACAGCATGCGGTACATGATGAGCGTGACCGCATCCACGCCGTGACGGTAGGCCAGCTTGACGATGATGGCCTTGCCGCTGAAGGCGATGGCGCCGAAGAAGGCCAGGGCCAGGCCGATTGCTACTCTTTTGCTAGCTGCTTGCGCTTGCTGCGATGGGGCTGGAGGCAATTTTGACTGCAATTCTTGAGAAAACCGGTCCCGCCTCGTGGGCAGGACGTGTGGGGCCTGCCAGTGTGGCACGCAGGCCGCGGCCGGTGTGTCGCCATTGAGTGCGGCGCCCCCCGCCGCCCGCGATGGCCGCGGGCTGGCACGCATAGGGCCGTACACCGCCCGTCAGCAGGCGTGAATGAATCCGGCGTGGCCCGGCAGGCTGCCAAAAACAAAAGCGGCCCATCAAGGCGCAAAGCGCGGCCGCAGCCCCGGCTGTAGCCAGCATCTGCAACGCAGACGGGGCGTGCTTCGGCACAACGAGCAGGCATGGTGGGTTCGTTCCCCCCTTTTCAGTGCCGTCCCGAGAACATGCGCCGGTGCATGCGCCGCAGCGACCACCACACGCTGAACGCCACGACCGGAATGGCGATGGCGGCCGTAGTCTCCGGCTGCAGCGGCCAGCCCAGCTTCTGCGCCCCCTTGGCCAGGTAGCTCACCAGACCGGCGATGTAGTACGTGATGGCGGCGACCGACAAGCCCTCCACCGTGGACTGCAGCTTGAGCTGCAGGTCCTGGCGCTGGTTCATGCCGGACAGCAGCGCCTGGCTGCTCTGCTGCTGCTCGATCTCCACACGCGTGCGCAGCAGATTGCTGATGCGGGAGACGCGCTGCGACAGCGCGTTCTGCCGCCGCGCCGCCCATTCGCAGGTGCTGCGCGCCGGCGTCAGCCGGCGGTCCATGAACTCGCCGATGGTCTGCATACCGGCCAGGCGCGATTCACCGATGTCCTGGATGCGCCGGTCCACCAGCTCGAAGTAGGCACTGCTGGCCGAAAAGCGCGAATGCGTGGCGGCGTACTGCCCCTCGACCTGGCCGGCCAGCCGCGTCAGGCGGTCCAGCAGCGCAGGCTCGTCGTCGCGGTTGGCCGTGCGGATGGCGTCGGCCAGCGCCGCCAGTTCGCGCTCGGCATAGGCCAGCGCGGCGCCCCCCACGCGCGCGGCGGGCCGGCCCCGCAGCCCCGCCCAGCGGGAGGG
>JAEWPH010000056.1 GCA_023460715.1 Pseudomonadota bacterium | reverse complement strand
TGGAACGGGCGCGGTGGGCCCAAAGTTGCGGATCCGCGCTGAGAAAGACTTGGCACATGGCGCACTCCCGGAAAAACCAACCGGGCCATGGTGTGGCCCGGTGCGGGTGGCGTCAAGCTGGTTTGTGCGCAGGCGCTTTCAAAAGCAATAGCTACCAGCGCTTGCCAGCACTGCGCGAAAGCCAAATTTCAATGTGAAATTTTGGTACCCAGCAACGCCAGAAATTGCGCCATCCAGGCCGGGTGGGCGGGCCAGGCGGGGGCGCTGACCAGGTTGCCTTCGGTGTGGGCCTGATCGACGGGAATGTCGGCATAGGTGCCACCGGCCAGCTCGACTTCGGCGCGGCAGGCGGGGTAGGCCGAGCAGGTGCGGCCCTGCAGCACGCCCGCCGCGGCCAGCAGCTGCGCGCCGTGGCAGACGGCGGCCACGGGCTTGCCCGTGTCGAAGAAATGGCGCACGGCGGCGATCACGGCCGGGTCGTTGCGCAGGTACTCGGGGCCCCGGCCGCCGGGGATGACGAGCGCGTCGTAGTCGGCCGCCTGCAGGCCGGCGAAGCTGGCGTTCAGCGTGAAGCGGTGGCCCGGCTTCTCGCTGTAGGTCTGCGCACCCTCGAAGTCGTGGATGGCCGTGTGGATGTACTCGCCCGCGGCCTTGCCGGGGCAGGCAGCGTGCACCTGGTGGCCCACAGCCTGCAGCGCCTGGAAGGGCACCATGGTTTCGTAGTCCTCGCAGTAATCGCCGCAGATCATCAGAATCTTCTTCGCTGTCATGGGTGTCTCCTGGTTGTGGGGGTGGTTTGCCAAGGTGAGGGCCATTCTTGCCAGCGCGGGCGCAGCGCGGGTGTTAGCGGGCTACTACAGAACGGCAGGCGGCTTTCGCGCCTCCCGCTGACAGCCGGCCTGGCCGCGGGTCTGCACACTCAGCGGCATCTTTGCTCCACCGCAGGCCGCCACCATGCCGCAAACCCCTCTTTGCTTTTTTGCAGCTTCGCCGTTGTTCCATCGGCGCCCTTGGCGGCTCGCCTCAGGCGTGGGCGCCGCAGTGTTGCTGCTGGGCCTGGCGGGCTGCGGCGACACCGCGCGCCTGCCGGCCGAGGCCGGCGTGGGCCCCTCGCCTGAACTGCCCGAGCCGCGCAAGGGGCTGATTCCCACGGTACACATCGCGCCGGCCAAGGGCTGGCCCGAGGGCGGGCAGCCGCAGCCCATGCAGGGGATGCAGGTGACGCCGTTCGCCAAGGGGCTGGACCATCCGCGCTGGGTCTATGTGCTGCCCAACGGCGATGTGCTGGTGGCCGAGAGCGACAAGCCCGCCAAGCCGCAGGCCGAGCAGGAGAGCCAGGGCCTGGCTAAGAAGGTGCGCAACTGGGTGATGGGCAAGGTCATGGCCCGCGCGGGCTCGGGCGTGCCGTCGGCCAACCGCATCACGCTGCTGCGCGACGCGGACGGCGACGGCGTGGCCGAGACGCGCAGCGTGTTCCTGCAGGGCCTGCATTCGCCCTTCGGCATGGCGCTGGTGGGCAGCGATTTCTACGTGGCCAACACCGATGCGGTGGTGCGGTTCCCGTACGAGGCGGGCCAGACGCAGATCACCGCGGCGCCCACGCGGGTGACCGATCTGCCCGGCCTGCCGATCAACCACCACTGGACCAAGAACCTCATCGCCAGCCCGGATGGCAGCAAGCTCTACGTGACCGTGGGCTCCAACAGCAACGTGGCCGAGAACGGCATGGCCGCCGAGGAGGGCCGCGCCGCCATCTGGGAGCTGGACCGCGCCAGCGGGGCCAAGCGGCTTTTCGCCACGGGCCTGCGCAACCCCAACGGCATGGGCTGGGCGCCCGGCACCAACGTGCTGTGGACGGTGGTGAACGAGCGCGACGAGATCGGCAGCGATCTGGTGCCCGACTACCTGACTTCGGTGCGGGACGGCGGCTTCTACGGCTGGCCCTACAGCTACTTCGGCCAGCGTGTGGACGCGCGTGTGCAGCCGCCGCAGCCCGATCTGGTGGCCAAGGCCATCGTGCCCGAGTACGCGCTGGGCAACCACGTCGCTCCGCTGGGCCTGGCGTTTGCCGGCCCGCAGAGCGCCAACGGCCTGCCGCCGCAGCTGGCGCAGGGCGCGTTCATCGGTCTGCACGGCTCATGGAACCGCAAGCCACGCAGCGGCTACAAGGTGATCTTCGTGCCGTTCCAAGCGGGCCAGCCCCAGGGCATGCCGCTGGACGTGCTCACCGGTTTCGTCAGCCCGGAGGGCGATGCCTGGGGCCGGCCGGTGGGCGTGGCGCTGGACGGCAAGGGCGGCGTACTGGTGGCGGACGATGTGGGCAACGCGCTCTGGCGGGTGAGCGCCGCGCGGCCCTGACGCGCAGTCGGCCGGCTGCGTTTCAGCCCAAGGGCCGGGCCAGAGCGACGCCGCCCTGCAGCCGTTCCAGCACCACCGCGCGCATGGACGGCGGCGCATGCTGCTCCAGCAGCGCGGGCCACTGCTGCTGTGCCTGCGCGGCCGCCTCGCGCGCCCACGCCAGGTAGCGCGGTACGCGCATCAGCCCGGCGGACTGCAGCAGGGCCTCCAGTTCGGTCCAGCCGAAGGCGCGCAGCGTGGTGTCGATGGCGCGGTTGACGGCGTACTGCCAGGGCGGCGTGCCGTCGAAGAAGGCCGCCACGCACACCGGGTCGTACAGCGGGGCCAGCCGGGGCGTGCGGCCGTCGGGGTAGACCAAGGCCCAGTTCTTCAGATGCGCGTCCGTGTTGCCCATGAGGATGAACGCCACCATGCGGCCGATGAACTCGCGCACGTCGGCCACGGGCTGGTCGCTCAGGCGGTCCAGCACGCGCAGCATGGTCGCCCAGTCCTTGGCGATGGACTGGCCGTACTTCTGGCGCGGCGCATAGCTCAGCGCCTGGTTGAACTCTTCCATGTGCACGCGCGATCCGTCGGGCAGGTGGTCGAAGCGCTGCACGGCCAGGATGTCGTCGAAGGGCACGGACTCGGGCAGCTCGGCCTGGGCGCGGTGGATGACGGTGGCCTGGGCGCAGTGCAGGCCCAGCGCCAGGCTGAGCTGGTAGCAGGCGTATTCGTTGGCGACCAGATCGGGGTGCGCCGTGGTGGGCAGCTTGAGGATCACGCTGCCGGCCGCGCCGCGGCGCTTGACGATGTAGCGGCGCCCATCCTGCACGGCGCTGAACTTGGTCACCACGCCGGGCAGCGAAGCCGCGTCTTCCACCGGAAACTCCACGAAGCCCGGCTCCAGCACGTCCAGCCCCTGCGTGGTGTGCCAGTGGCGCACCACGTCGGGCACGCCCTCGCGGGCGGGCACGGGCTCGACCTCCAGCGCGCCCATGAGGTCATGGCCGGCGGCGGCCAGCAGCTCGAACTCGTCGTCGGGGCCGCAGCCACGTTCGCGCGCCAGGCGGTCGCGGTTGTGGCCTTCGGGCAGCAGGTTCTGGAAGTAGGGCGGCCAGCGGCCGTCGGTGCGCACCAGACGGGCATCGCGGGCGGACTGCAGGATCTGGCGCGTGGCGGCCTCGGTCTCGCCGCGGTAGCTCAGCGACAGCGTGGGCCGCTGCGGGTCGTTGACATAGGCCTCGTCGAAGGACACGCGCAGGATGTCCCCGTACTGCGAGAGATAGCCGACCGCACGCCGCCCGCCACCCTGCGCGGCCGGCAGGTGCATGTACAGGCGCAGGTAGCGGATGGCGGTGGACATGGTGCGGGCGCAGGAGGGTTTGCGCTGGTTTCAGCGCAGCTGGTCCACCACCGACGGCGGCGCATCCGCGCCCACCGGCTGGCTCAGGAATTTGCCGCCGGCCTGGATGAAGGCCTGCAGCTCCGGCCGCAGCGCGGCGGGGACGGCGATCAGCTCCATGCCCAGCACGCGCGCCATCTCGGCGAGGGTGGAAAAGCGGGGGTCCACGTCACCCGTTTCCGTGCGCTGCACCGCCATGCGGGACAGGCCGGCCCGGTCCGCCAGGTCGGCCTGGGTCATCTTTTGCGCCTTGCGGCTGGCTGCCAAGGTAGTGATCAAATCATGCATGTTCATGTTTATACGCTTTTTATTTGAAAAGCGCATCAAATGATGCATTTATCACGGGTTGGGCAGCACCGCCTGGCGCAGCGCCATGAAGCGCCGGGCTTCATCGGCCAGCCACTCCTGCACACGCAGCATGGCCGGACTGGGCTGCGGCGTGGTGACAAAGGAATAGCTCGCGCGGGAGCGCACGCTGCCAAACAACGGCACCAGCCGGCCGGCCGCCACGTCGTCCAGCACCAAGGCCGCGCGGCCCATGGCCACGCC
>JAEWPH010000055.1 GCA_023460715.1 Pseudomonadota bacterium | reverse complement strand
CGGCCCGGCCGCGTGGGCCGCCGCCATGCCGGCCAGCAGCGCTGCCATGCCCAGGTGGCGCGTCCAGCGGTTCAGGTTCCAGGCGTTCATGCGTGCGTTCTCCATCAACCGAGAGGGCCGCGCGCCGCACCGGCGGCCGCGGCGGGACCAGAAGAACCTTACTTGCCGGCCTGCGCTTCCTGCGTCTTGCGGTAGACCTCCATCACCGTGGCGAAGTCGCGCTCGAAGCGCACCGGCAGGAAGGTGTCGTTGCCCGGCAGCATCTGGCGCAGCTTGGGCGAGAAGGCGTAGCTGTACGAGCACTTCTTGACGCGGGCCTGCAGCTCTGGCGAGACGTCCTTGCCCATCGTCCAGGTCTCGGTCATGAACGGCGGACTTTCCCACAGCGTGCGGATGCTCGACCCCTTCACGTCGCCCTTGACCACCATGCGCTGGTACAGGTCGCTGGCCACGGCCGCGGCCGGGTAGAAGCCGTACATCACGCCGGTGACGGAGCGTTCGTGCCCGTTGGAGAACACCACGTCGTAGTTCTTGTCCGGCACCAGGCCGATGGCCGGGAACAGCGCGCGCGGCGCGAGGTTGCCCGAGTTGGACGTGGGCGTGCTGTGCGCGATCTTCTTGCCGATCAGGTCCTTGGGCACCTTGTACGGGCTGTCCACCCGCGCGATCAGGATCAGGTGGTAAGAGTTGGGCTTGCCGCTGGCCTTGTTGCCCGGCACGGCGAACGGTGCGGGCTGCCCCGCGCCCACCAGCTGCGGCACCAGGCCGGGGTTGACCTGCGCCAGCTGCGCCTTGCCGCTGAGCAGGCTGTCGATCAGCTCCTTCTCGCCCAGCGTGTCCACGTTGGCGCTGCGCTCCAGCGACTCGCCCTGCAGGTTCTGGATGTCGATGTTGCCGCAGCGGCCCAGGTGCGAGAAATAGTCGCCCCACAGGCCCATGGTCTCGGTCTTGGCGTAGGTCTTGGGCATGGCCACGACCAGCTTCTCCCGCGGGCCTGCGCTGCTGCCTGCGGCGCTGCCGCCGGGCTGCGCCGTGGCGGTCCCCGCCGCCAAAGTGATGCCCGTCAGGGCCAGGCCTACCGATGCTCCCCATCTCTTGCTCATGCGCGCTCCTGCTGTTGTGTCGGATGTTTGGGGACAGCGACCGCAGGCCGCCTGCCGCGGTGCGCGGCAGTCCCTCCCGGCGCGCAGTATGCACGGCGCGCCGGGCCAGGCCGCCAGCCCACCCTCCGGCACTGCGCGCGGCGGCCGCCGGGGCGAACGCGCATGCACCGGGCAGACGGCGTTGCGCTATCAATAGCAGAGCTGGATGCGCTGGTTCTCCGGCCGATTCAGGCATCTTCGATGCCAGGAACCCATCAGATCAAGCGCCACCAGCTATCAATACAGGAGCATTCAACAAAGCCCGTGGGCCGGACAGGGCCCAGCCGACGGCGCGGCCAACCCGCGAGCGCCGGCCCTAGTCGTGCTCGAAGTGGAACACCGCCGTGCCCGCCATCGCATTGGGCAGAAAGCGCACTTCGCGCCCGTCCTGCAGGCCGAAGGCGTCGATCACGCGCAGGCGGTTCTTGTGCGCCAGCACCTCGAAGTCCTTGAACGTGCCCACGCGGATGTTGGGCGTGTCGTACCACTGGTAGGGCAGGCGCCGCGTCACCGGCATGCGCCCGCGCAGAATGGACAGCCGGTTGGGCCAGTGCGCGAAGTTGGGAAACGCGACGATGCCGCTTTTGCCCACGCGCGCCGTCTCGCGCAGCATCACCTCGGCATTGCGCAGGTGCTGCAGCGTGTCGATCTGCAGCACCACGTCGAAGGAGTTGTCGCCGAACATGGCCAGCCCTTCGTCCAGGTTGAGCTGCACCACATTCACGCCGCGGCGCACGCAGGCCAGCACGTTGGCGTCGTCAATCTCCACGCCGTAGCCGGTGCAGCCGCGCTCGCGCAGCAGGTACGACAGCAGCGCGCCGTCGCCGCAACCCAGGTCGAGCACGCGGCTGCCCTCGGGCACGAGGCGGGCGATGGCGTGCATGGTGGCTTTTTCGGTCATGCGGCGACCTCCTGGGCGATGGTGTCGAAGTACGAGGCCATGAGGTGCAGGTAGCGCGGATCGTCCAGCAGAAAGGCGTCGTGGCCGTGCGGCGCGTCGATCTCGGCGTAGCTCACGTCGCGGCGGTTGTCGAGCAGCGCTTTCACGATCTCGCGGCTGCGGGCCGGCGAGAAGCGCCAGTCGGTGGTGAAGCTCACCAGCAGGAACTTGGCGGTGGCCTGCGCCAGCGCCAGCGTCAGGTTGCCGCCGTGCGCCAGCGCGGGGTCGAAGTAGTCCAGCGCGCGCGTGATCAGCAGGTAGGTGTTGGCGTCGAAGTAATCGCTGAACTTGTCGCCCTGGTAGCGCAGGTAGCTCTCGATCTCGAACTCGATGTCCTGCGTGCTGTAGCGGTAGGCGCCCATGGTGGGCGCGGCAGCGGCCGGCAGATCGGCGCCGGCCGGTGCGGCGGCCGGCGTGCCCAGAGGCCCCAGCGGCGAGTGCTCGATGATGCGCTGGCGCAGCTGGCGGCCGAACTTCTCGTTCATCACGTCGTCGCTCAGGTACGTGATGTGGCCGATCATCCGCGCGATGCGCAGGCCGCGCTTCGGAACCGTGCCGTGGCGGTAGAAATGCCCGCCGTGGAAGTCGGGGTCGGTCACGATGGCCCGGCGCGCCACCTCGTTGAAGGCGATGTTCTCGGCCGTGAGATTGGGCGCGCTCGCCACCACCACCGCATGGCGCATGCGGTCGGGGTACTGCAGCGTCCACGACAGCGCCTGCATGCCGCCCAGGCTGCCGCCCAGCACGGCCGCCAGCTGGCGGATGCCCAGCCGGTCCAGCAGGCGCGCCTGGGCGTTCACCCAGTCTTCCACCGTGACCACGGGAAAGTCGGCGCCGTAGACCTCGCAGGTGTCGGGGTGCGTGTGCATCGGCCCTGTCGAGCCGAAGCACGAGCCCAGGTTGTTGATGCCGATGACGAAGAAGCGGTTCGTATCCACCGGCTTGCCCGGTCCGATCATGTTGTCCCACCAGCCCTCGCTCTTGGGCTGGCCCTCGTACACGCCGGCCACATGGTGCGAGGCGTTGAGCGCATGGCACACGAGCACGGCGTTGGACCGGTCGGCGTTGAGCGTGCCGTAGGTCTCGTAGGCGAGGGTGTAGTCGCGGATCGACGCCCCGCCCTGCAGGGGCAGCGCATCGGCGAAGTGCATGGAGAGCGGTGTGGCGATGAAGGACATGAAAAAACCCGGCATCGCTAAAAACGAGGCCGGGTCGGTACTTCAATCAGTCACGTCGCGGACGGTCTTTAGCAGGATTTATAAAGCGCCCGCAAGCTGTGGCAAATCGGCGCGTGCGGCCACTATACCAAAGCAGCCCCCGTCCCGTCAGGCGCCCGCCGGCGCCAGCAGCGCGATACCACCCAGCACCAGGAAGATCAGCGCCGAGACCACATGCACCGCACGGATCGGCACGCGGCGCGTGATGCGCTCGCCCAGCCAGACCACCGGCGCATTCGCCAGCATCATGCCCAGCGTGGTGCCGGCCACCACCCACAGGTAGGCGCTGTACTGCGCGGCCAGCATCACCGTCGCCACCTGGGTCTTGTCACCCATCTCCGCCAGGAAGAAGGCAATCAGCGTGGTGCCGAAGACGCCGAAGCGCGGCGCCGTGGCGGCTTCGTCGTCGTCGAGCTTGTCGGGAATGAGCATCCACACCGCCATGGCGATGAACGACAGCCCCAGCCCCCAGCGCAGCACCTGCGGGCCGACGACCGTCGTCACCCAGGCGCCTACGGCGCCGGCCAGCGCATGGTTGGCCAGCGTGGCCACCAGGATGCCGAGCACGATCGGCCAGGGCTTGCGGAACCGGGCCGCCAAAACGAGGGACAGGAGTTGGGTCTTGTCGCCCATCTCGGCAAGGGCGACGAGGGCGGTCGAAACGAAGAAGGCTTCCATGGGGCGGGGTCACTTATCCGGCCGGATGGTGAACAGACAGCATTGACTGCACCCCGACTCCGGCCTTGGGATCGGTGCGCAGTCAATGGTCTCGCCCAGCGCCGACGGCGCCGCATGCACCATAGACCCGCGAAGGGCCCAAGTTTGTTGATGCATGCCCTCCTGCGCGGGACGCGCGGAGCGGGCTACTCCCCAAAGACGGGCCGGAGTGTAACAAAAATCCTGTCGCAGCCAGGGAACACACGGGTAAATACGGAGCAAAAAATGTGGCGAACACACCAATGGGCACCCAAAACTGTCGTATTCATGGTTGATAATGAATTCGCCTTTCTGCCTTGCAGGAATGCAAGCTGCGGTGTTTGGTCGGTTTCGCGTCTTTGAAGTCGTCACAGGTTTGTTGATTGCGTAAGGCTCCATCGCGTTTTCATGTTTTTTCAGGAGTCCCTCATGGGCAACAAGCTGTACGTGGGCAATCTGCCTTATTCCTTCCGCGACCAAGACCTCGAGCAGACCTTCAGCCAATTCGGCTCGGTGAACAGCGCCAAGGTCATGATGGAGCGCGATACCGGCCG
This sequence comes from Pseudomonadota bacterium, assembly GCA_023460715.1. Classification (GTDB taxonomy): domain Bacteria; phylum Pseudomonadota; class Gammaproteobacteria; order Burkholderiales; family Burkholderiaceae_C; genus Paracidovorax. Next base: position 8,995 of record JAEWPH010000055.1, on the reverse strand, counting down.
TTCCAAGGGTTTCGGCTTTGTGGAAATGGGCAGCGATGCCGAAGCCCAATCCGCCATCCAAGGCGTGCATGGTCAAAACTTCGGCGGCCGTGACCTGGTGGTCAACGAAGCCCGTCCGATGGAACCCCGTCCCCCCCGCAGCGGCGGCTTCGGCGGCGGCAATGGTGGCGGCGGCTACGGCGGTGGCCGCAGCGGTGGCTTCGGTGGCGGCAATGGCGGCGGCTACGGCGGTGGCCGTGGTGACGGCGGCGGCTACGGCGGCGGCCGCGGCGGCTACTAAGCACAGGAGCGAAGGACAAGGCGGTCAACCGCCCCGATCCTTCACCAAAATGGGGCCCCTCGGGGCCCTTTTTCATGGGCGCGGCACCGGGTTTGTGCCCGCTGCAAACCCTTGCATCTTTTCAGTTGTTGTGGCGCATAATGTTTTGCGCGGGGCATTCTCGCGTCGAGGTTTGCGGTGATCGTCAGTTTCGCGCACGGGCCTTTTTTGTCATCCATTGGCTGCGGTTTCGGGACTCCATCGCTTTATCAATGTGTTTTTGAGGAGTCCCCTGATGGGCAACAAACTCTACGTCGGCAACCTTCCCTACTCCGTGCGCGATAGTGATCTGGAACAGGCCTTCGGGCAATTTGGCGCGGTGACGAGCGCCAAGGTCATGATGGAACGCGACACCGGCCGCTCCAAGGGCTTCGGGTTTGTCGAGATGGGCAGCGACGAAGAAGCCCAGTCCGCCATCAACGGCATGAACGGCCAGCCGCTGGGCGGCCGCAGCATCGTGGTGAACGAAGCGCGCCCCATGGAACCCCGTCCGCCCCGGAGTGGTGGCTTCGGCGGCGGTGGCTTCGGCGGCGGTGGTGGTGGTGGCGGTTATGGCGGCGGTGGCAACCGCGGCGGCTATGGCGGCGGCGGCGGAGGTGGTGGTGGTTACGGCGGCAGCCGCGAAGGCGGCCGCGGTGACGGAGGTGGCGGCTACGGCGGTGGCCGGGGCGACGGCGGCTTCCGCAGCCCCTACGGCACGGGCTCGCGCAATGGCGGCGGCCGCAGTGGCGGCGGCGGTGGTGGTTACGGCGGTGGCGGCAACGGCGGCTACTGATTCACGGCACGCATCAGACAGGGCTCCTTCGGGAGCCCTTTTTCATGGTCGGGGCGGCTTGTCTTTGGGCTCGGCCCCTGGGCGGTAGCGCTGCTGAGGTGGCCGGGCGCCCGATTCGCCCAAGGGTGCGCCATCAGGCAGCACCGGCGTAGCGCTCCCAACGCGCCCGCCGCCGGCTCAACGCGGCGTGGCGTCCTGCCGGTGCTTGCGGGGCCGCCCCGCCAGCAAGCGGTCGAACACGGGGTTGGGAAGCAGGCGCAGCAGCTTGGCCACCACCCCCATCTGCCAGGGAATCACCCGGTAGCTGGCCCCCGCCCGGATCGCCTTGAACGCGCGCTCGGCGAACGCTTCCGGCGCCATCAAAAAGGGCATGGAGTAGCGGTTCTGCCGGGTGAGCGGCGTGTCGATATAGCCGGGGCTGATCGTGACCACTTGCACCCCTGCCGGGCGCAATTCGCCGCGCAGGCTCTCGCAATAGCTGATGGCGGCCGCCTTGCTGCTGCAGTAGGCGCCATGCCCCGGCAGGCCGCGGATGCCGGCCACGCTGCCGATGCCCACGAGGGTGCCGCTGGCGCGCTGCTCCATGGCCCGGATGAAGGGCTGGAATGTCGCGGCCATGCCGACGTTGTTGGTGGCGTAGGTGCGCGCCATGACCTCGATGTCGTCGAGGATGCCCGTGTCCATGCCGACGCTGATGCCCGCATTGGCGATGACCACGTCCGGCAGCCCCTGCTGCGCGATGCAGGCCTGCCCTGCAGCCGCGATGCTCGCCGGCACCGCCACATCGGCGCCGTAGATGGCGTAGCGGCCGGCGTCCAGGCCCTGCGCCTGGGCCCAGGCCTGGATCTCGCCGGTGCGGCGGGCGACCAGCGCCAGGCGGTAGCCCGCCTGGTAGAAGCGCCAGGCGAGCGCTTGGCCGATGCCGCTGGAGGCGCCGGTGATGAAGACCAGCGGATGCTCGGTGGGTGCCATCGTGCGCGCTCCTGGGTTCGGGCCGGTCAGCGGCTGCCCGGCGACGTGCCCGGCATGAGCATGCCCCGCACGCGGCCCTTGAGCTGCACGATCTGGTCGAGGTTGTCGTAGTCCATGCTGTCCGCGGTGAACCGGTCGCCGCCCCGCGTGAGGGTGACCGGCTGGTCGGACTTCACGCGCTCGGTGTTGACCCAGGCGTGCAGGAACTCTCCGCGGAACTCCAGCCGCGGCTGCGGCGTCTGGCCCGGACGTGCTTGCGATTCGCGAGTGACGACGGCATTGCCGAACAGCTGCACTTCAGAGCCGTCGGAATTGGTGAGCGCGCGGTTGGCGGTGGCCGTCGTCACCCGGCCTTCGGGCGTGACCGAGCGCATGCGGGCCTTGTCGATCTCCAGCGTGTCGGTGTCCAGATAGTGGCGCGCCACGTCGCCCACGATCTCGCTCTCCAGCCGCCCGGTGGCATCGAAGGTCTTGATGGAGAAGGTGCGCATGAAGTAGTCGGGCTCGTGCGTGGGCGCGCGCGCGACGGCGGCCTGCGGCGCCTTGGGCGCGTTGCGCACCAGCCACCACGTGCCCAGCGCCAGCAAGCCCATCAGCAGCACGGGCAGGTAGATCGACAGGCGCTCCCAACCTTGGCGCAGACGCAGGATCATGCCGCGTACTCCTGCAGCAGGTCGGCGTAGCGGCCGCTGGCCACCAGCAGCAGGTCGCAGAATTCGCGCGCGGCACCCGCTCCGGCCGGGGCCTGGGGAATGTGGTGCGCCACGGCCAGCACTTCGGCATGGGCGTGGGCGGGCGCGCAGGCCAGGGCGCAGCGGCGCAGCACGGGCAGGTCGGGCCAGTCGTCGCCGATGCCGGCGGCCTGGCTCCAGTCCAGCCCGAGTTCGGCCAGGATGGCTTCGGCCGCGGGGCGCTTGTCTTCGGTGCCGAAGCGCGCGTGCTGCACGCCCAGCGCCTTGAGCCGCAGCCGCAGCGGCGCGGAGTCCCGGCCGGTAACGACCGCCGGCGTGATGCCCGCGCGCTGCAGCAGCTTGATGCCGTGGCCGTCGAGCGTGTGGAAGCGTTTGAGGGTCTCGCCCTCGGCCGAGAAGTACAGGCTGCCGTCGGTGAGCACGCCGTCCACGTCGAAGAACGCCACGCGCACGCCTTGCGCCTTGAGCAACAGTTCTGGGGCGAAGCGCAGCGCGGGCTGCAGGGCGGGCAGGGAGGTCACGGTGTCCAGCGCCATCAGATCACCTTGGCCCGCATCAGGTCGCCGATGTGGACCACCCCCACCAGCACGCCGGTGGCGTTGGTCACCAGGACGCTGGTGATGCCATGGCGCTCCATGGCCTCGGCAGCGTCCACGGCCAGGGCGTCCACAGCGATGGTGCGCGGGCCGGCGTGCATGACGTCCGCGGCGCGCAGATCGCGCAGATCGGCGCCGGACTCGACGCGGCGGCGCAGGTCGCCGTCGGTGAAGATGCCCTGCAGGCGGCCTTCGGCATCGACGATGGCCGAAGCGCCCAGGCGCTTGGCGCTCATCTCGCGCATGAGTTCGCTGAACGTGGCCTGCGGCGGCACGCGCGGCACGTCGTCGCCCGAGCGCATCACGTCGCCCACATGGGTCAGCAGCTTGCGGCCCAGCGCACCGCCAGGGTGCGAGCGGGCGAAGTCTTCCGGGCGAAAGCCCCGCGCATCCAGCAGCGCCACGGCCAGGGCGTCGCCCATGGCGAGCTGGGCCGTGGTGCTGGTGGTGGGCGCCAGGTTGAGCGGGCAGGCCTCGCGCTCGACGCTGCAGTCCAGCACGATGTCGGCGTGGCGCGCCAGCGTGGACTGCAGGCCGCCCGTCATCGCGACGAGCAGCACGCCCAGGCGCTTGAGCACCGGCAGCAGCACGGTGAGTTCGTTGCTCTCGCCGCTGTTGGAGATGGCGAGCACCGCATCGCCGCCCGTGACCATGCCGAGGTCGCCATGGCTGGCCTCGGCCGGGTGCACGAAGAAGGCGGGCGTGCCGGTGGAGGCCAGGGTGGCGGCGATCTTGCGCCCCACGTGGCCGCTCTTGCCCATGCCCATGACGACCACGCGGCCCGACGTGCCCAGCAGCCGCTGCACGGCCTGCGCGAAGGGCTGGCCCAGGCGGGCGCCCAGGGCGGCGAGGGCGGCGGCCTCGGTCTCGAAGGTTTCGCGGCCCAGGCGGAGAACCTGGTCCGCATCGAAGGCGGGCGGCGGGGCGGCGACGGCTGCGGTGGACGGCATGGCTGGATTCTACGGGTGGGCCCCAGGGCCCGCGGAAAGTGCGCCGATGGCCCTGCACGGCGTAAAAGCCGGCGGCTGCAGGCCGGCCGGGGCCCCGGCCCTCGGCTAGCATCGGGCATGTCTTCGCTCGCCCTCACGCTGCTCTACCTGCTGGCCGCTGTCCTGGGGGTGGTGGCGTGCCGCAGCCTGAAGCTGCCGCCCATGCTGGGCTACCTGGCGGCGGGCATCCTGATCGGGCCGCACGCGCTGGCGCTGACGCAGAACTCCGAAGGCGTGCGCCATCTGGGCGAGTTCGGGGTCGTCTTCCTCATGTTCTCGATCGGGCTGGAATTCAGTCTGTCCAAGCTGCGCGCCATGCGCCGGTTCGTATTCGGCCTGGGCCTGCTGCAGGTGGTGGCCACCATGGCGGTGGGCATGGCGGGCATGCTGCTGCTGTCGCGCTGGCTGGGCGGCATCTGGGACATGGGCTGGCAGACCGCGCTGGCCCTGGGCGGCACGCTGGTGATGAGCAGCACCGCCATCGTCGTGAAGCTGATGGCCGAGCGGGCCGAGCTGGAGACCGAGCACGGCCGCCGCGTGCTGGGCATTCTGCTGTTCCAGGACCTGGCGGTGGTGCCCATGCTGGTGCTGATCCCGGCGCTGGGCTCGCCGCCCGAGCAGCTCTTCGTGGCCCTGGGCCTGGCCCTGCTGAAGGCGACGGTGCTGGTGGGCCTGCTGCTGGCCGGCGGCCAGCGCGTGATGCGCTGGTGGCTCACGCTGGTGGCGCGGCGCAAGAGCGACGAGCTGTTCATGCTCAACCTGCTGCTGATCACGCTGGGCCTGGCCTGGCTGACGGAAGAGGCCGGCTTGTCGCTGGCGCTGGGCGCCTTCATCGCCGGCGTGCTGGTGTCCGAGACCGAGTACCGCCACCAGGTGGGCACCGACATCCGCCCCTTCCACGACGTGCTGCTGGGCCTGTTCTTCATCACCGTGGGGATGATGCTGGACTGGCACATCCTGCTGGAGCGCTGGGCGATGGTGCTGCTGCTGCTGGCCGTACCGCTGCTGCTCAAGATGGGCATCATCCTGGCGCTGTCGCGGGGCATGGGTGCCACCACGGGCGTGTCGCTGCGCACCGGGCTGTACCTGGCGCAGGCCGGCGAGTTCGGCTTCGTGCTGCTGTCGCTCACGCAGGAGCATGGCCTGGTCTCCCCGGCGCTGATGAACCCGATCCTGGCGGCGATGGTGCTGTCCATGCTGGCCACGCCGTTCCTCATCCTGTACAGCAACCGCATCGTGATGACGCTGGTTGCGAGCGACTGGCTGCAGCAATCACTGCAGATGACGACGATTGCGCGCCAATCCATCAACACCAGCCAACATGTGCTGATCTGCGGCTACGGCCGCTGCGGCCAGAACCTGGCGCGCATGCTGGAGCGCGAGCACATCCCGTACATGGCGCTGGACCTCGACCCCGACCGCGTGCGCCAGGCGGCCGCCGCAGGCGACTCGGTGGTCTACGGCGACGCCACGCGCCTGCAGGCGCTGATGGCCGCCGGCCTGGTGCGCGCCAGCGCGGTGGCGGTGACCTACCTGGATATTCCGGCCACGCTCAAGGTGCTGGCCAACACCCGGTCGCACGCGCCCAACGTGCCGGTGGTGGTGCGCACGCAGGACGACCTGCACCTGGACAAGCTGCAGGCCGCCGGAGCCACCGAGGTGGTGCCCGAGGCGATCGAAGGCTCGCTGATGCTGGCCAGCCACGCGCTGGCGCTGGTGGGCGTGCCCATGCGGCGCGTGCTGCGCCTGGTGCAGGACCAGCGCGATGCGCGCTACAACCTGCTGCGCGGCTACTTCCACGGCGCGGACGACGACACGGCCTCCGAGCGCGACCAGGAGCGGCTCGCTTCCATCACCCTGCCGCCGGAGGCCGCCGCCATCGGGCAGGCGCTGGGCCAGCTGGCGCTGCATGCCATGGGCGCGCAGGTGGTCAACCTGCGGCGCAGCACCGGCGCGATGGCGCCGCCGGACGACGACGCGCTGCTGGCCGAGGGCGACACGCTTGTGCTGTCCGGCCACCCCACGTCGCTGGCGCTGGCGGAAGACAAGCTGCTGCGCGGCTGAACCTGATGCACGCCAGGGCGACCATTCGGCATTCAAAAAATGAGAGCAGCATGCGCTTGCCCATCCACACTTTCGACGCCATTTGACCTTGAATCGCTTATTTGACAAGCGCCATAAGCTACACAATCAATAGCACTCAGCGGACGGCCTGCGGATGCGCCTCCGCCGTCCATGGCGGCACGGCCATCTCCGGCGCGGGGCGGCCGAAGAGATAGCCCTGGAAGCGCCGGCAGCCGTGGCGCAGCAGAAACTCCCGCTGGCCTTCGGTTTCCACGCCCTCGGCCACCACGTCCAGCCCCAGGCTCTGCGCCAGCGTGACGATGGTGCAGGCGATGGCGGCGTCGTTGGCATCGGTGAGCACGTCGCGCACGAAGCTCTGGTCGATCTTGAGCTGGTCCAGCGGCAGCCGCTTGAGGTAGCTGAGCGACGAGTAGCCGGTGCCGAAGTCGTCCAGCGAGAAGCCCACGCCCAGCTTGCGCAGCACCTGCATCTTGGAGATGCTGTCCTCCACGTTCTGCAGCAGCAGGCTCTCGGTCAGTTCGAGCTTGAGGCGCCGCGGGTCGATGCCGGACTCGTCCAGCGCATCCAGCACCTGCCGCACGAAGTCGGCGTGCTTGAACTCGTGGGCGCTCACGTTCACCGACAGCGACCACTCCCGCGTCTGCGGATGCTGCGCCCAGGCCGCGAGCTGGTGGCAGGCAGCGCGCAGCATCATGCGGCCCAGCGGCATGATCAGGCCGGTCTGCTCGGCCACGGCGATGAACTCGCCCGGCGGCACCATGCCGCGTTCGGGATGCCGCCAGCGCACCAGCGCCTCCGCGCCCAGGATGCGGCCGTCAGCGTCCACCACCGGCTGGTAGTACGGCAGCAACTCGGCGCGCTGCAGCCCCAGGCGCAGGTCGGCCTCCATCACCGAGCGCGCCGTGGCCGCCGCCTGCATGGCGGGGTCGAAGAAGCACAGCGTGTTGCGCCCCTCGGCCTTGGCCTGGTACATGGCCAGGTCGGCGCGCTGCAGCAGCTCCAGCGCCGTGGATTCGCGCCCCTTGAACAGCGTGATGCCGATGCTGGGCGTGCTGTGCACCTCGCGCCCGCTCAGGGCGTAGGGCCGGTTCAGCGCCAGCAGCAGCTTCTGCGCGACGCCTTCGGCCTCGATCGCGGCGTCCACCTCCTGCGCGCCCAGGGCCTGCAGCACCACCACGAACTCGTCGCCCCCCAGGCGTGCCACGGTGTCCGTGGCCCGCAGCGTGGCCGCCAGCCGCGCGCCCACCTGCGCCAGTAGGCGGTCGCCCCAGGCGTGGCCCAGGGTGTCGTTGATGCTCTTGAAGTTGTCCAGGTCCAGGAACAGCAGCGCGGCATACGATGGAGTGCGCAGGCTCGTCACGGCGGCACGCTCGACCCGGTCCATGAGCAGGCGGCGGTTGGGCAGGCCGGTCAGCTCGTCGAAGAACGCGAGCCGCTCGATCTCGGCCTCGGCACGCTTGCGCTCGGTGATGTTGCGCGCCACGCCACGGTAGCCGGTGAAGCGGCCCGTCGCATCGAAGATCGGCTCGCCGCTGATCGACAGCCAGATCAGCGAGCCATCTGCCGAGCGGCGCTGCATCTCGAAGTCGTGGAAGGTCTCGCGCGCCTCCAGCTGGGCCTGGTGCGCCTGCCACTGGGCGGGCGTCACGCCGCTGTGCTCCAGGTCCCAGCGCAGGGCGCCGTGGAACTCGGTCTCGGAGATGCCCAGGTCGCGGTGGTAGGCGCCCTCCAGCCGCACGAAGCGCAGGTCCGCGTCCTGCTCCCAGTACCAGTCGGAGGACAGCTGCGTCAGGCTGCGCCAGCGCGCCTCGCTGGCGCGCACCGCCTCCTGCGCGGCGACATAGTCGGTCACGTCGGTGAAGGTGCGCACGCGTCCACCGCCGACCACCGGCCGGGTGCGCACCTCCAGGTAGCGTCCGCCCGGCGAGCGGCGCACGTAGAACTCCGGCGCCTCCTGCGCCTCTTGAGGGCTCCCGTCGCCCAGCACGGCGTGGGCATGGCGGCGGCCCTGGGCATCCATCAGCTCCAGATCGTGGCCGAGGTCGCCGCGCTCCATCTGGAAATGCAGCACCTCCAGCGGCGTCGGGGCCTGGGCCATGAAGGCCTCGGGCATGTCCAGCAGCTCGAGGTAGCGGCGGTTGTAGACGCGGATGCGGCCCTCGGCGTCCACCTTGGTGATGCCCTGGGCCACGGCGTCCAGGGTATCCTCCAGCGCACGGCTCTTGTCCGACAGCAGCGCCGCCGTGCGGTTGAGCGCCTCCTGCGCCACACGCCGTTCCTCTTCGGCCCGGCGCGCCATCTCCATCTGGCCCAGCGTGCTCAACAAGGGCTGCAGCGTTTGCAGGTCGGCCCGCACGTAGCCCGCGGGCGCGTTGGCCAGGCCCACCACCGCCACCGGCGCGCCCGCCGCCTGCACGGTCTGGGCGAAGAAAGTCCGCACGGCCGGCCCGTCCGCCGGCCAGCCCACGTCGAGCGGGACATCGCTGCCGCACGCGGCATGCAGCGACGGCTCCCCGGCGGCGTCCAATGCGTGCGCCAGCAGGCTGCCGGCGCGGTCCAGCGGCCAA
>JAEWPH010000054.1 GCA_023460715.1 Pseudomonadota bacterium | reverse complement strand
GCCTTGTATCTTTGACGCTCGGACCAGTTCAGGTAGCCCGAAGCGCCTCTGGGAAGTTTGAAGCCCGTGACTGAGCACTGGGCGCCTGAGCTGGACCGTCCTTTCTTGCAGCCCGAACGGTTGTAGGAACTTGTAGTTCGCATAGACAAGGATGGGAGCGAGAGGACGTGTCCGACTCTGTTTTTATTGGTATTGACGTCTCCAGCCAGACGCTGGAGGTGGCCAGCAGCAGCCAGGCCAAGACCTGGCAGGTCGCCAACGACGCAGCTGGCATTGAGCAACTGGTCGATCAGGCATCGGCCTTGACGCCGGCTCTGGTGGTGCTGGAGGCCACCGGCGGCTACGAGTTCGAGGCAGCGTGTGCGCTGCAGGCCGCAGGCCTTGCGGTGGCCGTGGTGAACCCTCGCACGGCCCGCGACTTTGCCCGCGCCATGGGCGCTCTTGCCAAGACCGATGCGCTGGACGCGCGCATGCTGGCGGCCTTCGCCCGCGTGCTGCACCAACACCCCGAGCGCGAACGCTTCGTCAAGCCGCTGGCCGATGCCGAGCTGCAGCAGTTGCAGGCACTGGTGCTGCGCCGGCGCCAGTTGGTGCAGATGCTGACTGCCGAGCGACAGCGCCTGCGGCTGGCCCATGCCGCCGCTCGCCCGAGCATCGAGCGGGTCATCGAGTTCCTCAAGCAAGAGATTGGCGACAGCGAGGCCGAGGTGGCAACGCATGTGCAAGGACACCACTCGCAGCTGGCCCAGGCGCTGGCCAGTGTGCCGGGCATTGGCGCAGCCAGCGTGGCAGTGCTGCTGGCCGAGTTGCCAGAGCTGGGCAAACTCGACCGGCGCCGCATTGCTGCGCTGGTGGGCGTAGCTCCCCTGAACCGAGACTCCGGCCAGATGCGCGGGCAGCGCTCCATCTGGGGCGGGCGGGCAGATGTGCGACGCACGCTGTACATGGCCACCCTTGTGGCGGTGCGCCACAACCCAGCGCTCAAGGCCTGCTACGAACGCCTGCTGGCAGTGGGCAAGCGCAAGAAGGTTGCCCTGGTCGCTTGCATGCGCAAGCTACTGACCATGCTCAACGCCATAGCCAAGCATGGCTCCACATGGGATCCGGCTATGCATCACGCTTGACAGCCAAGACGGTTGCTCAGTCCTCACTCGGCCGCGGATACCCCGCCTCTGCCCAGCGCTGCGCAGAGGCCCGGTTCAGCCGGTGGTCCGGCCGGACGCTCACCTTCGCCAGTTGGCTGCCGTCTGCCGCCGTGGCGGTGAGCGTGGCGGAGGGGTTGTCCTCGTCGGGTTCGATGTCGAGAGCGACGGTCACGCGCGAGCCGCGCACGTCGATCTCGATCTCCTTGTGCAACAGCGCCGCCTGGTGCTGCTCCGCCCGGCGAATGACTTCGTGGGCTGTCTTCACCAGCGTGTTGAACGCTGCCATGTCCAGCGGCTTGGGGTTCTTCTTGTCGCGGCCCATGGTCCAGGGGCCGACCAGGGCGGGCTCGGCCTGCCCATCCTGGGTCATGGCCACAGCCCATCCATCGTCGTCTTCGTTCTTGACAACGCGGGCCTCCCAGCCGTTGTGGTGCCAAAGACGGTCTTCGAAGACGGAGGCAACGGCTTGGTCGGGTTCTACGGGCATGTCTGGGCGATCTGTGGAAGCTGGCGAGCCCGGTATTTTACTGTCTGCTCATACAGTGTTTTGCGGCCTGGGGCTGTCCCGGCATGGGGTGACTTCCGGGCCGCACCGGCCATGGGGACCGATATGCCGGTGGGCGCACGCGGTCCGTGGGCCCATGAAGCGCCCCCTGGCGGGAAGGGCGTGGGTACCGTGCAGGCGGCTGGAAAAGCGCCTTTGAACGGGCTGGGGGTCAGCGGCATTCCTCAGCGCGTTCCGCTGAGCTCAACCCAACTGCAGCCGCTTCGCATAGCCCGTCATCTCCAGATAGCCCCGGCCCACGGCACGGCCCCCGGCGTCGCGCAGTTCGCTCAGGCCTTCCCAGTAGATCGCGCCGGTCGATCCCTGGCTGTCCAGCTCCTGGTCGTCGAGGAGGGCATGCACGGTGAAGTCGCCGGCAGGCGTCTGCACGCGCCATTCCACGGGGTAGTGCGCATCGCTGTGGCCACTGCGCCAGCGCCGCAGCGGCGTGAACACCACTGCGTCATGCGCAAACACCGAGGCGGCCTGCTCGCCCGCGCCGCGCACCGATCCACCGGCCCACAGGGCGCTGCCATCCGCGCGGCGCAGGCGAAAGGCCGTGAGCGCGCTGCCGTCGGCCAGGTTCATGCCGATCCAGTCCCAGCCCACGGCCTCGGGGTGCATCAGCGCCTCGCTCCACTCGTGGTCCATCCATGCGCGGTTGGTGGGCAGTGCGTCGGCGCCGCCAGAAGAAGCCGGCGGCGCCTGCACCGCCATGCGCTGGCCCTGCAGCGTGATGTGGCCCGACACCGCCAACTGCGGCTGGCTGTAGTAGTAGCTGGCCTGCGCTGCGTCGGGCCCCTTGCGCGACAGGCCGCCGCGCCCTTGCAGCAGCACCGGCTGCGTGCTGTCGAACTGCAGCTCCAGGGCAAAGGCGCTCCCCTGCACCCGCGCGGCATAGCGGCTGCGGCCCGGGCCAGCGGCGTCGGTGCGGGTGAGCGACCAGTCGCGCAGGCGCACGGCGGTGTCGCCTTCCTCCGCGCCGGCGATGCCGAAGCCCGCGCGTGCGATGCGCTGGTCATGCACCAGGCGCTGGCCCTGCACATCGGTCAGCGCGGCATGGCCGAAGATCAACTGCTTGGCTGCAAACGAAGACTGCAGCGGCTGCGCTGCCTCCACGCGCGAGCGGAAGAAAGTCACTTGAAAGCCCCAAGGCCGCCCGCCCGCCCAGGCCTGGCCGGTGATGTACCACCACTCGGTGCGCAGGTCGGGGTGGCTGCCGTGGTCCCGCGGAAAGGCCAGCGTGCGCTCGGGCAGCGCCCAGGCCGCGCCGACGGGCCACAGACTGCCGGCGGCCAGCGCCAGCAGCCAGCGCCGCCGTGTGGCGGCACCCGGGCCGGGGACGAGGGGTGCAGGGGGCATGGGGTCGCCCTGTGCGCCCTGTGCGGCCGTCGCGGCACTGATGGCAGCACCGGTAGCAGCCGGGAACGTCGGGTGGGTGGAGTGCGCCATGGCAGAAGGGGAGCGGCGTGCCCTGGCGTTCAGGCCAGCAATGCGTCCACACGCTCGCGCGCGGCTGCGCACGATCCCATGCGCGTCTCCACCCAGGCATCGTCGTAGTACGTGGGCAGGTAGCGCTCGCCCGAATCGCACAGCAGCGACAGGATGGAGCCCTGCTGATTGGCCTCGCGCATCTCGTGCGCCAGCCGCAGCATGGCGACGAAGTTGGTGCCCGTGGACGGACCCACGCGCCGGCCCAGCAGGGCGGACAGTGCGCGCATGGCGGCAATCGAATCGTGGTCCGCCACCTCTTCCATGCGGTCCACCAGCGTGCGGATGAAGCTCGGCTCCACGCGCGGCCGGCCGATGCCCTCGATGCGCGAGCCCGGCGCCGTCAGCGTGGCCACGCCCGTGCGGTGGTAGGCGCTGAATACCGAACCCGCCGGGTCGGCCACGCACACCTGCGAGGCGTGGCGCTGGTAGCGCACATAGCGGCCAATGGTGGCGCTGGTGCCGCCCGTGCCTGCGCCCACCACGATCCAGCGCGGCACCGCATGCCGCTCGCGCGCCATCTGCGTGAACATGCTCTCGGCAATGTTGTTGTTGCCCCGCCAGTCGGTGGCGCGCTCGGCATAGGTGAACTGGTCCATGTAATGGCCCCGCGTTTCCGCAGCCACGGCCCGTGCGGCCTCGTACACCTCGCCCGCGCTCTCCACGAAATGGCAGCGCCCGCCATAGAACTCGATCAGCGCGATCTTCTCGGCCGAGGTGCTGCGCGGCATCACCGCCACGAAGGGCAGGCCCAGCAGTCGTGCAAAGTACGCCTCGCTCACCGCCGTCGAGCCGCTGGACGACTCCACGATGGTCGAGCCCTCATGCACCCAGCCATTGCACAGTGCATAGAGGAACAGCGACCGCGCCAGCCGGTGCTTCAGGCTGCCCGTGGGGTGCGTGGATTCGTCCTTCAGGTATAGGTCGATGCCGGCCGCGGCGTAGCCCGGCAGGGGCAGCGGAATCAGGTGGGTGTCGGCGCTGCGCTGGTAATCGGCTTCGATGCGGGCGATGGCTTCGTGGAGCCAGGGGGAGGGAGTCGTCATGGGCGGATTGTCCCGCAGCGGCCCCGTGGCACGTCGGCCCGGGGCGATAGAGAGCCCCATGGACAAGCGGGCATTCACCCCTCCCAACGGCCGCGCTAGGCCTGCGCGGCGGCCGTCATGGCAGCCGCAGGTCCATGCCCAGCCCGCTGGCAACGCCGAAGGTGAAGAGCAGCACACCCAGGAGCAGCAGCACGAAGAGGGCCGCCACCTTGCCGCCCGTGCGCAGCAGCGCGCGCCTGTCCATGCCTTTCTTGCCCTGGTCATAGTGCCACTTGATGGCGAAGCACATGCAGGTGCCGAATATGAGAACCTTGAACGTCACGAAGACTACGGGGATCCAGTCGATCATCATTTGAGAGTTTCCAGCCTATGACTTGGCAGTGCCCGCCCCGCGGGGAAGGGGCGCGAACGTCGGCACCGGCCCATGTCCGCCCGGCCCTGTTCCGCCTTTCAGGGCATGCTACTTAAAAACAATTTCCATACATCCGAGAGACAACGACGCCGTGGCAACCCTGCAGGATGACCCTTTGCCGATCTGGTGGCCGCGCTGGGCCGCGCAGGGCGGACCCCGCTTTCTGCAGATCGCGGATGCGCTGCAGGCGGCGGTGGCCGGCGGTTCGCTGAAGCCGGGCGACCGCCTGCCGCCGCAGCGCCGGCTGGCCGCACAGTTGGGCGTCGACCTGACGACGGTCACGCGCGCCTACGAGGAAGCCAAGCGCCGCCACCTGCTGGAGGGGCGCGGCGCCCGCGGCACGTATGTCGCGGCGCCGAAAGTCGAATGGAGCGCGGTCCTCGACCTGAGCATGAACACACCGCCGCCCCCGGCGGGCGTGGACTTCGGCGACCTGTTGAAGCAGGGCATGTCGCAGGTGCTGATGACGGCGGATACCGGCTTGCTGATGACGTACCAGTCTGGCGGGGGCAGCGATGCGGACCGCCAGGCGGGCGCCCGCTGGCTGGAGCCGATGTTCGGCGCTCTCGATCCGGCGCAGGTGGTCGTCTGTCCGGGCGCGCAAGCGGCAATCGCTGCATTGACCCTGGCCCTCACGGCGCCGGGCGACGTGATCCTGGCCGAGCCTGCCACCTATCCCGGCGTGCTCGCGGTGGCGGCCCAGTTCGGCCGGCGCGTCGTGGCGGTGGGCGCTGACGGGCAAGGGATGATGCCCGAGATGCTGGAGCAGGCCTGCCGCCTGCACCAGCCCCGGCTGCTCTACCTCAACCCGACCTTGCAGAACCCGACCGCCATCACCATGCCGCAGCGCAGGCGGCAGGAACTCGCAGGCATCGCGAAGCGCTGCCATGTACGCATCGTCGAGGACGACCCCTACTGGCTGCTTGCCGAAGCGCCACCGCCCCCCGTCGCCGCGCTGGCCCCGGAGCAGGTCTGCTACATCGCGACCCTGTCGAAGTGCCTGACGCCCGGCCTGCGTGTCGCTTTCGTGCTCCTGCGAGACCCGCAGGAGCGGGAGCGCTTTCTGGCCGCGCTGCGGTCCTTTGCGCTGATGGCCGCGCCGCTGACGGCGGCCCTGGCCACGCAGTGGATCCTCGACGGCTCGGCGTTCGGCCTGATGGCGGGCGTGCGCAACGAGGCGCGCCTGCGCCATCGCATGGCGCGGGACATTCTGGCGGGCCGGTACAGCGGCGCCGGGGACGGGCTGCACCTATGGCTGGAATTGCCGGGGTACTGGAGTTCTTCGCAGCTTGCCAGCGCGGCCGCCCGCGAAGGCATCGCCGTCACGCAGGCCGAGGCCTTCGCCCCCGGCGGGGCCTCGGTCAACGCCATCCGCATCTCCTTGGGCAGCATCCAGGACCGCACACGCTTGCAAGCGGGCCTTCAGCGGCTGTCCCATCTGCTGGCGCGGCGGCCTGAGCCGTTCAGTGGCGTCGCGGATTAGGCGTGCTGTGGGCACCGCGCTTCGTTGCGTCCCATGCTGCTCGCGCGCCATCTCCATCTACTTGAACATGCTCCCGCAATGTTGTCTTGCCCCGCCAGTCGGTGGCGCGCTCGGCATACGTGAACTGGTCCATGTAATGGCCGCCCGTGTACGCCGCGATGGAGCGCGCCGCGTCGTACACCTCGCCCGCGCTCTCCACGAAATGGCAGCGCCCGCCATAGAACTCGATCAGCGCGATCTTCTCGGCCGACGTGCTGCGCGGCATCACCGCCACGAACGGCAGGCCCAGCAGCCGCGCGAAATAGGCCTCGCTCACCGCCGTGGAGCCGCTGGACGACTCCACCACGGTCGAGCCCTCATGCAGCCAGCCATTGCACAGGGCGTAGAGGAACAGCGACCGCGCCAGCCGGTGCTTCAGGCTGCCCGTGGGGTGCGTGGACTCGTCCTTCAGGTACAGATCGATGCCCGCCGCCGCGTAGCCCGGCAGGGGCAGGGGGATCAGATGCGTATCGGCGCTGCGGTGGTAGTCGGCTTCGATGCGAGCGATGGCGGAGGGGAGCCAGGGGGAGGGAGCGTGCATTCGACAATTGGCACCTAGCTAGTGCATAAGCTTGGATTAACTTCATCGAAGGCTTGAAAAGCAGTTTGCATCCTGATTCCTGGGCTTCCCTATTGCCATAGACTGCCTGAGATGAGCACTGAAATGATGTTATTTTCTTATGAGATAGGAGGGTGAAATGCCAGTGCTATTGCCGGATTGGAGTATTGATCGAGAGATCGGGCGGCTGTTGGACTTTCACTTGCTAGCAATAACGGGACTTGGCGCTGCAGAAGGAGAGGCTGAGCTACTCAGTGCATTGCGTGAAGTTCGGGGGGGAAGTAGAGCGGGAAAATCAGAGGCGGAGTGGGATTCTGAGATTCAGTTTGCTTGTAAAAAACGAGAGGTCGCAAAGGCTCATCGTGATTCTGGGTTTAGTTATCTTTATGAGTTAATGCTTGTAAAATTCTGGAGCATTTTGGAGGCAGGTATAGAGGAGATAGCAGTTGAGTGTTTAAAGAGGCCGGAGGAATGTAAGGGTGCTGATTTATTGAGGTCTTTTAAGGGGCCGTTGATCGAATTTGGAGAAGCTTCTTTAGATCACCGCGCCGAATTCCTCTATTCGGAACTAAAAGTGGCGACGAGAAGTGCTTTAAAAATTGGGGTTGGAGTGTTTGAGGCTATCCTTGAGCCGCTTGGAATGGCAGGTAGCATTGATGAAAGCACTAGAAAATTGCTGCTTGAGCTTCAGCAAAAAAGACATGTCTTTGTCCATCGGCGCGGAATTGCTGATAAACGTTTTGTAGAGGCCTGCCCTTTTTTAGGCTGTGAGATTGGTCGACCAATATTTGTAGATCAGGCCGCTGTTCGGAGAATGGGTGTGGGCGTTGGTCTTTATAACTTTGAATTGCAGAAGAGGAATTTTGTTCGTGCAGAATTGAATGTTCCAGATTCTTTGCATGAACATCGAGAAGTTTTGTTGAAGAGCTTAAAGGTGTCTGAATCCTTTAAAGATTAGCGCTATGACGTAGTGAACGCTATCGAGTGACATCTGAAGTCGTTTTTTGCTCACCACATAGTTGTTATGTGCTGCGTGGTAGATGACTACCAATCCTCTTTCACCGCCATTACCGCATCCTTACCCGAAGCCGCTCTTCCTGCCAACCATGCGGTGATCGTCCCCGCAGCCACCACTGCCACCCCCAGCGCCAACAACCTCTCCCCCGGCACCCGCAATTCCATCGTCCAGTGAAAGCTCTGCGGGTTCACCACGTGCACCAGCACCACCGAAACGGCCAGGCCCAGCAGGGTGCCGGCCACGGCGCCGATGGCGGTCCAGGCGGCGCCTTCGCCGGCGACCACGGCCAGCACCTGGCGTTGGGTGAGGCCCAGGTGGGCGAGCAGTCCGAACTCCTTGCGGCGCGCCAGCACCTGGGCGCTGAAGCTGGCGGCGATGCCGAACAGACCTATGCCGATGGCCACGGCCTGCAGCCAGTAGGTGACGGCGAAGCTGCGGTCGAAGATGCCGAGTGAGCGTTCGCGGATACCGGCGGCGGAGGTGAATTCCAGCGGCGCGGCGCTGGTGGCGGCAGCCGCGCCCGCTGTGGCTTGCGCCAGGGCCGTGACCGCATCGCGCAGTGCGGCTTCGTCGGCGCCGGGCGTGGGCCACAGCGCCAGGTCGCTGGTACGCGCGTCGCCCGTCAGGCGCACGAAGGCGGTGCTGTCCATGGCGACGGCGCCGAACTGGCGCACATAGTCGCGCCACACGCCTGCTATGAAGAATGTAGCTGGTTGCGCTTGTCGTGATTGGGCTAGAGGCCGAAAAGAATGTGAAAGCGCCGGCCAGTCCGCGCCGGGCTGCACGCCGTAGAGCTGCACGATGGCCTCGCTCACATACACGCCCACGCGGCCGGGGGGCACGGGCAGGGCGGCGTCCACCAGCGGCAGAGCCTGGGCGGGGTCGGTGCCCAGCGGCCGGGCCAGCAGCGCGACGGCGGGGCGGCCGGGGTCGAGCATCAGGCTGCTCACGCGCAGGGGCTGCACGCGCTCCACGCCGGGCAGCCGCGCCACCGCTTCGGCAAAGCCGCCGGGGAAGGCGGCCGCGTCGTCGGCCGTGCCGGTGCCGGCCATGCGCACGTACAGCGGCGCGGGCAGCACGGCGTCCAGCCATTCGATGACCGAGCCGCGAAAGCTCGACACCATCACCGTGAGCGCGACGGCCAGGCTGAGCGACGCGACCACGCCGCCCACTGCCACGGCGGCGGTGCCGCGCATGCGGCG
>JAEWPH010000053.1 GCA_023460715.1 Pseudomonadota bacterium | reverse complement strand
GCCGCCGGTCGGTCGGCGGCCGGCGTGGCGGGCGCCGCGCCGCGTGGCGGCACGCCGGCCAGCCGGTCCACCGGGCCGCGCACGGCATCGAAGGCCCAGTACAGGCCGGTGAGCGAGAACACCACATAGGCCACCAGGGCCCAGGTGCCGATGACCGAATGCAGCCCCCACAGGAAGGAACGCCCCTGCAGGCGCGTGTCGAACGTGAGCCAGGTACGCAGCGACAGCGGCCGGCGCGGCCAGCGCAGGTACAGGCCCGACAACGACAGCACGAGCAGCCCCGCGGCCAGGGTGCCGGTGATCTGTTTGCCATCGTCGCGCGGCAGCAGCAGCCAGCGGTGCAGGCGCAGCGCCCAATCGAAGAACTCCGCCCCGCGCCGCTCGGGCAGGCGCGCGCCGGTGTACGGGTCCAGCATCAGCGGCGGCCCCCGGCGCTCGCCGGCGGCGGGGAACAGGGTCACCGGCACGGCCGCGCCGGGCTCGGCCGACACGGTGATGCGCTGGATGGTGCGCCCCTCGCCCTGCGCGCGCAGGGCCTCGACCAGCTGCGGCAGCGCCAGGGCGGGCTGGTTGCGCACCGGCACGGCGGCGGTGCCGGGGTTGATGAAGTCCAGGATCTCGTCCTGAAAGGCATAGGCCGCACCGGACAGGCCGATGACGATCAGCACCGTGCCGGCCGTGATGCCGATGAACCAGTGCAGCTGGAACCAGAGATTCTTGAAGGACAGCATGAGGGGCCGCCAGGCCGGGCGGACTGCACGAAACGGGAAGAGAAGGAAGACGTCGGTGGGCGCGCCACAGCGGCAGGCACCACCCGAAACGAAGGGCCGCAATTGTAAGTCGTTCTCATTTGCACGATCTGTGCCACCATCGTGCGGGGCGCCCTGCCCGGCGTCGCCCGCGGGACTGTGGCTAGGTAAACCCCCGAGTCCTACCGGCGCCACCCGCTTTGAGAATGGGGCAAAGGAGACAAGACATGACCCAGGCCCGTCCCTGGCTGGCGCACTACCCCGCCGGCGTACCGCATGACGTCGACCCCGCGCAGTACCGCTCGGTCGCCCACCTGCTGGAGGAGTCGTTCCGCCAGCATGCAGACCGCCCTTTCTCGGTGTGCATGGACCGGTGGATGTCGTACGGCGAGCTGGACCGGCTCTCCACCCAGCTCGGCGCCTGGCTGCAGGGCCAGGGCCTGGCGCCCGGCGCGCGCGTGGCGATCATGCTGCCCAACGTGCCGCAGTTCGGCGTGACCATGGCCGCCGTGCTGCGCGCCGGCTACACCTGCGTGAACGTCAACCCGCTGTACACCGCCCGCGAGCTGGAGCACCAGCTCAAGGACTCCGGCGCCTCGGCCATCGTCATCCTGGAGAACTTCGCGCACACGCTCAGCGAGGTCATCGACCGCACGCAGGTCCGGCATGTGGTGATGGCCGCCATGGGCGACCTGCTGGGCGCGGCCTATGGCCGCTGGATCACCTTCGCCGTGCGCCACCTGGCCAAGATGGTGCCGGCCTACGAACTGCCCCTGACCGGCGGGCGGCAGGTCACCCCCTTCAACCAAGCGCTGGCGGAGGGCGCAGGGCGCACGCTGGCGCCCAGCACGGCCACGCTCGACTCCACGGCCTTCCTGCAGTACACCGGCGGCACCACGGGACTGTCGAAGGGCGCGGTGCTCACGCACCGCAACATCGTCGCGGCCACGCTGCAGGCCGAGGCCTGGTTCACCCCCGCGCTCGCCAAGGTGGGCGACGTGAGCCGCGCCAACTCGATTGCCGCGCTGCCGCTGTACCACATCTTCGCGCTCACGCTGTGCCTGCTGGCGATCCGCCAGGGCTCCAGCCTCACCCTGATTCCCAACCCGCGCGACATCCCCAAGTTCGTCGCCGTGCTCAAGAAGCGGCCCTTCCACATGCTGCCGGCGGTGAACACGCTGTTCAATGCGCTGCTGCAGAACGCGCAGTTCCGCGCGCTCGATTTCTCGCCGCTGTGCGTGTCGCAGGCCGGCGGCATGGCGGCCTCGGAAAGCACGGCCCAGCAGTGGCAGAAGGTGACGGGCAGCACCATGATCGAGGGCTGGGGCATGAGCGAGACCTGCGCCATCGGCACCAACAACCCGGTGGACAACACCGCGTTCACCGGATCCATCGGCCTGCCGCTGCCGGGCATCAACATCGCCATCAAGAACGACCAGGGCGAGAGCCTGCCCATCGGGGAGGCGGGAGAGATCTGCATCAAGGGCCCGAACGTGATGGCGGGCTACTACAACCAGCCCGACGAGAACGCCAAGGCCTTCACCGCCGACGGCTTCATGCGCACCGGCGACGTGGGCGTGATGGACGAGCGCGGCTACACCCGCATCATCGACCGCAAGAAGGACATGATCCTGGTGAGCGGCTTCAACGTGTTTCCCAACGAGCTGGAACAGGTCATCTGCCTGTGCCCCGGCGTGCTGGAATGCGCGGCCATCGGCATCGCCGACGACAAGCAGGGCGAGGCGATCAAGGTCTTCGTGGTGCGCAGCGACCCGTCGCTCACCGAAGACGACCTGGTGCGCTACTGCCACGACCATCTCACCGGCTACAAGCGCCCCAAGCACATCGAGTTCCGCGACGCACTGCCCAAGACGAATGTGGGCAAAATCCTGCGGCGGGAGCTGCGGGCGCCGGCGGAGTGAGCGGACTGGCGGAAAGCTTCCCCGGAAGGGTCTTCGCAGCGATGGGACATGCCATTGAAAAGTCCCATAGAACTGCCTGCCAGTTGCCAACCCCGTCTGTGATTGATTCGCAAGATCTTTGGCGGCATCAATCATCTTGATGACACGCCGCTTCTTCGATGATGTTGAGATATGTGTTTGACTTAGCCCTCATCGCAACGATAGCATGCCGCCATCTAAATTTAGTTAGCCCTTACGAATATCCGCTTTATGCAGGGCCCCATTAATTCCAGCATTTCGCCTTTCTCCAAGGTCTCTCCTTCGGGGTTATGGCGCTGTGTCGGCCTTCGTCTTCATGCGCTGCGCAAGATTCAGCTTTTTTGGACCGCAGCGCTTATTCCACCTGCGCAAGCAGCTATGTTTTTCGCAGCACCGGGCTTTTGCTCGGCATTTCTTTCTTCTGCGCCGTCTAACTCTGCGCTCAAGCCGACCCGCCTTCGGTGGGCGGCTTACCTTGGCCGTTAGGCTCGGTCGACAAAGTGGCTCATTCATTTCGACTGGCGGACGGATCCCTGTTGCAGAAGCTCATCTTTGGCGGTTGCATCGTTGCCTTGGCCGCGCTCGGGCTGATCCGGTTTATGCAAGGCTCTAGTTGGGTTTCATTTCTTCCGCTTCTTGTACTGGTTTCGCTCGGTACTTTTGCTTTTCGTGGAGTTTGGAATAAGCGTCCTGTTTTAACTCTTGACTCTACGGGGATTTGGTTCAAATCCTGGGAGAGCGATAAGCCCTTGCCTTGGCCTCAAATCCGAAAAATCGAACTCCTGACTATTGGGCCCGGCGACCCTTTTGTTGGCTTCTTTTTGCAAGGAGAAGATCCGCACAAACTTCCAAAGAACTCAATTCGAGTGTCTCAACTAAACGTTCGCACCAAGACAGTTTATGAGATTGCATTGGATTACTGGCGTCAATTCGGCCCTAACTCTGCGCTCCAGCGGACGGCTGTGCCGCTCGCTGAGCTAGATCGTTAGCGCGCAAATCAGCCTTTGGTCACATGGCCGTCGCAATCTTTTTCGCCTTGCTCTTGAGCCTGTTGATATTCATCATTTGGGATCGCCGTCGCCTTACCGCGCTTCCGTCTCGCGAAGAAATGAAAAACGGTGGGCCTCCATCGAAAATTTCGAAATGGCCCGTCTACGCGGGCTTCTCTTTTATCTCAGCGGCGCTTGGCATGGCTGAATGGTTTAACCCTGGTCACCCACCATTTACCGGTCGTTGGGCGTCAGTGCGCGCGGTTCTCCATGAAAGCGTGGGTTCAAAAGGCTTTGCGTACTCATTGGCAGCGTTGGCCGTGGGATTGGCGATTGCCGCTGCAATCCAATGGCGCAGTGACATTCCCTCTCGAAGGTCCGCCCGTGCAGTTGCGCGCTAACCGCTCTTTCCACCGGGCGGCTTCGCCGTCCGCTGAAATCAGACGTTAGGGCTGTATGGGAGAAGCTGTCGCGGCACTGCTATGGGCTCTCATCGAGCTGTTGCTCATCGTCACAGGCAAGTTCGTCGTTACTGCCGTCAGTTGGGGGCGCTGGCGAGGGGAACGACTGAACAGCAAGGAAGCCAGCATCTATGGCCCGGCAGGCGCGCTGTCGTTCAAACGAGAGGGGCAGCGCGTCATCACCGCAAATGGTCTGCTGATAGCCGGGGTGTTGTTTTATGTGCTTTTGGGATTCGCACTGTGCTGGGTGGCGTCGTGGGCCTAACCATGCGCGGCAGCGAACCGGCTCCGGCGTCTGCCGAGCCCGTTCGCTACCCTCCACGCTAGCTTGGCGTTGCCATTGGCACACCGTGCCCTGCCGCAGGCACTCCGGCCGCAGCCTGCGCCCATTCAACCCGGTTGCGCCCACCCGCCTTGCCCCGGTACAGCGCCGTGTCGGCCTGCCGCATGGCGTCCTCCATCGCATGGGGACGGGCAAAGCCGTGTGAAATCCCGATGGTGATCGTGCAGTGCAGCGGTGCGTTCAAACCCGGGACCCAGAGCGGTTGGGTTTCGACCGCCGCGCGCAGACGCTCCGCCAGCTGCATGACACCCTGCTCGTCGGTGTCCAGGCAGACGGCGACAAACTCTTCCCCGCCAATGCGGCTGATCGGATCGCCCCGGCGCATGGTGTCGCGCAACACCTGCGCCACGTGGCACAGCACGGCGTCGCCCGTGTGGTGGCCGTGGTTGTCGTTGATGCGCTTGAAATGGTCCACATCGGCGATCAGTAGATAGGCCGTGGCCGAGGGGCGGCTGCTGCTGAAGTGCAGTTGCAGCGCATCGGCCAGCCCGCGGCGGTTCAGCAGCTGGGTCATGGGATCGCGCGCGGCCATGTGGCGCAGCTCTTCGGTCAGGCGGCGCAGCAGGAGCCAGACCATGGAGGGCGGCAGCACGGTGGCCAGCAAGGACATGTAGACGTAGAACACCATCTGAAAAGTGGCGTCCATCTGCAGCGCATCCAGGCCGCCGCTCAGCAGCTTGACGAACTTGATGGCATTGAGCACGCAGATGCCACCGATCAGCAGCGCGAAGAAGACCATCTCGCCCTGCAGGTCCTTGGCAAACGTGCGCACGCCATAGACCACGATGCAGACCATGGCCAGAAACAGCAGCGCGGACGTACCGGACAGCAGGGCGTACCGCGCCAGCGAACCCAGCCCCCACTGCACCAGCACCTGCAGGGTGCCGTAGGCCACGGCGAAGGCGACGAGGGGCTGCCAGAGCGCCGTCGGCCGGCCGAAGAAACGCATGGCGCCGATCGCGTACGCCATGGGAGAGGCCAGGGTCAGGGTGTGATTCACCACGCTCATGGCGCTGAAGGCGGGCCGCCCTTCGGCCAGTTGCAGCACATAGGCGCAGCCCAGCAGCAGGTTGCCGACGGCAAAGCACTCCATGCCCACCTTCTTGCCCTGCAGACGCCTGCTGATGAGAAAGAACATCAGCGAAAAGCACAGCAGATGTGCGCACAGCATGCCGACAAGAATGGATGCAACCATGGGATGGAAAAGGAAGGGGCCGATGGCGATCTGTGCCAGGGAACTCAAAGCGGCCCGGCGACGGGGACGACGCCCGCCATGCAGGAAGTACGCCCGAGCCACAGGACTGCGGTAAAGCAATTCCCCGCGTTGTAGCAGAGCGCGGTGAAGGCGACCGGCTGCCCCGCCGGGCGGTGGCGCATTCCCGACCCGGGCGGACGGCCATCGTGCCGTGATTCGGTTACAGCCGGCGACGCCATCCACCGCCCCACCCCATGGGTTGCCACTGTGTGACCCGGTTACCGATGCGGCATCGCAGCGATCGGGCGGGCAAGGCCACTTGCCGTCATTGCGGGTCACCACCATGCGCAAACGTTTGCGCAAACGTTTTACATCGCTATCATCCGCAGCCTCGGACCGCTCGGATACCTCCACGCGCGTTCGTTTTTCTTCTACACGCCGCACAGGAGACAACCATGCAGTTCACCCGCCGCTCAATTCAGACCGCCGCCGCCCTTGCTGTCATGGGCAGCGTTCTGGCCACCCCCGTGTGGGCGCAGGACAAGCCCAAGATCGCGCTGGTGATGAAATCGCTGGCCAACGAGTTCTTCCGCACGATGGAAGACGGCGCCAAGGCGCACCAGAAGGAGCATGCGGGCGAATACACGCTGATCGCCAACGGCATCAAGAACGAGACCGACACCGCCGCGCAGATCAAGATGGTCGAGCAGGCCGTGGCCCAGAAGGCCAGCGCCATCGTGCTGGCCCCGGCCGACTCCAAGGCCCTGGTGCCCGCCGTCAAGGCCGCCATCGACAAGGGCGTGATCGTGGTGAACATCGACAACCAGCTCGATGCCGACGCGCTCAAGGAAAAGAACATCAACGTGCCCTTCGTGGGCCCGGACAACCGCGCCGGCGCCAAGCTGGTGGGCGACTACCTGGCCAAGCAGCTCAAGGCCGGCGACAAGGTCGGCATCGTGGAAGGCGTGTCCACCACCTTCAATGCGCAGCAGCGCACGCTGGGCTACCAGGACGCCATGAAGGCCGCCGGCATCAACGTGGTGAGCGTGCAGTCCGGCCAGTGGGAGATCGAGAAGGGCAACACGATTGCCGCCGGCATGCTGCGCGAACACCCCGACCTGAAGGCCCTGCTGGCCGGCAACGACAGCATGGCGCTGGGCGTGGTGGCCGCCGTCAAGGCCGCGGGCAAGACCGGCAAGGTGCAGGTGGTGGGCTATGACAACATCCGTGCCCTCAAGCCCATGCTGGCCGACGGCCGCGTGCTCGCCACGGCCGACCAGTACGCCGCCAAGCAGGCCGTGTTCGGCATCGAGCTCGCCCAGAAGGCCCTGGCCGCCAAGACGCCCCAGGCCCAGCTGCCCGCCCTGGTGAAGACCGACGTGGTGCTGGTCACCAAGGACAGCAAGTAAGCATCCCGCCCCAGCGGCGCACGCAGCGCCCGGCCGGCGCGCCGTCGTCTGCTGCCGCACACCCCGTGCGGCACGCGGCACGGGGCGTGCAGGCCACCGCGCTGCGGCGCTGCCTTCACCGCCCGACGATCAAGTAACCCCTGCCGTCCACCCCATGCCCCGCCCCACCCCCCCCACCCCCCCGCCCCGCCTGTCC
>JAEWPH010000052.1 GCA_023460715.1 Pseudomonadota bacterium | reverse complement strand
GGGCTGGCCGGCCCGCTGGGCCCGGCCTTGTCCTGCGCGGCGCCCGCCAGCGCAGCGGGCAGAATCGGGCAGGTTGCCGCCTGCCCGCCCTCCACGCCCATGCACCAAGAACCCGACTTCGCCCACAACCTGCGCCAGGAGCTGCGCGACGGCCGGCGCTGGCTGGACCGCAGCATCGTGCTGGCCTATGCCGTGGCGGCCGGGCTGTGCGTGGTGGCCTTCACGCTCATGGCCGATGCGGCCTTCGAGGCGTTCATGCACCTCTTCCACTGGCAGGGCGGCTGGGCCGTGCTGCTGTGGATGCCGGCCGTCACCGCTGGCACGGTCTGGCTCACGCGGCGCTGGGCGCCGGGCGCCGCCGGCTCAGGCATTCCGCAGGTGATGGTGGCGCTGGAGCCGGCACTCGCGCCGTCGCTGCGCAGCCGGTTCGTCTCGCTGTGGCTGTCCGTGTGCAAGATGGTGCTGGCCACAGCGGGCTTTGCGGCGGGCCTGTCCATCGGGCGCGAAGGGCCGTCCGTGCAGGTGGCGGCGGGCGTCATGCACCATGCGCGCCGCTGGCTGGGCCCGCAGTCGGGCATCAGCAGCCACGCGCTGCTGGTGGCGGGCGGGGCGGCCGGCATCGCCGCGGCCTTCAATGCGCCGCTGGCCGGCGTGGTTTTCGCCATTGAGGAGCTGTCGCGCAAGCTGGAGTCGCGCTCCAGCGGGCTCATCATCGCGGCCATCGTGCTGGCCGGCCTGATGGGCGTGTCGGCCTTCGGCAACCTGAGCTATTTCGGCCGCATCCAGGTGCCGCGCCTGTCGTGGGACGCGCTGCTGCCCGGCCTGTGCGTCACCCTCGCCTGCGGCGTGCTGGGCGGTGTGTTCGCCAAGCTGCTGGCCGCGTCGCTCACGCAGGCCCCCGAGCGGCTGAACCGGCTGCGCGCACGCTTTCCCATCCGCTTCGCAGCGGCCGGCGCGCTGGTGATCGCCGTCATCGGACTGGTCACCGGCGGGGCCACGTTCGGCTCGGGCTCCGAGGCGGTCAAGCACATGCTGGCCGGCGAGGCCGACACCCCGGCGCTGTACGTCACGCTCAAGTTCGTGGCGACCTGGCTGTCGGCCTGGGTGGGCGTGCCGGGCGGCATCTTTGCGCCGTCGCTGTCCATCGGCGCGGGCGTGGGCCACAACGTGGCGGCGGTGGTGGGCGGCGACATCGGCCCGGCGCTCATCGCCATGGGCATGGCGGCGTTTCTGGCCGCGGTGACGCAGGCGCCGCTCACCGCCTTCATCATCGTGATGGAGATGGTGGACGGCCACGCCATGGTGCTGAGCCTGATGGCATCGGCCATGCTGGCGAGCCTGGTGTCCCGCATGCTGGCCCGGCCGCTCTACGAGACGCTGGCGCTGTACATGCTGAGCACCGTGCAGCCGGCGGCTGCGGAGCCGGCGGCTGCGGAGCCGGCACCGCCGCAGGCCGCGCCGCCGCAAACCGCTCACGAGGCCGATACCGCCCCTGCGGCAACCCCCGCTTCTGGCACTGGCGTGCCGGAGGAGCCGCAAGGCCCCGGCCACCGCTGAACCAACCGAGCGCACAGGGGTATTCCAACGCCCCGTAAAATTTGGCCCGGGTGCAGCACATGGGGTGCGGCAGGTACAGCGAAGGTCGGGCCGCCTCGCGGCCTCTTACTGCCTTATTCCCATGCACCTGTCCATGGAGCCCGTCGCGGCTCTTCTCTTCGCCCTCGCGCTCGTCCACACCTTCACCGCCCCGCACTTCGAGCGGCTGGCCCATCGCTTTCCGCGCCACGCCGGCGCCCTGCACTTCCTGGGCGAGGTGGAGGCGGTCTTCGGCCTCTGGGCCATCGTGCTCATCGCTGCCATGGCCGTGGTCGAGGGCGGACCGCAGGCCGTGGCGTACGCGGAATCGCGCAACTACACGGAGCCGCTGTTCGTCTTCGTGGTGATGGTGATCGCGGCCTCCCGCCCCATCCTGCATACGGTGGAAGCCGCCGTGCGGCAGGCCGCCCGGTGGCTGCCCCTGCCCCGCCCCATCGCTGCCGCCTGGCTCGGACTGGCCGCAGTGCCGCTGCTGGGCTCGCTCATCACCGAGCCCGCGGCCATGACCATCGCCGCGCTGATGCTGGCGCCGCAGATCTTCCGCCCCGCCGTGCCCGAACGCCTCAAGTACTTTGCGCTGGGCGTGCTGCTGGTGAACGTGTCCATCGGCGGCACGCTCACCGCGTATGCGGCACCGCCGGTGCTGATGGTGGCCAAGACCTGGGGCTGGGACAGCGCCTTCATGCTGGCCCACTTCGGCTGGAAGGCCGCGCTGGCGGTGTTGGTGAACGCCACGCTGGCGACCTGGGCCCTGCGCCGGCACCTGCCGCATGCAGACGCGCCCGCCACCGCCGCGGCGGCTGCAACGCGCCCGCCCGTGCCCTGGCCGCTCACGCTGCTGCACATCGCGCTGCTGGCGGGCGTGATCGCTGCGGCCCACCACCCGGTCCTCTTCCTGGCCCTGTTCCTGCTGTTCCTGGGCCTAGCGCACGCCTACCGCCCTCACCAGGACCGGCTGGTGCTGCGCGAGGGGCTGATGGTGGGCTTCTTCCTCGCCGGGCTGGTGGTGCTGGGCGGCCTGCAGCAGTGGTGGCTGCGGCCCCTGGTGGAAGGCATGGAGCCGCTCGCCCTGTTCTTCGGCGCGCTGGCGCTGACGGCGGTGACCGACAACGCCGCACTCACCTACCTGGGCTCGCTGATCGAGGGGCTGTCCGCCGACGCCCGCTACCTGCTGGTGGCCGGGGCCGTGGCGGGCGGCGGCCTCACGGTGATCGCCAATGCGCCCAACCCGGCCGGCGTGGCGCTGCTCAAGGGCGGCTTCCGCGGTCAGTCCGTGGGAGCGGCTGCACTGCTGGGTGGCGCGGCCGTGCCGACCGCGGTGGCGGCTGCGGCCCTGTGGCTGCTGTGAAGGCCGCCTTCCAGCGCAATTTGAGGCAAAAGAGGCCTCCAGCCCAGTCAGTGAAAGCGCTACCAGCTATATTTTTTATAGCACAACGATTCGTGGGCTCGGAGGGGAGCGCTCAGGCGGAGCGGCTCTGGAACACCTGGTTGCGCCCGCGCCGCTTGGCTTCGTAGCAGGCCATGTCGGCGGCGCGCAGCAGTTGCATGACGTCGTCCTGCCCCGGCGCCATCACCACCATGCCGATGCTGGCGCTGACGAGGAAGCTGCGCCCCTGGTAGGACGGCTGCCAGCCCGACAGCGTGCTGCGGATCAGCTCGGCGATCTCCGCGCCGCGGCTGGGCGAGCAGCTGGGCAGCACCACGGCGAACTCGTCCCCCCCGAGCCGGGCCGCCCAGCCCACGTTGCGCACCAGCTCTTCGACCATGCGCGCGACATGCCGCAGCACATCGTCGCCCGCGTCGTGCCCCGCGATGTCGTTGACCACGGTGAGGTGGTCCAGGTCCATGAAGAGCACCACCAGGGCATGGTCTTCGGCGCTGCCGGCGCCTGCCGGCACCGCCCGGGACCGCTCGGCGCGGTCGGTCATCAGTTCCTGCAGCCGCCCGCAGAAGGCGCCGCGGTTGAGCAGTTGCGTCAGGGGATCGTGCCCGGCAAGCCACCCCTGCAGCTGGCGCGCCTCCCGCGCGGCCGTGATGTCTTCCAGGATCCACACCGTGCCGGCCACGCCGCCCTGCTTCGGCGTCCTGCGGCCCAGCACATGGGCCCAGACGGCGCTGCCGTCCTTGCGCAGGAAACGCAGCTCTCCGTCGAAGGCGCCATGGGCCGCGAATTCTTGCCGCACGCGGCGGGCGGCCCGTGCGTGCTCCTCCTCCGAGGCATAGACCACCCGGGCGCTGCGGCCGATCAGCTCCTGCGGCCCGTAGCCCAGCATGCGGCTGGCCTGCAGGCCCATCACCTCCAGCCGCCCGCCGCGCGTGACGGCGATGCCCACCGGCGCGTGGTCCAGGATGGACTGCAGCTGACCGGCCATGGCTGCGGCTTCGTCGCGCTGCAGGGACTGTTGCGCCAGCATGTGCGTGCAGACCTGCACCAGCGCATCCACCTCACCCACGGCGCTCGGCCAGGGCTCGCCCGCCTGCGCGGACTGGCCTGCCACGATCTGCTGCGCCCGCGCCCGCAGCTGCGCCAGGGGCCGGGCCATCCAACCCATGCCGGCGGCCGTGAGCAGGCCGATCAGCGCCACGCCAGCGGCCGCGGCCCACCAGGCGCGGCGCTGTGCGCCCTGCAGCGGCGCGAGCATGGCCTGCGAGTCGCTCACCCGCGCCACCATCCATTGCGGCAGCGGCATGCCGGCGATGCTGACCACATGCCCGGAGACCGTCTCGGTGAAGCTGCGCCCCGTCAGCGGCTGCTCCTGGCGCAGCCACCGTTCATAGACCTCGGCCAGGCCGGGCTCGTCGCGCACGTGGCCCGTCACGCGCTCCTGGCGCGGGTGCGACAGGATGGTGCCGTCCCGGGTGAAGACGATGAGGCGTGACTCCTCGCGGGCCGGCAGCGCCATGGACTGCGGCAGCAGGCCCTGCGACTGCAGGCGCAGCACGCCGGCCACGGCGCCCATGACGCCGCCGCCGTCGCTGCGGTGCAGCGGCATGGTGAACATCACCCGCGCATCGTTGGAGCGCGATCCGATCAGGCCGGACACCAGGGGCTTGCCATCCACCAGCGTGCGCAGCAGGTACTCGCGCTCGGCAGGGTCCAGGCCCGAGGCTTTTTCGAGCCGGCCGAACTGCAGGTTGACGCTGAGGTGGCCATCGTGCCGTGCGACCTGCATCGCATCGAAGAAGCGCACGGCGGGCAGCCCCTGCTGCAACAACCATTCGAGCGATGCCGGAGAGTCGAGCATGCCGGGCGTGATGCCTTCGGCCACCGATCCGAGCACCCGCTGGCTCTGCTCGATCTTGCTGGCCAGCAGGCGGGCGACCACCTCCACCTCATCGCTCTGCTGGTTCACCAGCCGGTGCATGGCCTCTTCGCCGGAGGCGCGCGAGACCAGCCACGCCGCGGCGGCGCCGGCCAGCACCACGGCCAGCAGCGCCACCAGCATCAGCTTGCGCACGAGCGGGCCTGGCGCAAGCCATTCGGGCAGGTCGTCGGGTTCGCTCTCGAGCGCCAGGTCGGCGTGCGCTGGCGGACTCATGGCGCCGCCTCCACGGTGCCGCGCTGCAGGGCCGGGGC
>JAEWPH010000051.1 GCA_023460715.1 Pseudomonadota bacterium | reverse complement strand
GAGGTGAAGGGCCCGCAGATTCTGGACAAATCCCTGTGGGAGAAAACCGGCCACTGGGACAAGTATCGCGAGAACATGTTCATCACCGAGAGCGAAAAGCGCGACTACGCCCTCAAGCCGATGAACTGCCCGGGCCACATCCTGATCTTCAACCAGGGTGTCAAGAGCTACCGCGACCTGCCGCTGCGCTTCGGGGAATTCGGCCAGTGCCACCGCAACGAGCCCACCGGCGGCCTGCACGGCATCATGCGCGTGCGCGCCTTCACGCAGGACGATGGCCACATCTTCTGCACCGAAGACCAGATCCAGCAGGAGTGCATCAACTTCACGACACTGCTGCAGAAGGTCTACAAGGATTTCGGCTTCACCGACATCATCTACAAGGTGGCCACGCGGCCTGAAAAGCGCATCGGTTCCGAAGAAAGCTGGGACAAGGCCGAGAACGCGCTGATCGAAAGCCTGAAGGCCTCGGGCTGCGATTACCAGATCGCCGTGGGCGATGGCGCTTTCTACGGTCCCAAGCTGGAGTACACCTTGCGCGACGCGATCGGCCGTCACTGGCAGTGCGGCACGATCCAGGTCGATCCGTCGATGCCGGAGCGCCTGGGCGCAGAGTACGTGGGCGAAGATGGCGCGCGCCACCGTCCCATCGTGCTGCACCGCGCGATCGTGGGCAGCCTAGAGCGATTCATCGGTATCCTGATCGAGCAGCACGCCGGCGCGCTGCCGACATGGCTCGCGCCAGTGCAGGTGGCGGTGCTCAATATCACGGGCGCGCAGGACGACTACTGTCGCGAAATTGCTGCAAAGCTCCAAAAAGCGCTGCCGAATCAAGACCTTAGGGTGGTGACCGATCTGCGCAACGAAAAGATTACGTATAAAATACGCGAGCATTCGTTGCAAAAGCTGCCTTACATCCTCGTCGCAGGCGAGAAAGAAAAGGCTGCTGGTGCCGTCGCAGTGCGCGCCCGGGGCAATCGAGACCTCGGTGTGATGTCCCTCGAAGCGTTCGTCGCGCTCATCGCCCAGGACATCGCTTCTAAAGCTTGAACCGTGTCGGAAACTGCTTTAGCCCGCGTGGATTGTGCGGAGTCTGCTACTTTGTTTGTAGCTTTTTGTTGAAGGAATAGAGCCATCGCTACTGAATTTCGTGATCGTCGCCAGCGCGAGGAGCGCAAGCACCGCCTGAACCGTGAAATCATGGCCCCCGAGGTTCGCCTCTCCGGCCCTGACAACGAGCCTTTGGGCGTCGTAAGCCTCATGGAAGCCCTCCGCATGGCGGGCGAGCTGGATGTGGACCTGGTGGAGATTGCCGCCACGGCCAACCCTCCCGTGTGCCGCCTGATGGACTATGGCAAGTTCAAGTACCAGGAACAGAAGCGCGCGGCCGAGGCCAAGGCCAAGCAGACGGTCATCGAGATCAAGGAAGTCAAGTTCCGTCCCGGTACGGACGATGGCGACTACAACATCAAGATGCGCAATATCCGCCGCTTCCTGGCGGACGGTGACAAGTGCAAGATCACGCTGCGTTTCCGCGGCCGTGAAATCACGCACCAGCAGCTGGGCCTGGACCTGCTGAACCGCATTCGTGACGAGTTGGGTGACAGCATCCTGATCGAGCAGTTCCCCAAGCTGGAAGGGCGCCAGATGATCATGATGATCGCGCCCAGCCGCAAGAAGCCGGCGCCGGCCAAGCCGGCCGATGGCGGTGCTGCAGCCCCGGCTGCGGCTCCCGCCGGGCAGGCCAGCTGAGGCAAGAGGGTTTCAAGAGATGTGGGTTGCGCCGGCCTTCGGGCGGGCGTAACGCAACAGGTGGTGCTTTGCACTGCCGTACAGCCGGCGCGAGCTGGCTGAAAAAAGTGGCTCGGGGCCAACAAGTTTGCAGATCGGTCTGCAAACGCCTCACGAGCACAACGAAAAGGAGCATTCACATGCCCAAAATGAAGACCAAGAGCAGCGCGAAGAAACGTTTCCGCGTTCGTCCCGGTGGCACCGTCAAGCGCGGTCAAGCCTTCAAGCGTCACATCTTGACGAAGAAGACCACCAAGAACAAGCGCCATCTGCGTGGTGCGGTTGCTGTGCACGAGACCAACATGGGCTCGATCGCACAAATGCTGCCCGGCATGGGCGTTTAATTAACGACGAACAAGGAGTACTCACATGCCTCGCGTCAAACGTGGTGTAACGGCCCGTGCCCGTCACAAGAAAGTTCTGGCCCTCTCCAAGGGTTTCCGTGGTCGCCGCGGTAATGTCTTCCGCATCGCCAAACAGGCGGTAATGAAGGCTGGGCAATATGCCTACCGTGATCGCCGCACCAAGAAGCGCGTGTTCCGCCAACTGTGGATCGCCCGTATCAACGCCGCTGCACGTGAACTGGGCCTGACCTACAGCCAGTTCGCCAACGGCCTGAAGAAGGCTTCCATCGAGATCGACCGCAAGATGCTGGCCGACCTCGCGGTGCACGACAAGGCTGCTTTCGGCAGCATCGTGGAACAAGTCAAGGCCAAGCTGGC
The DNA here is from genome assembly GCA_023460715.1 of Pseudomonadota bacterium. Taxonomy (GTDB): domain Bacteria; phylum Pseudomonadota; class Gammaproteobacteria; order Burkholderiales; family Burkholderiaceae_C; genus Paracidovorax. The sequence continues at coordinate 23,577 of JAEWPH010000051.1, read as the reverse complement.
TGCTTGAGTTCACGGTCGGCGGCTATGAGTTTCATAGCTGCCAGCGCTTAAACAACAAGGGCTAGGGCTTGAAAAGGCGCTAGCCCTTGTTTATTTTCAAGAGTCGATATGAACGAGTTGGATGCTCTGGTCCAGAGCGCGCAGCAGCTGTTTGCGCAGACCGCCACCCCCGCTGATCTGGAAAATGCCAAGGCACAGTTCCTGGGCAAGTCCGGGCGCCTCACCGAGCTCATGAAGGGCATGGCGCAGCTGTCGGTGGAAGAGAAGAAGTCGCGCGGCGCTGCCATCAACGTGGCCAAGCAGGCGATCGAGGCGGCCCTCACGGCGCGCCGCCAGGCCCTGGCCGATGCCGAACTGCAGCTCCAGCTCAAGGCCGAGGCACTCGACGTGACGCTGCCGGGCCGCCAGCGAGGGCAGGGCGGCCTGCATCCGGTGTCGCTGACACTGGAGCGCATCGAGTCCATCTTCGGCTCCATGGGTTTCGACGTGGCCGAGGGCCCCGAGATCGAGACCGACTGGTTCAACTTCACCGCGCTGAACACGCCGGAGGACCATCCCGCGCGCTCGATGCACGACACCTTCTATGTGGAAGGCGGCACGCCCGAGGCGCCCAACCTGCTGCGCACGCACACCAGCCCGATGCAGGTGCGCCATGCCGTGCAGCACGTCAAGAAATACCGCCATCTGCTGGACGCCGGCCAGTCCATGCCCGAGATCCGCGTGATCGCGCCCGGCCGCACCTACCGCGTGGACAGCGATGCCACCCATTCGCCGATGTTCCACCAGTGCGAAGGCCTGTGGATCGGCGAGAACGTGAGCTTCAAGGACCTGAAGGTCGTCTTCACCGACTTCTGCCGTACCTTCTTCGAAAGCGATGACCTGGTGCTGCGCTTCCGTCCGAGCTTCTTCCCGTTCACCGAGCCCAGCGCCGAAGTGGACATCCAGTTCCAGGCGGGCCCGCTGGCCGGCCGCTGGCTGGAAGTGGCCGGCTCCGGCCAGGTGCACCCGAACGTGGTGCGCAACATGGGCTTGGACCCCGAGAAGTACATCGGCTTCGCCTTCGGCATGGGGCCCGACCGCCTGACCATGCTGCGCTACGGCGTGAACGACCTGCGCCTGTTCTTCGACGGCGATATCCGCTTTCTGTCGCAGTTCCAGTAATCCCATAAAAAGTGAGCTGCCAGCGCTTGTCCAATAAGGAATTCAAAGTGTTTTCATATGGAAAACCAGCAATGACAAGCGCAGGTAGCTATCTTTTTTTTGTTTCTCCGTTCCGTCGGCCGGCGCCCGTGTCCGCACCGAAGAACGCCACCAAGACTGAGTGACCATGCAATTTCCTGAATCCTGGCTGCGCGAGTTCTGCAATCCGCCGCTCTCCACCGCCGAGCTGGCCGAAACGCTGACCATGGCCGGCCTCGAGGTCGAAGAACTGGAAGCCGTGGCCCCGCCGTTCACCAAGATCGTCGTCGGCGAGATCAAGGAAGCCGTTCAGCACCCGAATGCCGACCGCCTGCGCGTGTGCCAAGTCGATGCGGGGCAGGGCGCCTTGCTCAACATCGTCTGCGGCGCGCCGAACGCCCGCGTGGGCATCAAGGTGCCGTGCGCGCTGGTCGGCGCCGAACTGCCGCCCGGCGAGGATGGCAAGCCTTTCCTGATCAAGGTGGGCAAGCTGCGCGGCGTGGAAAGCCAGGGCATGCTGTGCTCCGCGCGCGAGCTGAAGCTGTCCGAAGAAAACGCCGGCCTGCTGGAGCTGCCCCTGGATGCGCCCGTGGGCCAGGACATCCGCCAGTACCTGAACCTGGACGACACGCTGTTCACGCTCAAGCTCACGCCCAACCTGGCGCACTGCCTGAGCGTCTACGGCGTGGCGCGCGAAGTGGCGGCGCTGACCGGTGCGCCGCTGAAGGCGCCCAGCTTTCCCGCCGTGCCCGTGGGCCACGCGGACGTGCTGCCCGTGAAGGTGCTGGACAGCGACCTGTGCGGCCGCTTCTCCGGCCGCATCGTGCGCAATGTGAACACGCTGGCCAAGACCCCGCAGTGGATGGTCGACCGCCTGGCGCGCTGCGGGCAGCGCAGCGTGTCGCCGCTGGTGGACATCTCCAACTACGTGATGTTCGAGCTGGGCCGTCCGTCGCACATCTTCGATCTGGACAAGATCCACGGCGGGCTGGAAGTGCGCTGGGCGCGCGAGGGCGAGACGCTCAAGCTGCTCAGCGGCAGCACCGTCACGCTCGACGCCAAGGTCGGCGTGATCGCCGACGGGCAGGCCGTGGAATCGCTGGCCGGCATCATGGGCGGCGACGCCACGGCCGTGTCCGACGAAACGCGCCACATCTACATCGAGGCCGCCTTCTGGTGGCCCAAGGCCGTGGCCGGCCGTTCGCGCCGCTACAACTTCTCCACCGACGCCGGCCACCGCTTCGAGCGCGGTGTGGACCCGCAGCTGACCGTGGAGCACATCGAGCGCATCACGCAGCTGGTGCTGGACATCTGCGGCACGCCCGAGACGGTCTGCGGCCCCATCGACGACCAACAGCCGGCGATGCCGGCGCCGGCGCCCGTGACGCTGCGCGTCGCCCGTGCGGCCAAGATCATCGGCATGCCGCTGACGCAGGCGCAGTGCACGGATGCGCTGGTGCGCCTGGGCCTGCCCGTCACGCAGGGCGAGGGCAGCGTCACCGTGGTGCCGCCGTCCTATCGTTTCGACCTGACCATCGAAGAGGATCTGATCGAGGAAGTCGCGCGCATGGTGGGCTACAACCAGCTGCCCACCACCAAGCCGCTGGCGCCGATCAGCCCGAAGCTGCGCGCCGAGAGCCGCCGCAGCCCGTTCGCCGTGCGCCGTGCGCTGGCGGGCCTGGGCTATCAGGAGACCATCAACTTCAGCTTCGTCGAAGAGGGTTGGGAGCGTGAGCTGGCCGGCAACACTGACCCGATTCGCCTGCTGAATCCCATCGCCAGCCAGTTGAGCGTGATGCGCTCGTCGCTGATCGGCTCGCTGCTGCAGGTGGTGAAGTTCAACCTCGACCGCAAGGCGCCGCGCGTGCGCGTGTTCGAACTGGGCCGCGTCTTCCTGCGCGATGCCGCCGTGCAGAACACTGACACCACCGTGCAGGGCCTCCACCAGCCCATGCGCGTGGCGGGCATCGCCTGCGGCAGTGCTGACGCGCTGCAGTGGGGCCGCAAGGACGCGGGCGTCGATTTCTTCGACGTCAAGGGCGATGTGGAGGCGCTGCTGGCGCCGCGCCGCGCCACGTTCGAGCCGGCTGCACACCCTGCGATGCATCCGGGCCGCTGCGCGCGGGTTCTGGTGGACGGCGCGCCGGTCGGCTTCGTCGGCGAACTGCATCCGCAGTGGCGCCAGGGCTGGGACCTGCCGCAGGTGCCGGTGCTCTTCGAGCTGGAGTTGGACGCCGTGCTGCAGCGCGATGTGCCGAACTTCCGCGCCGTGGGCAAGCAGCAAGCGGTAGAGCGCGACGTCGCCATCGTGGTGGTCGAGCGGGTGACGCATGCAGAGGTGCAGGCGGCCATTGCCGCCGCGGTGCCGGCCACGACTCTACGCTCCGCCGTGTTGTTCGATGTGTACCGTCCCAAGCCCGCGAAGGGCGACGAGGCGGCTCCGACGGTCGGCCTGGCTGCGGGCGAGAAAAGCCTGGCGGTGCGCCTGACGTTGGCCCGCGACGATGCCCCGCTCGCCGAGGGCGAAATCGACGCCGCCATGCAGGCCGTGGTGCAACAATTGGGCGAGCGCCTGGGCGCACGCCTGCGTTGAAGGGATGGCCATGTTGAACGAGGAACGCGAAATGGTGGAATTTGCGGTCGAAAGCCTGGAGACGCCTGCACTGACCAAGGCGCAGCTGGCCGATCTGCTGTTCGACCATATCGGCCTGAACAAGCGCGAGTCCAAGGACATGATCGACGCGTTCTTCGACCTCATCTCGCAGAGCCTGGTCGAGGGCAAGGATGTGAAACTGTCGGGCTTCGGCAATTTCCAGATCCGCACCAAGGCGCCGCGGCCCGGGCGCAATCCGCGCACGGGCGAGGCGATTCCGATCGAGGCGCGCCGCGTCGTCACCTTCCACGCGAGCAGCAAGCTCAAGGAACAGATCCAGGGCGAGCCCAAGGCCTGATGTGCCTGCGCCTGCCCGCGTGCTCGCCTCGGGAGTACGTCCTGATGGCACGAGCCGGCCGGCTGCGTTAGGCTAGAAGGCTTCTTCGCCCCCACCCGCGTCCCAATGAACTCCCCGTTGCCCGCCATTCCAGCCAAGCGCTACTTCACCATCGGTGAGGTGGCGGAGCTGTGCGGCGTGAAGCCGCACGTCCTGCGCTACTGGGAGCAGGAGTTCACCCAGCTGCGGCCCATGAAAAGGCGCGGCAACCGGCGCTACTACCAGCACCACGAAGTGCTCATGATCCGGCGCATCCGCGACCTGCTGTACGACCAGGGGTTCACGATCAGCGGTGCGCGCAACCGCCTGCAGGAGCTCGCACACGCGGGCAAGGGACATGGCCTGGCCCTGAACGCCGAGTTGGAGGAAGAAGAGGGCGGCGATGGCCACATGCCTGCGACCGGCGATGAGGCGCTGCGTGTGATGGCGACCCCCGCAATGCTGGACGCGCAGGGCGTTCGCCGTGAATTGATCGAAATTCGCGAACTTCTTTCTTTGGGCTGATTTTTCGCTATATACTCTAAGTCTTGTCGGCGTGTAGCGCAGCCTGGTAGCGCACTTGCATGGGGTGCAAGGGGTCGCGAGTTCGAATCCCGCCACGCCGACCATCGATGTGAAAACCCAGCTTCTTCGGAGGCTGGGTTTTTTACTTTCCGGCCTGCTCTGGGCTCCGGGTTTACACGGACGACGGCAAGCAGGCATGGCTGTGTCCGGCTATAATCGGGGGCTTTCCCGCAAACAGTCGCCCGGCCGCACCCAAAGCAATCCCTCACAAGCAGCAGTCCTCAGGAAGTCGAGCCTTCCCGCGGGCTACCGGGCGACCCGTAACCATTCGGAGAACCCAGTGCTCTTGTCTCTACAGGGATCCTTCCCGCCCGCCATCCTGGCGCTCGCAGACGGCACGGTCTTTATCGGCAACTCGATCGGTGCCACCGGCACCACCGTCGGCGAAGTGGTGTTCAACACCGCCATCACCGGCTACCAGGAAATCCTCACCGACCCCAGCTACTGCCAGCAGATCGTCACCCTGACGTATCCGCACATCGGCAACTACGGGATCAACGCCGAGGACATCGAGGCCGACAAGGTCCACGCCGCCGGCCTCATCATCAAAGACCTGCCCCTGCTGGCCAGCAACTTCCGCAGCAGCGAGACGCTGTCGCAGTACCTCGTGCGCGAAAGCACGGTGGCCATCGCCAACATCGACACCCGCAAGCTGACGCGCCTGCTGCGCGACAAGGGTGCGCAGAACGGCGCCATCGTGGGTCTGGCCGCAGGCGAGCAGGTCACGCAGGCACGCGTCGATGAAGCCCTGGCGGCGGCCAAGGCTGCGCCGAGCATGAAGGGCCTGGACCTCGCCAAGGTCGTGAGCACGCCGACCTCCTACGTCTGGGACCAGACCGAGTGGAAGCTGGGCGAAGGCTACGGCCGGCAGACCGCGCCGCGCTTCCATGTGGTGGCGTACGACTACGGCGTGAAGAAGAACATCCTGCGCATGCTGGCCGAGCGTGGCTGCAAGCTCACCGTGGTGCCCGCGCAGACGCCGGCCGCCGAGGTGCTGGCCATGAACCCTGACGGGGTGTTCCTGTCCAACGGCCCCGGAGACCCGGCGCCCTGCGACTACGCGATCGAGGCCACGCGCCAGATCATCGACGCCGGCGTGCCCACCTTTGGTATCTGCCTGGGCCACCAGATCATGGCCCTGGCCAGCGGCGCCCAAACCTTCAAGATGGACAACAGCCACCACGGCGCCAACCATCCCGTGAAGGACCTGGACAACGGCCGCGTCAGCATCACCAGCCAGAACCACGGCTTTGCCGTGGAGGCCGAGACGCTGCCCGCCACGCTGCGCCCCACGCACACCAGCCTGTTCGACGGCACGCTGCAGGGCCTGGAGCGCACCGACCAGCCGGCCTTCTGCTTCCAGGGCCACCCGGAAGCCTCGCCCGGCCCGCATGACATCGCCTACCTGTTTGACCGCTTCACCGCGCTGATGGAGAAGAAATAATGCCAAAGCGCACCGACCTCAAATCGATCCTCATCATCGGCGCCGGCCCGATCATCATCGGCCAGGCCTGCGAGTTCGACTACTCTGGCGTGCAGGCCTGCAAGGCCCTGCGCGAAGAGGGCTACAAGGTCATCCTGATCAACAGCAACCCTGCCACGATCATGACCGACCCGGCCACGGCCGACGTCACCTACATCGAGCCCATCACCTGGCAGACGGTCGAGAAGATCATCGCCAAGGAACGCCCCGATGCGATCCTGCCCACCATGGGCGGCCAGACCGCGCTGAACTGCGCGCTGGATCTGTGGCGCAACGGCGTGCTGCACAAGTACAAGGTGGAGCTGATCGGCGCGACGCCCGAAGCCATCGACAAGGCCGAAGACCGCCTGAAGTTCAAGGATGCGATGACCCGCATCGGCCTGGGCTCGGCGCGCTCCGGCATCGCCCACAGCATGGATGAAGCCTGGGCTGTGCAGAAGTCGGTCGGCTTCCCCACCGTCATCCGCCCGAGCTTCACGCTGGGCGGCACGGGCGGCGGCATCGCCTACAACCCCGAAGAGTTCGAGACCATCTGCAAGCGCGGCCTGGAAGCCTCGCCCACCAACGAGCTGCTGATCGAAGAATCGCTGCTCGGTTGGAAGGAGTACGAGATGGAAGTGGTCCGCGACAAGGCGGACAACTGCATCATCATCTGCTCCATCGAGAACCTGGATCCGATGGGCGTGCACACGGGCGACTCGATCACCGTGGCCCCCGCCCAGACGCTGACGGACAAGGAATACCAGGTCCTGCGCAATGCGTCGCTGGCCGTGCTGCGCGAGATCGGCGTGGACACGGGCGGCTCCAACGTGCAGTTCTCCATCAACCCGAAGGACGGCCGCATGGTCGTCATCGAGATGAACCCGCGCGTGTCGCGCTCGTCCGCTCTGGCTTCCAAGGCCACGGGCTTCCCGATCGCCAAGGTCGCGGCCAAGCTGGCCGTTGGCTACACGCTGGATGAACTCAAGAACGAGATCACCGGCGGCGCCACGCCGGCATCGTTCGAGCCGTCGATCGACTACGTGGTCACCAAGATCCCGCGTTTCGCGTTCGAGAAGTTCCCCACGGCCGACAGCCGCCTGACCACGCAGATGAAGTCGGTGGGCGAAGTCATGGCCATGGGCCGTACCTTCCAGGAGTCGTTCCAGAAAGCCCTGCGCGGCCTGGAAGTCGGCGTGGACGGCATGAACGAGAAGACCCAGGACCGCGAGCTGCTTGAAAAGGAACTGGGCGAGCCCGGCCCCGAGCGCATCTGGTACGTGGGCGATGCCTTCGCCATGGGCCTGTCGGTGGACGAGGTGTTCGACCTGACCAAGATCGACAAATGGTTCCTGGTGCAGATCGAGCAGATCGTGAAGATCGAACTCGAGATCGACAAGCTGGTCGCCGAGAAGGGCGAGGGCGCGCTGGCGGCCCTGGATGCGGGCACGCTGTTGACGCTCAAGCAAAAGGGTTTCTCCGACCGCCGCCTGGCCAAGCTGCTCAAGACCACCGAGAAGGCCGTGCGCGAAGCGCGCCGCGCGCTCAACGTGCGCCCCGTGTACAAGCGCGTGGACACCTGCGCGGCCGAGTTCGCCACCAACACGGCCTACCTGTATTCCACGTATGAAGCGGCGCCCTACGGCGGTGCTGCGGAGTGCGAGGCAGCGCCTACCGGCAACAAGAAGATCATGGTGCTGGGCGGTGGCCCGAACCGCATCGGCCAGGGCATCGAGTTCGACTACTGCTGCGTGCATGCCGCACTCGCCATGCGCGAAGACGGCTATGAAACCATCATGGTCAACTGCAACCCCGAGACCGTGTCCACCGACTACGACACCTCCGACCGCCTGTACTTCGAGCCCGTCACGCTCGAAGACGTGCTGGAGATCGTGGCCAAGGAAAAGCCGGTCGGCGTGATCGTGCAGTACGGCGGCCAGACGCCTTTGAAGCTCGCGCTGGGTCTCGAAGCCGAAGGCGTGCCGATCATCGGGACCACGCCCGACATGATCGATGCCGCCGAAGACCGCGAGCGCTTCCAGAAGCTGCTGGGCGACCTCGGCCTGCGCCAGCCGCCCAACGCCACGGCCCGTACCGAAGCCGAGGCGCTGGAAAAGGCCGCCGCCCTGGGCTACCCGCTGGTGGTGCGCCCGAGCTACGTGCTGGGCGGCCGCGCGATGGAAATCGTGCACGAGCAGCGCGACCTGGAGCGCTACATGCGCGAGGCCGTGAAGGTGAGCAACGACTCGCCCGTGCTGCTGGACCGCTTCCTGTCCAACGCCATCGAGTGCGACGTGGACTGCGTCCGCGACTCCGCCGGCGTGACCTTCATCGGCGGCGTGATGGAGCACATCGAGCAGGCTGGCGTGCACAGCGGCGACTCCGCCTGCTCGCTGCCCCCGTACTACCTGTCGCAGCCCACCATCGACGAGATCAAGCGCCAGACCGCCGCCATGGCGGCCGGCCTGAACGTGGTCGGCCTGATGAACGTGCAGTTCGCCATCCAGGAAGTGGACGGCAGGGACGTGATCTACGTGCTGGAAGTGAACCCGCGCGCCTCGCGCACGGTGCCCTTCGTCTCCAAGGCCACGGGCATCCAGCTGGCCAAGGTGGCGGCACGCTGCATGGCCGGCCAGACGCTGGCGTCGCAAGGCATCACCAAGGAAGTCACGCCGCCGTACTTCAGCGTGAAGGAAGCCGTGTTCCCCTTCGTCAAGTTCCCGGGTGTGGACACGATTCTCGGCCCCGAGATGAAGTCCACCGGCGAGGTAATGGGCGTGGGCAAGACCTTCGGTGAGGCCTTCGTGAAGAGCCAGCTCGGCGCGGGCACCAAGCTGCCGACGTCGGGCAAGGTGTTCCTCACCGTGAAGAATGCCGACAAGCCGCGTGCCGTCGACATCGCCCGCCAGCTCGTCGCCCTGGGCTTCGAACTGGTGGCGACCAAGGGTACGGCAGCGGCGATTGCCGAGGCCGGCGTGCCCGTGGGCGTGGTGAACAAGGTGACCGAGGGCCGCCCGCACATCGTGGACATGATCAAGAACAACGAGATCGTCATGGTGATCAACACGGTGGAAGAGCGTCGCAACGCGATCGCCGATTCACGTGCCATCCGCACCAGCTCGCTGCTGGCCCGCGTGACGACCTTCACGACCATCTTCGGCGCAGAAGCGGCCGTGGAAGGCATGAAGCACCTCGACAACCTCGACGTGTACTCGGTGCAGGAACTGCACGCCCAGCTGGCCGCGGCCTGAAGCTCCGGGCGGGGCCGGCTGTCCGAGTCGGGCAGCGGGTCTTCGCCGCAGAGCGCCGTGGCAAACGCGGCATAATCAGAACCGAATGAGACCGCCGCGCGGCAACGCGCGGCGGTTTGCTTTTGGGGCGTCGCCAAGGCTGTTTGCTTCAGGCAGGCCGGCGCGCAAAGGGAGGCCGCACCGCGGGTGCGGCACTGAATTGAACGTGGAGACTGATCAATGGCCACCATTCCGATTACCAAGCGCGGTGCTGAAAAGCTCAAGGAAGAGCTGCACCGCCTCAAGACCGTGGAGCGTCCCGCCGTGATCAATGCGATCGCGGAAGCGCGCGCGCAGGGCGATCTCAGCGAAAACGCCGAGTACGAGGCTGCCAAGGACCGCCAGGGCTTCATCGAAGGCCGCATCCAGGAAGTCGAAGGCAAGCTGTCGGCGGCGCAGGTCATCGACCCGGCGACGCTGGACGCGGGCGGCCGCGTGGTGTTCGGCGCCACCGTCGAGCTGGAAGACGAGGACAGCGGCGACACGGTCAAGTACCAGATCGTCGGCGAGGACGAGGCCGACCTCAAGCTCGGCCTGGTGAATGTATCGAGCCCCATCGCCCGCGCCCTGATCGGCAAGGAAGAGGGCGATACCGCCGAGGTGCAGGCGCCCGGCGGCGTGCGCCGTTACGAAGTGGTGGCCGTCAGCTACCTCTGAGCTGGCCCATGGACGCCCTGCGAGACCGCCTTCCCGCCCTGGCGGCTGCGCTGTGGTGGGGCAGCCTGTCGGCGATCGGCTTCGTGGCCGTGCCGCTGCTGTTCCGGCACCTGGCATCGCCAGCGGCGGCAGGGCAGATGGCGGCGCAGCTGTTCGAGGCGCAGACTTACATTTCGATAGCATGCTGCGCTTGCCTGTTCTTGCTTTCAAAGCGAAAACATAGCGAAAAGGAAGAACCATGGGCGCAAGCTGCTATGGTTTTCTTGATCGGCGGCTTGTTGGCGGCGCTGCTGCTGCAGTACGGCGCGGCACCCCGCATCGTGGCGCGTCAGAATCTTGCGCTCTGGCATGGTGTCGGCAGCGTTCTGTATGCAGCGCAGTGGCTGTGCGCGCTGGCCGTGCTGTGGCGCACGGTGCGGCAATGACGCCTGGCATGCAGCGGCGAAGCGGTCTGCCATCGGCGGCGCGACACAAGGTGCTACACGACCCGATGTGACCCGACGCGCGCGTCTCAATGCGCGACGCACATCAAAAAAGCCCCGGCATGCCGGGGCTTTTTTCTTTCCATTACTCGTGCCAGTGGTCGGCCACCCAGGTGGCCGGTTCGATGTGGCGGAAGCGCCGGTTGCGGCGTCCGGCCAGGGCATCGGGCGGATTGCACTCGCCGTGGAAGATCACGACGCGAGCGCCTGGCGGCACCACGGGCGGCTTCCAGTAGTTGGTGGGCCAGGGCGGAATGCTGTGGTACTTGAAGCTCGGGCACCAATCGTCCGGCCAGTAGCCCAGCTTGCCCTGGCGGTGCAGAAAGTCCGAGAGGTAGGCCTGCTCGTTGCGGAAGCGGCCGCGGATCTCTTCGAAGTGCGTACGGAAGTATTCCAGCACATCCGGGTGGGCGCCCAGCTCGAAGCGGTAGACCGAAGAGTTGCCGGTAACGCGCCACGGCCGCTTGTAGTCGTGGATGATGAGGAACTCGCCCGGCCGGGTGAAGAAGTCGTCCAGGCTGCCGGTCACCACCACGTCCACGTCCAGGAACAGGGCCGTGCCGCGCAGCCCGTGCAGGTCGGCGCTGAAGGTGGCCAGCTTGGTCCAGCCACGTTCCGGAATGCCTGCGGGCATGTCCAGGGGCGGAATGGGGAGGCAGCTCACTTCCTGGCGGATGCCTGTGGCGTCATCGGTCAGGCAGACGAAGTGGAAATCCCCGCTCAGATGGCGGCGCACCATGGCGTACAGCCGGTTGACGTATTCCGGGCCGTACTTCGTGCCCCACTTCATGCAGATCACATGGCGCGCGGGCGCGCTGGCGGTCGCCATCAGTCGGCCTGGCGCTTCTTGACGGACTTCTGCTTGGGCTTGGCGCGCTTGATCTGGCCGCCGGCGGTAAGCCGCTGGTTGCCCAGCACGCGCAGCTGCTTGACCTCGGGCCGCTGGCCGCCGCGCTTGCTGAACTTCAGGACCTTCACATCGCGCGGGCCGGGCATGCGGTCCTCATCCAAGGCCTTGACCTTGGCCGGCTGGGGGCGCCACAGCACAAGCAGCTTGCCGATGTGCTGGATGGGGGCCGCGTTGAGCTGGTCTGCGAGCTGCTGGTACATCTGCTCGCGCGCGGCGCGGTCGTCGCCGAACACCCGCACCTTGATGAGGCCGTGCGCGTTGAGGGCAGCATCGATCTCCTTCTGCACGGCAGGGGTGAGACCGTCGCCGCCGATCAGGACGACGGGGTCCAGGTGGTGGGCATTGGCGCGGTGTTCCCGGCGCTCTGCGGGAGTCAATTGAATTTGGGGCATGGGCCGTATTATCTCAAGTGCCGGGGCGTGACCGCTGGCGTGCCGTGGCGGCCTAAACACTGGGACAATCGGGCCCACATGAAAAGCAGCACTCAAAGCACCGCCCCCAAGGAAAAGAAGGGCAAGAAGGTCAACAAGGCGTGGCTGCACGAACACGTCAACGACCCGTACGTGAAGCAGGCGCAGAAGGATGGCTTCCGGGCCCGGGCGGCCTACAAGCTCAAGGAGATCGACGAGCAGCTCGGCCTGATCCGGCCCGGCCACATCGTGGTCGACCTGGGTTCCGCGCCGGGCGCCTGGAGCCAGTACGTGCGGCGCCGGCTGTCGCCCGACGGGGCGGCGGCGGGTGCACTCAACGGCACTATCATTTCGCTGGACATCCTGCCGATGGAGCCCATCGAGGGCGTGGTATTCATCCAGGGAGACTTCCGCGAAGACAGCGTGCTCGCCCAGTTGCAGGAGACGGTGCAGGGCCGGCCGGTCGATGTGGTGGTCTCCGACATGGCTCCCAATCTGTCGGGCATCGCTTCGGCGGACGCCGCCCGCATCGCCCATTTGATCGAACTGGCCGTGGACTTCGCCCGCAACCACCTCAAGCCCGAGGGCGCTCTGGTGGTCAAGCTGTTCCACGGCAGCGGCTATGCGGAGCTGGTGCAACTGTTCAAGGACACCTTCCGTGTGGTCAAGACCGTCAAGCCCAAAGCCTCGCGCGACAAATCGGCCGAGACCTTCCTGGTGGGCCTGGGGCTGAAATAAAGCCGTCATTTCCTGTCAGCCGGCGCCGCGTTCCTGCCGTTGACCATGGCCCTTGCTGGGGTAAATGGCAGCGGCGGCAGGGTTGAAACGCCTAAAATGGGCCTCAACTGCGGCAGAACGTCTCCATGACGCGTTCGTGGCCGTTGTCTCTTTCTGTTTCTGGAGTTCCGCTTGAACAATCAGTGGTTTTCAAAAATCGCCGTGTGGCTGGTCATCGCCATGGTGCTGTTTACGGTGTTCAAACAATTTGACACCCGAGCAGGCGCTGGCGCTGGCGCCGTGGGCTATTCGGAATTCCTGGAAGAAGTGCGCAGCAACCGCATCAAGAGCGCGACCATCCAGGAAGGGCAGGGCGGCACCGAGATCGTCGCGGTCACCAACGATGACCGCAAGATCCGCACGACCGCTACCTACCTGGACCGTGGGCTGGTGGGCGACCTGATCAACAACAACGTCAAGTTCGACGTCAAGCCGCGTGAAGAAGGCTCGCTGCTGATGACGCTGCTCGTCAGCTGGGGCCCGATGCTGCTGCTGATCGGCGTGTGGGTGTACTTCATGCGCCAGATGCAGGGTGGCGGCAAGGGCGGCGCCTTTAGCTTCGGCAAGAGCAAGGCGCGCCTGCTCGACGAGAACAGCAACAACGTCACCTTCGCGGATGTCGCAGGCTGCGACGAAGCCAAAGAAGAGGTCAAGGAAGTCGTGGACTTCCTGAAGGACCCGCAGAAATTCCAGAAGCTGGGTGGCCGCATCCCGCGTGGTCTGCTGCTGGTCGGCCCTCCGGGTACCGGGAAGACGCTTCTGGCGAAGTCCATCGCCGGCGAAGCCAAGGTGCCGTTCTTCAGCATCTCCGGCTCCGACTTCGTGGAAATGTTCGTTGGCGTGGGCGCATCCCGCGTTCGCGACATGTTCGAGAACGCCAAGAAGAACGCCCCCTGCATCATCTTCATCGATGAAATCGACGCCGTGGGCCGCCAGCGTGGCGCTGGCCTGGGCGGTGGCAACGACGAGCGCGAGCAGACCCTCAACCAGATGCTGGTGGAGATGGACGGCTTCGAGACCAATCTCGGCGTGATCGTGGTGGCTGCCACCAATCGGCCCGACATCCTGGACGCTGCCCTGCTGCGCCCCGGCCGTTTCGACCGCCAGGTCTACGTGACGCTGCCCGACATCCGTGGCCGCGAACAGATCCTGACGGTGCACATGCGCAAGATCCCGGTGGGCCAGGACGTGAACCCCAGCGTCATCGCCCGCGGCACGCCCGGCATGTCCGGTGCTGACCTGGCCAACCTGTGCAACGAGGCTGCCCTGATGGCTGCGCGCCGCAATGCGCGCACGGTCGAAATGCAGGACTTCGAGAAGGCCAAGGACAAGATCATCATGGGCCCCGAGCGCAAGAGCATGGTCATGCCCGAGGAAGAGCGCCGCAACACCGCGTACCACGAAGCCGGCCACGCCCTCATCGGCAAGCTGCTGCCCAAGTGCGATCCGGTGCACAAGGTCACCATCATCCCGCGTGGCCGTGCGCTGGGCGTGACGATGAGCCTGCCTGAGAAGGACCGGTACAGCTACGACCGCGAGTACATGCTGAACCAGATCAGCATGCTGTTCGGTGGCCGTATCGCCGAGGAAGTGTTCATGAACCAGATGACCACGGGTGCGTCGAACGACTTCGAGCGTGCGACCAACCTGGCGCGCGACATGGTAATGAAGTACGGCATGAGCGAGGCCCTGGGCCCCATGGTTTACGCCGAGAACGAAGGCGAAGTGTTCCTGGGCCGCTCGGTCACCAAGACCACCAACATGAGCGAGCAGACGATGCAGAAGGTGGACGACGAAGTGCGCCGCATCATCGACGAGCAGTACTCGCTGGCGCGCCGCCTTATCGAGGAAAACCAGGACAAGATGCACGCCATGGCGAAGGCCATGCTGGACTGGGAAACCATCGATGCCGAGCAACTGGACGACATCATGGCCGGCAAGCCGCCCCGTCCGCCCAAGGACTGGACGCCGCGCACACCTTCGTCGGGTGGTGACAATTCGGGCGGCGGCACGCCGGCGGTCGCGACGGATCCGGCCCCCACGGCCGCCTGAGGCGGTTTGATCCACCACAAAAACGGAGCCCTGCGGCTCCGTTTTTTCATTGGGGCCGACGGCGCGGGCTTCTCCACGAAGGGGCCGGATGCCCATGGCCCTTGCTCCCATACTTTTGTTTATCCGTTCACGCGCTGAAACCATGTTGTGGCAGACCTCCCGTTTCCAGATCGATCTCAGCCGCCCTGTGGTCATGGGCATCGTCAACGCCACGCCGGACTCGTTTTCCGACGGTGGAAGGCACGCCGATCCGGTAGCGGCGTTGGCGCACTGCGAGCGCCTGGTCGCCGAGGGGGCGGGGATTCTGGATATCGGCGGCGAGTCCACCCGCCCCGGTAGCCCGGCGGTCGGTCTCGAAGAGGAGCTGGCGCGCGTCCTGCCGGTTGTGAAAGAGGCCGTCCGGCTCGGCGTTCCGGTGTCCGTAGATACCTATAAACCTGAGGTGATGCAGGCGGTGCTGGATGCCGGGGCGGACATCATCAACGACGTGTGGGCGCTGCGGCAGCCGGGTGCAGCCGACGTGGTGGCCGCCCATGCGCGCTGCGGGATCTGCCTGATGCATATGCACCGCGATCCACAGACCATGCAGACTGCGCCCATGGAGGGCGATGTGGTCGCTGAAGTGCTCACGTTCCTGAGGCGCGAGGCTGCGGGCCTGGAAGCGCGCGGCGTGGATGCGGACCGGATCGTGCTGGATGCAGGCATCGGCTTCGGCAAGACGGTGGAGCAGAACTTCGCGCTGCTCGCACGCCAGGACGAACTGATGGCAGCGGGCGACCACGCCTGGCTGGCCGGATGGTCCCGCAAGTCGTCATTGGGTGCTGTGACCGACCTGCCGGTGGATCAGCGCCTCGGCGCGAGCGTGGCGGCCGCCGTGCTGGCCGTTGAGCGCGGCGCGCGCATCGTGCGTGTGCACGACGTGCGTGACACCGTGGCGGCGCTGCAGGTCTGGGGCGCCGCGCAGCAGGCCCGCCCCAGGGCACAATCACCCTCAACATAACGATAGAGAGAGGAAATAACGATATGGCACGCAAGTACTTTGGCACCGACGGAATCCGCGGCACCGTCGGGCAATCGCCCATCACCCCGGACTTCGTCCTGCGCCTGGCCCATGCCGTCGGGCGCGTGCTGCGCGAAAAGGAACCCCGCCCGACGGTGCTGATCGGCAAAGACACGCGGATCTCGGGCTACATGCTCGAGAGTGCCCTGGAATCCGGGTTCAACTCCGCCGGCGTCGACGTCGTGCTGCTCGGCCCGCTGCCCACGCCTGGCGTGGCCTACCTGACGCGGGCGCAGCGGGCCAGCCTCGGCGTGGTCATCAGCGCCAGCCACAACGCCTATCCCGACAACGGGATCAAGTTCTTCAGTGCCAACGGCACCAAGCTGTCCGACGAATGGGAGCTGGCGGTCGAGGCCGCGCTCGACCAGCCGCCCGTGTGGGCGGACTCGGCCTCGCTGGGCAAGACGCGGCGCCTGGACGATGCTGCCGGCCGCTATATCGAGTTCTGCAAGAGCACCTTCGGCCAGGACCTGTCTCTGCGCGGCCTGCGCATCGTGGTGGATGCCGCGCACGGGGCGGCGTATCACATCGCGCCCAAGGTATTCCATGAACTGGGGGCCGAGGTGCTGGCCATCGGGTGCTCGCCCGACGGGCTCAACATTAACCACGAGGTGGGCGCCACGCACCCCGACGCGCTGGTGCGCGCCGTACGCGCCAACCATGCGCACTACGGTGTGGCACTGGACGGCGATGCGGACCGCCTGCAGATGGTGGATGCGGCCGGCCGCCTCTACAACGGCGACGAACTGCTGTATCTGCTGGCGGCCGACCGTCTGGCCCGGGGCGACATCGTCCCCGGCGTCGTGGGCACGCTCATGACCAACATGGCGGTGGAGCTGGCTCTGCAGGAGCGGGGTGTGCAGTTCGTGCGGGCCAAGGTGGGCGACCGCTATGTGCTGGAAGAACTGGCGCGCCATGGCTGGCTGCTGGGCGGCGAGGGTTCCGGCCACCTGCTGGCATTGGACCGCCACACCACCGGCGATGGCCTTATTAGCGCGCTGCAGGTGCTGCAGGCCTGCGTGCGCAGTGGCCGCACGCTGCCCGCCATGCTGGAGCCGATCCGCCTGTTCCCGCAGGTGCTGCTCAATGTGCGCCTGGCGCCGGGGCAGGACTGGAAGACCAACGCCGCGCTGGCGCAGGCCACGCAGGCCGTGGAGGCTGAACTGGCAGGCAGCGGCCGGGTCCTCATCCGTGCGAGTGGGACGGAGCCGCTGCTGCGCGTGATGGTGGAGGCGCGGGATGCCGACCAGGCCAACCGCTGCGCACAGCGCCTGGCCGACGCGGCAAAGGCAGGATGAGCGCCATGGTGGAAATACGTGTTGTCGACTACGCGAATCCGCGCGAGGCGCAGGCCCTGGTGGAACTGCTGGATGCCTACGCCCGCGAGCCGGCAGGCGGTGGCGAGCCGCTGTCTCCGGACGTCAAGGCCGGCTTGGCGCAGGCCTTGGCGGGGCGTCAGGGCGCGTTCAGCGTGATCGCGTGGGTGCCAGCCTGGGAGGACGGCGGCGAGGCGCAGGCCGTGGGCCTCGTCAACTGCCTGGAAGGATTCTCGACCTTCGCCTGCCGTACGCTGATCAATGTGCACGATGTGGCGGTGCTGCCGGCATGGCGGGGCCGCCGCATCACGCAGCAGATGTTCGCGGCCGTGGAGCGCATCGCGCGTGAACGCGGTGCCTGCAAGCTCACGCTGGAGGTGTTGCAAGGCAATGCGCCGGCGGTGCGGGCTTACGAACGCGAGGGTTTCGCGGGCTACACCCTGGACCCGGCGATGGGACAGGCCCAGCTGATGCAGAAATGGCTGGACTGATAGGACCCGCGCTGCAGGGCGATAGGCGAGTACGGAGGGTGGATGCCGACCCGCCCGCTGCCTGGCGCGGACTACATCTTCTTTTGCTATTAATTAAATAGCTTAAATCCTAGGCAGGACAAGCGTTGCTGCCTCTTTTTTCTCTATAGTCCGACCACATGCGCCAGCGATGCACCAGCAGGCCGACGGCGCCATGTCACATCAGCGCAGTGCCTCCGGCGCACTGTTTCGCCGCAGAAGTAGCTCGATCTGGTCGGCCGATTGCGGCGGGCTGAAGTGGTAGCCCTGGGCTTCGCCGCAGCCTTGCTCGCGCAGGAACTGCAGCTGCGCTGCGGTCTCCACGCCTTCTGCGGTGGTCTGCAGCCCCAGCGCCTGGGCCATGCGGATGATGGCGCTGACGATGGCCCGGTCGTTGCTGTCGTGTTCCAGGTCCCGCACGAAGGACTGGTCGATCTTCAGCTTGTACAGGTGGAAGTGCTTGAGCTGGCTCAGTGACGAGTAGCCCGTGCCGAAGTCGTCCATCGACAGATGCACGCCCAGCGCCCGCAGCTGCTGCATGGTGGACATCGCCGCCCGCGGATCGGCCACGGCCACCCCTTCGGTGAGCTCCAGTTCCAGCGCGTCGGGCGGCAGCTGCGCCTCGGCCAGCAGGCGGTTGACCAGTTCCGGCAGCTGCGGCTGGTGGAACTGGATGGCCGACAGGTTCACGGCCACCTTGACATGTTGCAGGCCTTGCGCGCGCCAGGCCTGCAGCTGTGCCAGCGCCGTGCGCAGCACCCATTCGCCGATCTGCAGGATCTGCCCGCTGTCCTCGGCGATGGGAATGAATTCGGCCGGGGAGATGGTGCCCAGCTCCGGGTGCTTCCAGCGCAGCAGGGCTTCCACGCTGCGAACGGCGCCCGTGGCGATGGTCACCTGCGGCTGGTAGTGCAGGTACAGCTGGTCGCGCTCCAGTGCGCGGCGCAGCGCGTTTTCCAGTTGCAGGGCGCGTACGGACTGGGCCTGCATCTCCGGAGTGAAGAAGCGGAAGGTGTTGCGACCATCCCGCTTGGCGCGGTACATGGCCGTGTCGGCCGACTGGGTCAGCGTTTCGAAGTCGACGCCATCCTGCGGAAAGAGCGCGATGCCCATCGAGGGCGCCATCGTCAGCTCGTGGTGACCTATCTGGTAAGGCACCCGCGCGGCCTCCTGCAGCTTGCTTGCCACGCGCGCAGCGCCATGGGCGTTGGCACCGGGTAGCAACAGCACGAACTCGTCCCCACCCAGGCGCGACACGGTGTCACGCTCGCGCACGATGGCGCGCAGCCGCTGGGCGATCTGCACCAGCAGCTCGTCGCCTACCCGGTGGCCCAGCGAGTCGTTCACGTGCTTGAAGTGGTCCAGGTCGACGAACATCACGGCCAGCGGCGTATCGCTCTCCTGCGCCAGGCGGATGGCCTGCTGGCTGCGCTCGGCCAGCAGGCTGCGGTTGGGCAGGCCCGTCAGCGCGTCGTAGTGGGCCAGCCAGTAGATGCGCTCCTGGTCGTGCTTGCGGTCGTTGATCTCGCGGTGCAGGCTGTCCACGGTTTCGCGCAACTCGCGCGTGCGGTCGCGCACCTGCTGCTCCAGCTCCCCGTGCACTTTCGCCAGCAGTGCCTGGGCGTGGCGCTGCGCGCTCACGTCCATGGCGATCCAGATCGATCCACCGTGGGCATTGGCCGCATCGATGGCCTTGCTGCGGATCTCGCAGACGATGGGTTGGCCCTGCTTGTTGCGCAGCGTGAGCTCGCCTTCGAAGACGCGGCCCTGCGCCAGCGGCGCATAGCAGCGGCGGCCGGCTTCCTCCCAGTCGGCATCGGTCATGTACCACTGGCGCGCGGGCATGCCGACCAGCTCGCCCGGCCCATAGCCCAGCATCTGCTCGAAGTGCCGGTTGCACCGGGTGAGGTGGCGCTCCTTCATGAACACGATGCCCACCATGGCGTGATCGAAGAGCACCTGCTTCTCGTGCAGGGCGCGGTTGAGCTGGGCCTGGGCGTGCTTCTGCTCCTCGATGTCGTCGACGATCCAGATGGAGCCTTCGGAGGTGTCGGCCGGGTTGATCAGGCGGCCGGTGAGGTGCCCCCAGAACAGGCGCCCGTTGCAGCGCCGCATCTGCCGTTCTTCCCGGTACGTATGTCCCTTTGACAGCACGGGGAACGCCGCCCGGCCCAGCGCACGGTAGTCCTCGCGGTCGGGGTAGAGGCTGGCGCTGCTGCGGCCGACCGCATCCTCGGGGGAGCGGTAGCCGAAGATCTCCGCATAGCGCTGGTTGCAGCGCACCACCACCCGGTGGCGGATGAAAACGATGCCGACGCCTGCGCTGTCGAGCAGCGTCTGCTGTTCCCGCAGGATGCGCTCCAGGGTGTTCCCGGAGGATGTCTCGGGCTGCGGCAGCTCGAGCACACCGTTCAAAGGTGACATGGGTGGGGGTAGGGCAGGCCCGGGGCGAGGAATGCGGAGTGGGCCTATGTGTACCAAATTGTAGCAGTGGGTGTGGCTTGGCGCTGGTGGCGCCGCAGGTATCCAAGGCCATTGCCCTCATCGGGAGGGACCGATGGCCGAGAGGGCCCGGGCACGCAGCGAATGGCGCGTCATCGTCCGGTCATGGCACGGACATGGGCCGGTCATGGTGCACGCGCACAGTCACTGCAGCGGGAGCACCGCAAGCCGCCACATCTGGTGGCACGTTGCGGCCCGCGTAGTCCGCAGTCCTTTGCAAGGAGAGCCTGAATGAACGATCTGCCCAGCCCGACCATGCCGTTGAGCCCATCCCATCTGCCCAGGGGGTCACTTCACCGCCCTGGCAGCGCGGGTGGTGTGGAAGTCTCTGCGCAGGCGCGCGGCGGGGTGGACGTCGCGTGGGCGCGGCACCAGGACGAAATCCGCGAGGCACAGCGACTGAGGTACTCGGTCTTTGCCGCCGAGATGGGCGCCCGGCTGAACACGCCGGTGGCCGGCCACGACGTGGACCTGTTCGATGACTATTGTGAGCATCTGCTGGTCCGCGACTCAGACACCCGACAGGTCATTGGCACCTATCGGGTCCTGACGCCGGCCCAGGCCCGCCGCGTGGGCAGCACCTACAGCGACACCGAGTTCGATCTCACCCGCCTGCGCAGCCTGCGCGAGCGCATGGTGGAACTGGGCCGCAGCTGCGTTCACCCGGACCACCGCCATGGTGGCGTGATCCTGGCCCTGTGGGGCGCCCTGGCCGACTTCATGGTCCGCAACCAGTTGGACACCATGATCGGCTGCGCCAGCATCCCCATGCTGCACAACGGCATGGTCAGCGGCGATGCGGCGGCCAGCATCTGGCAGCAGCTGCGCCAGACCCATCTGGCACCGATCGACTACCACGTCCGTCCGCGGCTGCCGCTGCCCGTGGAGCAGCTCGACGGCTCCCTGCCCATCGAGCCGCCCGCCCTCATCAAGGGCTATCTGCGCCTGGGCGCCAAAGTGCTGGGCGCGCCGGCGTGGGACCCGGACTTCAATACCGCCGACCTGCCCATGCTGATGCGCCTGCACGATCTGCCGCTGCGCTACCGCAAGCACTTTCTGGGCAATTGAACGCGCCACGCGCCATCTGAAAGCAAAAACGCTGTCCCGCGCGTGGTGGGCGAACCGTCCGGGCCGGTTTCACCTCCTGTGACGGAAACAAGTCGGTGTCATCAAGGTGTCATGTTGGGTGTCAATACTGAAACCGTCTCCGCTACCGCTCCTGCGCCGTCCATGCCCGCGTTTTCCGCTGCCGAACCGGTCCCGCCGCTCCTGCTCGCCACCGACCCGCCGGAGCAGGGGCGTGGCCTGCAGCATGCGGCCGCGGTGGCCCCGACCGTGCCCTTCTTGGACCGGGACCACAGCATCCTGGCGTTCAACGAGCGCGTGTTCGACTGGGCGGCGCGCACCGATGTGCCGCTGCTGGAGCGGCTGCGCTATCTGTGCATCGTCTCGTCCAACCTGGACGAGTTCTTCGAGGTGCGGGCCGCCGCGCACCTGACCGCCGCGCAGAGCGGCGATACCAAGGGCGTCTACAGCGTGGCCTCGTTCGAGGCCCTGGCTGCCAAGGCGCACGCGCTGGTGGCGCGGCAGTACGCGCTCTACAACGAATCGCTGGTGCCGGCCTTCGCGCAGCACGGCATCCGCATCGTCTCGCACGGCGAGCGCAACGGCGCGCAGCGCCGCTGGGTGCGCGACTACTTCCTGCGCGAGGTGCGCCCGCTGCTCATCCCGGTGGGGCTCGATCCGGCGCACCCGTTTCCGCAGGTGGCCAACAAGTCGCTCAACTTCATCGTGCGCCTGCGGGGCGACGACGCCTTCGGCCGCGAGAACGAGATCGCCATCGTGAAGGTGCCGCGCATCCTGCCGCGCGTGCTGCGGTTGCCGGCGCAGGTGGCGCCCATGGGGGCGCAGTTCGTCAGCCTGTCGAGCATCGTGCGCGCCCACCTGACCGACCTGTTCCCGGGTCGCGAGGTGTCCGAGTTCTCACAGTTCCGCGTCACGCGCCATTCCGATCTGGCCGTGGACGAGGAGGACGTGCGCAACCTGCGCACCGCCCTGCGCCAAGGCCTGCAGCACCGCCATTACGGCCAGGCCGTGCGGCTGGAGGTGTCGGCGGGGTGCTCGCGCTTCCTGTCCGATTTTCTGCAGTCGCAGTTCGGCCTGCCGGCCGCCGCGCTGTACCGGGTGCATGGCCCCGTCAACCTGGTGCGGTTGTCGCAGCTGGTCGACCTGGTCAACGACCCGGCGCTGATGTTCCCGCCCCACCGGCCGGCCTGGCCGTTGCAGATGCCTGCCGGCGGTGGGTCGATCCTGGCGCAGATGCGCCACCGCGACGTGCTGATCCATCAGCCGTTCGAGAGCTTCGACGGCGTGCTGGCCTTCCTGCGCGAGGCGGTGAACGACCCGCAGGTCCTGGTCATCAAGCAGACCATCTACCGCACCGGTTCCGACTCCGAGATGATGGAACTGCTGCGCGAGGCCGTGCGCCGCGGCAAGGAAGTCATGGCCGTGGTGGAGCTCAAGGCCCGCTTCGACGAAGAGGCGAACATCAACTGGGCCGAGGCGCTGGAGTCCATCGGCGCGCAGGTCGTCTACGGCGTGGTGGGGCTCAAGACCCACGCCAAGATGCTGCTGGTGACGCGGCGCGAGGGCCGCACGCTGCGCCGCTATGGCCACCTGTCCACCGGCAACTACAACCCGCGCACGGCGCGCCTGTACACCGACTTGAGCTACCTCACCGCGGACGAGCGCGTCACGGCCGACATGGACGCGGTCTTCGACCACCTGGCCAGCCAGAACCAGCTGCCGCGGCTCAAGCGCCTGATCCTGGCACCCTTCCAATTGCAGCAGGCCATGATCGAGCGCATTGATGCAGTGGGCCTGGCCGCCGAGCGCGGCGAGGACGCGCGCATCGTCGCCAAGATGAACGCGCTGACCGACGAGGCCCTGATGCATGCGCTGGTGCGCGCCGGGCAGCGTGGCGCCCGCATCGACCTCATCGTGCGCGGCGCCTGCATGCTCAGGGCGCAGGTGCCAGGCGTGACGGACAACATCCGCGTGCGCTCGGTGATCGGACGCTTTCTGGAGCACACGCGGGTCTTCTACTTCCGCAGCGGCGCGGCTGAAGACCTGTACCTGTCGAGCGCCGACTGGATGAACCGCAACATGCTGCGCCGCGTGGAACTGGCCTGGCCGGTCACCGATGCCAAGCTGCGCCAGCGCATCATCGACGAATGCCTGGTCGCCTACCTGCACGACGATCGCGACGCCTGGACGTTGCAGCCCGATGGCCGCTACCAGCGCGCGCCGCGGCCCCTGGACGGCCTAGGCGCGCAGCAGGCGCTGTCGGCACGCTATGCCCCCGCGCCCCGGGCGGCCGCGGGCCGCCGCCGCCACCCCGCCCCCGGCCGCGCCCAC
>JAEWPH010000050.1 GCA_023460715.1 Pseudomonadota bacterium | reverse complement strand
GCGGCGCGCCCCCGCAGGGCTGCGCGCCCCGTCCTGTGGCCGGCACAACGGGCAAGGCGCGGTGCGCAGGGGCGTGCACGCGATGCACGCCAGGGGCACAATAGCGGGCTTTGCCCCGCAGGCATCCCCTCCACAGCGCCGCTGCGCTGCGCTTCTGCTTTCCGCCTTCCGCATGTCTTCCTCGTCCCGCAATACCTTGATCGACGTGATCAAGGGCCTGGCCTGCGCCACCATCGTCTGCCACCACCTCGCGTTCTACGGCCCCATGTCGGATGCGGCCCTGCCGCTCATGCCGGCGGTGGTGGACTGGTTCAGCACCTACGGCCGGATGGCGGTGCAGGTGTTCCTGGTGCTGGGCGGCTACCTGGCGGCGGCCAGCCTGGCGCCCGCCGGCGTGGCCCGCTTCGACAGCGCCTCGCAGCAGATCGGGCGGCGCTTTGTGCGGCTGGTCGTCCCGTACACCGTTGCCCTGGTGGGCGCGGTGCTGGCGGCTGCTGCCGTGCGGCCCTGGATGGACCACCCGTCCGTGCCGGCCGACCCCGGCCTGTCGCAGCTGATCGCCAATGCGCTGCTGCTGCAGGACATCGTGGGCGAAGAGGCCCTGTCCGCCGGCGTCTGGTACGTGGCGATCGATTTCCAGCTGTTCGCCGTGACGGCGCTGCTGTTCGCGGCCGTGCGCCTGTGGCCGGGGGCGCAGGCGCAGCGCAAGGCGCGCGTGGCGCAGGTGCTGGTGGTGGCCGGCACGGCGGCGTCGCTGCTGGTCTTCAACCGCCAGCCGGGGCTGGACATGTGGGCCGTCTACTTCTGGGGCGCCTACGGCCTGGGCATGATGGCCTGCTGGGCGGTGCGTTCGCCGCGGCCGGGGCTCTGGCTGGCGGCGATGGCCCTCCTGGGCGGGATGTCGCTGGCGGTGGACTTCCGCGGGCGCATCGCCCTGGCGCTGTGCACGGCCATTGCCCTCGTGTTCCTGCTGCGCGAGCCGGCTCCGGCCTGGGCGGCGCAGGGGGGCGAGCGCCTGCAGCGGCTCGGGCGCATGTCGTACTCGGTGTTCCTCGTGCACTTCCCGGTGTGCCTGCTGGTCAATGCCCTGGTCAGCCACTGGTGGCCGGGCGCGCCGCTGCTCAACGCCCTGGGCATGGCCGGGGCCTTCCTGCTGTCGCTGGTGGCGGGGCGGCTGCTGTACCAGCGGGTGGAGCGCCACGTGCCGTCGTGGACGCAGGCGCTGCGCTGGCAGGCCGGGCTGGTGGGCACCGGCCTGGCCGTGGCGCTGGCGGGCGCGCTGCTGGGCTGAGCGCGTCGCCGTCGCCCCGTCAGCGGTGCAGGTCGCCCGCGCTCTCGGGCTGGTAGACGATCTGCTTGACCTGCACGGTCATGGGCTTGCCGCCCGGGCCGGGCCAGGCCAGTTCATCGCCCACGGACAGGCCCAGCAGGGCGCTGCCCACGGGCGCGAAGATCGACACGCGGTCTGCGCTGCCGTCCATGTCCCGCGGGTAGACGAGGCTCAGGCAGAAGTCCTTGCCCGTCTCGCGGATGGCGAACTGCACGGTCGAATTCATGGTGACGACGTCGGCGGGCATTTGCTCGGGCGCCACCACGTCGGCGCGGTCCAGCTCCGCCTGCAGGTCCGCCTTGCCCGGGAAGGCGCTGGCCGGAATGCCGGCCATGAGGGCTTCGATGCGGTCCACGTCCAGGGAGGACAGTGTGATGGAGGGCTTGCGCGCCATGGTGTTCACCTTGTGATGCAGGGTTGGTTGGAAAGGGTTCGACGAAAGGGCGGGACTGTAGCCCACGCGCAATCTCGCACTGCGGCGGCGGGGCAATGGCCGCGGCCGCGAGCCCGCCGAACGACGGGAGCCGGCAGGCACGCATCTGTCAAATACTGTATATTTAAACAGTTATTTCAAGCACGCCTGCCGCCATGTCCGACGCCTTCATTCCCGTCCAAGCCATCAAGGGCCGCGGGCTGGCCTCGCAGCACGCCCACCGCTTCTCGCGCGAGGCACGCGATGCGTTCGACGACGGCTGGAGCACGCTGGACGAGGTGCACGGCGGCGAGCCCGCAGCGGCCCCTGCCACCCGGGTCATCCTGGAGACGGCGCGCAGCGCGCTGACAAGCAACGACTCGCCCGACATCTTCTTCGACCAGTCCGTGAACCCCTACCGCGGCTGCGAGCACGGCTGCGTGTACTGCTACGCGCGGCCCACGCACAGCTACCTGAACCTGTCGCCGGGACTGGACTTCGAGACGCAGATCATCGCCAAGCACAACATCGCCGACCTGTTGCGCCGCGAACTGGCCCGGCCGGCGCACGTGCCCACGCTGGTCAATATCGGCTCGGCGACGGACTGCTACCAGCCCGTGGAACGGGAGCTGCGCCTGACGCGCGGCCTCATCGAGGTGATGCGCGAAGCGCGCCATCCGTTCTCGCTCATCACCAAGTCCAGCGGCGTGGAACGCGATGTGGATCTGCTGGCACCCCTGGCGCACGAGCGGCTTGCTGCGGCCTACGTCACCATCACCACGCTGGATGCGCGCCTGGCCCGTATCCTGGAGCCGCGCGCGGCCGCGCCGCACCGGCGGCTGCGCACCATCCGCACGCTGGCCGAGGCCGGCATCCCGGTGGGCGTGAGCGTGGCGCCGCAGATCCCCTTCATCAACGAAGACATGGAGCAGGTGCTGGAGGCCGCGCGCGATGCGGGCGCCACGTCGGCCTTCTACACCGTCGTGCGCCTGCCGTGGGAGGTGAACCCGCTCATGCGCGAATGGCTGGAGCAGCACTACCCCCAGCGCGCCGCGCGGGTGCTGGCGCGCATCCAGGACCTCCACGGCATCGACGAGGCCGGCCGTGCGGCCGGCAAGGCGTACGACGCCGA
Organism: Pseudomonadota bacterium; assembly: GCA_023460715.1. GTDB lineage: Bacteria > Pseudomonadota > Gammaproteobacteria > Burkholderiales > Burkholderiaceae_C > Paracidovorax. The sequence goes on along the minus strand of JAEWPH010000050.1, from coordinate 895 downwards.
CCACGCCACGCGCATGAAGGGCACGGGGCTGTGGGCCGACCTGCTGCGCCAGCGCTTCGCCCACGCCTGCCGGCGCCTGGGTCTGAACCGCCGGCGCATCGAACTGGATGTCACCCAGTTCCGGCCCGCATTGGCGCGGGGGCAGGGCTGCCTGTTCTGAAAAACGACCGGCAGGGGCATCGGTTGCGCCCTAGAATGCGAACGATTTTCAATAAATGGCATCGCATGCAGGCATCCTGCGAACCCCTGGAACCGACCCACAGCGCCGCGCTGCCGCAGCGCCAGGCGCTGGCCGATCTGCTGGCCAGCTACGCCGACCTGCGCCACTATCTGGCCGGGCGGCTGCGCAACGCTGCCGATGCGGGCGACATCGCGCAGTCCAGCTTTGCGCAGGCCTATGCTCACGCGCTGGAACATCCGGTCACCAATGCGCGGGCGCTGCTGTTCCAGGCGGCGCGCAATCTGTGGATCGACGGCCAGCGCCGGCGGCGTACCGAAGCCTCGGTCCTGGAAGCCTGGCTCGCGCGTCAGGACGACACGGTGCCCAGCGCCGAGCGCATCGTTGCCGCGCGCGAGCAGCTGGCGCGCGTGATCGCACGCATCGACCGCATGCCGCGCCTGCGCCGTGACGTGTTCGCCCGCGTGCGCCTGCATGGCCATACGCACGCGGAAGTGGGCTCGGCGCTCGGGCTCTCGCAGCGCGCCGTGGAGCAGCACGTGGCGCGGGCGGTGTTCGATCTCTCCGACCTGGCCGCCAGTTGCAGGCCCGGGGGCGCCGCGTGATGCACGGAGACGCGGCCGACCCGCGCCGGGTGCAGCAGGCGCTGGGTTATCTGGCGGCCCTGCATGGCGGCGATGCGGCCCGCGCCGCCCAGGCCCAGGCGCAGGCCGAGCG
>JAEWPH010000049.1 GCA_023460715.1 Pseudomonadota bacterium | reverse complement strand
CCTCGGGCCGCTGGGCACGCGGCGCCTGGGTGGCCGGCGTGGTCGTTCTGGCGCTGCTGCCCGTGGCGGCCGTCGCCTGGCCGTATGCCACGGTGCTGGTGCAGGACCTGCTGGTGGCCGCGCTGTTCGCCGCCAGCCTGCACGCCATCATGGGCCCGGGCGGCATGCACTCGTTCGGCCATGCTGCGTACTTCGGCGTGGGCGCGTATGCCGCGGCGCTGCTGGTGCGTGCGGCGGGCTGGCCGGTGGAGGTTGCGCTGCTGCTGGCGCCGCTGGTGGCGGGGGCGTTCGCGGTGCTCTACGGCTGGTTCTGCGTGCGGCTGTCGGGCGTGTACCTGGCCATGCTCACGCTGGCCTTCGCGCAGATCACCTGGGCCATCGCCTTCCAGTGGGATGCGTTCACGGGCGGCAGCAACGGCATCACCGGCGTGTGGCCGCAGGGCTGGCTGGCCGAGGGGCCGGCGTTCTACCTGCTCACGCTGGCGTGGGTGGCGGGGGGCGTGTTCCTGCTGCGGCGCCTGCTGCATGCGCCCTTCGGCATGGCGCTGCGCGCGGCGCGCGACTCGGCACTGCGGGCCGATGCCCTCGGCATCGACGTGCACCGGCTGCGCTGGGCGGCCTTCGTGGTGGCCGGGCTCTTCGCCGGGCTGGCGGGCGCGCTGTATGCGCTCTCCAAGGGCGGCGTGTCGCCCGAGGCGCTGTCCGTTGGCCGCTCGGTGGACGGCCTGGTGATGGTGCTGCTGGGCGGCGTGCAATCGCTCTCCGGTCCGCTCGTGGGCGCGGCCACCTTCACCTGGCTGCACGACACCATCGCCCGCCACACCGACTACTGGCGCGCGCTGCTGGGTGCCACCATCCTGCTGCTGGTGCTGCTGTTTCCACAGGGAATTTCGGGGTTTGCGCAGATGGTGAAAGCGCGTCTAGCTATCAAAAAAGTAGTAAAGCCGGAGGGCTCGCCATGAGCCTGCTGCAGGTCTCCGGCCTGTCCAAGGCCTTCGGCGGCGTGCGCGCGGTGGACGGCGTGGGCTTCAGCCTGGCGCCCGGCGAGCTGCTGGCGCTCATCGGCCCCAACGGTGCCGGCAAGTCCACCACCTTCAACATGGTGGGCGGGCAGCTCGCGCCGGACGCGGGCCGCATCCAGCTCGACGGGCAGGACATCGCCGGCCTGCCGCCGCGCGCTATCTGGCGGCGCGGCGTGGGTCGCACCTTCCAGATCGCCGAGACCTTCGCCTCGCTCACCGTGCTGCAGAACGTGCAGATGGCGCTGCTGTCGGCCGACCGCCGGGTATTCAGCTTCTGGCGCCCGGCCCACGCCCACCGCGTGGACGACGCGCTGGCGCTGCTGGAGCGGGTGGGCATGCGCGCGCAGGCGGCGCGGCCCTGCAGCGCGCTGGCCTACGGCGACGTCAAGCGCGTGGAACTGGCCATGGCGCTGGCGCACGCGCCACGCCTGCTGCTGATGGACGAGCCCACCGCCGGCATGGCGCCCGCCGAGCGCTTGGCGCTGATGGCGCTCACGCGCGAGCTGGCGCAGGAGCGCCGCATGGGCGTGCTGTTCACCGAGCACAGCATGGACGTGGTCTTCCAGCATGCCGACCGCGTGCTGGTGCTGGTGCGCGGCCGCATCCTGGCCGAAGGCCCGCCCGCCGCCATCCAGGGCGACCCGCAGGTGCAGGCCGCCTACCTGGGTACCGGCCGCATCGGCGAACGCAAGCCCGCCGCCTCAGGAGCCACGCCATGAGTGCCGCCACCCCCGTGAAAGGCGATGCGCCGCTGCTGCAGGTCGAAGGCCTGAACGCCTGGTACGGCGCCGCGCAGATCCTGTTCGGCGTCAGCCTGGAGGTAGGGCGCGGGGAGGTCGTGGCACTGATGGGCCGCAACGGCGCAGGCAAGTCCACCACCTTGAAAGGCATCGCGGCGCTGCTGCAGCGCCGCGAGGGCGCCGTGCGCTTCATGGGCCGCGATGTGTCGCGCCAGGCGCCCCACCAGATCGCGCGCCTCGGTCTGGGCTACGTGCCGGAAGAGCGCCGCATCTTCACCGACCTGACCGTGCTGGAGAACCTGGAGGTGGGCCGCCAGCCCGCGCGCCGCTGGCCCGACGGCAGCGCCGCGCCGGTCTGGACGCCCGAGCGGCTCTTCGCCCTGTTTCCCAACCTGGGCGAGATGCCCCGCCGCCCCGGCGGGCGCATGAGCGGCGGCGAGCAACAGATGCTCACCGTGGCCCGCACGCTGATGGGCCAGCCGCTGGCGGTGCTGCTGGACGAGCCCTCCGAGGGCGTGGCGCCGATCATCGTGGAGCAGATGGCGCAGACCATCCTGCAGCTGAAGAGCCAGGGCATTGGCATCCTGCTGTGCGAACAGAACCTGGCCCTGGCCGAGGCGGTGGCCGACCGCGCCTACGTGCTGGAAAAAGGCCAGATCGTGCACGCCGCGTCCATGGCCGACCTGGCGGCCGATGCCGTGGCGCGGCGCCTGTACCTGGGCGTGTGAGCGCCGCGGCGCGGGCCATCGGGCGAGGCGCCGCGCCGCTGGCTCACGTCCCTTCACTTCACTTCTTCAGGAAGTTCAGCAGGTCCTGGTTGAAGCGGTCCTTGTGCGTATCGGTCAGGCCGTGCGGCGCGCCCGGGTACACGATGAGCTGCGCCCCCTTGATCTGCGCGGCCGAGGCCTGGCCCGAGACGCCGATGGGCACGATCTGGTCGTCGTCGCCATGGATCACCAGCGTGGGCACGTCGAACTTCTTCAGGTCGGCGCGGAAGTCGGTGGCCGAGAAAGCGGCGATGGAGTCGTACGTGTTCTTGTGGCCGGCCTGCATGCCCTGTGCCCACCAGCTGTCGATCAGCCCCTGCGACTTCTGGGCGCCCGGGCGGTTGTAGCCGTAGAACGGGCCGGAGGCCAAGTCCAGGTACAGCTGCGAGCGGTTCTCCAGCGAGGCCTTGCGCAGGCCGTCGAAGACCTCGATGGGCAGGCCGCCGGGGTTGTCGGCGGTGCGCAGCATCAGCGGGGGCACGGCGCTGACCAGCACGGCCTTCTTGACGCGCGCCGTGCCGTGGCGGCCGATGTAGCGCGCCACCTCGCCGCCGCCGGTGGAAAAGCCCACGGCGGTGATGTCCTTCAGGTCCAGCGCTTCGATCACGGCCGCCAGGTCATCCGCATAGTGGTCCATGTCGTTGCCGTCCCAGGGCTGGCTGGAGCGACCATGGCCGCGGCGGTCATGCGCCACCACGCGGTAGCCCTTTGAGGCCAGGAAGATCATCTGCGATTCCCAGCTGTCTGCATTGAGCGGCCAGCCGTGGCTGAAGGTGACGACCGGGCCGTTCTTCGGGCCCCAGTCCTTGTAGTACAGCCGCACGTTGTCGCGGGTGACGATGTAGTCGCCTTCGACGGTGGCCTGGGCGGTTGCGCGGGCCGGGGCGGCCGGCTGGGCGGCGGGGGCTGCGTGTGCGGAGAATGCGGCCTGCAGCGCGACGGCGAGCAGCGGGGCGGAGAAGAGGCGGCGAGAGAAGTTCATGGCGTATGTTTCCTGTCGGTAGGGGGGGACGGGGCTGGTCTGGGCGGGTCAGTCGGCGATGACGAGCGCGACGTCGATGTTTCCGCGGGTGGCGTTGGAATAGGGGCAGACGATGTGCGCCTGGTCCACCAGCGCCTGCAGCGTGCTCCGGTCCAGGCCGGGGGCGGCGATGGTCAGGTGCGCCTCGATGCCGAAGCCCGTGGGGATCTGTCCGATGCCGACCTTGCCGGTAACGGTGGTGGCGGCCGGCAGAGCCACCTTCTGCTGGCCGGCCACGAACTTCAGTGCGCCCAGGAAGCAGGCCGAATAGCCGGCCGCGAACAGCTGCTCGGGGTTGGTGCCGGGGCCGCCGGCGCCGCCCAGTTCGCGGGGCGTGGACAGTTGCACGTTCAGCACGCCGTCGGCAGAGGTGGCGCGGCCTTCGCGGCCTCCGGTAGCGGTGGCGGTGGCGGCGTACAGAACTTTTTCGATGGACATGGCGGAGACTCCTTGAAGGGGGTTGCGAGAGGCGGGCGGGTATCGCCCGGTGAGATGTAGTTTGCGCGCCCGGGCCGAACCATAGGTGATGTAAAGTTCGGAAAAATTGACTTGGAGTTCGGAATGGCCGATCGACTGGCTGCCTTGATGGCGCACTTCCCCGTGCATGCGCAGGTGTTCAATGCTGGAGCGCTGTGCGGGATCAACCAGCTGGAAAGCGATGGCGCGCGCGGGCAGATGCACTTGGTGCGCAGCGGCGCCGTCGAGGTGCGTCACGGCACCGAGGTGCTGCAGGTCCGGCAGCCGAGCCTGCTGCTGTTCCCGCGGCCGCTCACCCACCGCTTCGTGACCGACCCGGAGCACGGCGCGGACATGGTGTGCGCCAATCTCTCCTTCGAAGGCGGTGCGGGCAACCCGATCGCATCGGCCCTGCCCGATGTGGTCTGCCTGCCGCTCGACGCGATCGCCGGCGCGGAGCCCATCCTGTCGCTGCTGTTCGAGGAGGCTTTCGAGCAGCGCTGCGGGCGCGTCGCCCTGGTCGAGCGCTTGTTCGAGGTCGTGATGATCCAGGTTCTGCGCCAGCTGATGGAAAGCGGCGCGGTACAGGGCGGCCTGCTGTCCGGCCTCTCGCACCCGCGCCTGCGCAGCGCGCTGGTGGCGATGCACGAGGCGCCCCAGCAGGACTGGACGCTGGACCAGCTGGCGCAGGCGGCGGGCATGTCGCGCACCGTATTTGCCGGCACCTTCCGCGACACGGTCGGGCTGACGCCGGGGCAGTACCTGCAGGGCTGGCGGATCGGGCTGGCGCAGAAGGCGCTGCAGCGCGGGCGGCCGCTCAAGCTGATCGCCGCCGAGGTGGGCTACGGCAGCGAGGCCGCGCTCTCGCGTGCGTTCAAGGCGCACGCGGGTCAATCGCCCCGGCAGTGGAAGGGTCAGGTGGCGGTGGCGGCTGCCGGCGGGGGCTGAAGCGGGGGCGCGGGCGCGCCATCCTCGGCCAGGTGCGCGGCCACCACCTCCGCCAGCCAGTCCATCACCGTGCGCACGCGGCGCGGCAGGTTGCGGCGGTTCGCATACATCAGCGTGAGCGGCATGGGCGGAGCGGCGTATTGCGGCAGCACCTCCACCAGCTCGCCGCGCGCCAGCAGGTCCACCACCCCCAGGCGAGGCACCTGGATGATGCCCAGCCCGGCCAGGCAGCCGGCCATGTATGCCTCGGCGTTGTTGACCGTGAGCGCGCCTGGCATGGGCGTTGAGACCAGCGCGCCGTCCACCAGCGCTTCGAAGCCGGTGGAGCGTGCGCCCAGCGTGTTCACGAAGTGCACCAGCCGGTGGCCGGCCAGGTCGGCCAGCGTGCGGGGCGCGCCATGGTCGCGCAGGTATGCCGGGCTCACGCAGTTGACGAGCCGGGCCAGGCCCAGCGGGCGGGCGATGAGGCTGCTGTCCACCACTGCGCCGGTGCGCAGCACGCAGTCGAAGCCCTCGCGCACCACGTCCACGCGGCGCTCGGTGCTGCTCAGCTCCACCTCCAGCGCCGGGTGGCGCGCGATCAGCGCGGGCAGCCGCGGCACAACCACGTTGCGCGCCATGCCCGTGGACATGTCGATGCGCACCCGCCCGCGCAGGCCGCCGGCGCCCTCGGCGTGCTGGAACATGGACTGCAGATCGTCCACGTCGGCCAGCAGATCCTTGCAGCGCTCGTAGTAGGCCTGTCCGTCCTGGGTGGGCTGCACGCGGCGCGTGGTGCGGTGCAGCAGGCGCGTGCCCAGCTGCGCTTCCAGCTGTTGCACGGCGGTGGAGGCGCTGCCCTTGGGGATGCCCAGCGCCTCGGCGGCCTGCGTGAAGCTGGCCAGCTCGGCCACGCGGACAAAGATCTGCATGCGGTCGAAGGGGTTCATTGTTCGGGTGGTGTGAACGATGTGATCGATTTTGCGGGATTTATGGACTGCTGATACGTCAATAGACTCCAGTCCATCGCTTCCTCTTTCTACGCATCTGAAAGGATTTCGCCATGGCCTCTACCGCCGCCTCTTCCCCTGCCGCCACCGATGCCGGCCGCCATCCGACCATCGCCCTCATCACCGGCGCCAGCCGCGGCCTGGGCCGCAATGCAGCGCTGCATGTGGCGCGTTCCGGTACCGATGTGATCCTTACCTACCGCAGCCAGGCTGCCGAGGCGCAGGCCGTGGTGGCCGAGATCGAGGCCCTGGGCCGCCGCGCCGTGGCGCTGCCGCTGGACGTGGCCCAAAGCGCCACCTTTGCCGACTTCGCCGGGCAGGTGCGGGAGGTGCTGGCGCGCCACTGGCAACGCGAACGCTTCGACTTCCTGGTGAACAACGCCGGCGTCGGCGTGCATGCCGGTTTCATGGAAACGACCGAGGCGCAGTTCGACGACATGGTCAACATCCACCTCAAGGGCGTGTTCTTCCTGACGCAGAAGCTGCTGCCGCTGATGAACGACGGTGGGCGCATCCTGAACGTGTCCTCGGGCCTGGCGCGGTTCGCGCTGCCGGGCTACGCCGCCTACGCGGCCATGAAGGGCGGGGTGGAGGTGCTGACGCGCTACCTGGCCAAGGAACTGGGCGCGCGCGGCATCGCGGTGAACGTGGTGGCTCCGGGCGCGATCGAGACCGACTTCGGCGGCGGGGCCGTGCGGGACAACGCGCAGCTCAACGCCTTCATCGCCGGGCAGACGGCGCTGGGCCGCGTGGGCCTGCCGGACGACATCGGCGGCGTGATCGCGGCGCTGCTGCAGCCGGGCACGGGCTGGGTGAACGCGCAGCGCATCGAGGCGTCGGGCGGCATGTTCGTCTGAGGCCCGGAGCGTGTAGCGCTCCGGATTCAGGGTGTTTTAGGGCTGCAGCGCTTATCTGGAAGGCGCTATAAGCTATCAATAATGTAGCGATCTGTAGGGGCGGTGTGAACG
>JAEWPH010000048.1 GCA_023460715.1 Pseudomonadota bacterium | reverse complement strand
GGGCGCGGCCGCTGCGCGCAGGCGGCCCGGCGCGATCGGCGCGCGCGGCCTACACTGCCCAGCCTTGCCGCCTCTGAAGGTCGTCCGTGTCCACCGCCGCTCCCCTGCTGTTCGTCCTGATCTGGTCCACCGGCTTCCTGGTGGGCCGCGGCGTGGCCGCGCATGCCGATCCGTTCTGGTTCCTGGCGGCCCGCTTCGTGTGCGTGGCCTCGGCGTTCACGGCCGCGGCGCTGTGGGCGCGCGTGGCCTGGCCGCGCGGGGCGCGCCGCATCGGCTGGCACCTGCTGGCCGGTGCGCTGATGAGCGGGCTGTACCTGGGCCCGAGCTGGTGGGCCATGGCGCAGGGGCTGCCGGCCGGCATCATGTCGCTCATCGGTGCGCTGCAGCCGCTGTTCACCGCGCTGATCGCGGTGGCGGTGCTGCACAAGCGCCTGTCCGGGCGGACGTGGGCTGGCCTGGCGCTGGGCTTCGGCGGGGTGGCGCTGGTGCTGCTGCCGCGCCTGCAGGCCACCGATGCCGGCGCGCTGTCGCTGCCCGTGGTGCTGGTGGCGGCGGGCAGCATTCTGGCGCTCACGGTGGGCTCCATGGTGCAGAAGTCGCCGCTGGCCACGGGCGACCTGCGCAGTGCCAGCGCGGTGCAGAACGTGGGCGCGGTGCTGGTGCTGGCCGCCATGGCGCTGGTCTTCGGCCAGCCGCACTGGGACAACACGCCGCTGCTGTGGGGCTACCTGGCGTTCGCCGTGCTGGTGCTGTCCATCGGCGGGGCCACGCTGCTGATCTGGCTGATGCGCCACGGCGAGGCCACGCGCACCACGGCGCTGCTGCTGGCCGTGCCGCCCCTGTCGGCGCTGCAGGCCTGGCTGATCTTCGACGAGACGCTGTCGGCCGTGCAGCTGGTGGGATTCGTGGTGGCGATCGCGGGCGTGGCGCTGGCACGGAGCCGGTGACAACCCCCTGTGGCGCTCCGCGCCTCCGTGCAGCCGCCAGAGGCGGCAGCCCTTCAGGCACGTCCAAGCCTGCGCAGGCAGGCTCGGAGCCGCGGCCTTCAGCCCCTTCTCTCGCGCTATCGCGCGGGAAGGGGGGACGCAGCCAGCGGCCCGGCGGAGCCGGTTCCGCGGCTGCCGCTGGTGGCGAACCCGCGCATGGCAAGGGCCTGGGTGCGCTACGGGGAGTCCTTGGCGGTGCTGCAAAATTTTCAACACCCCCGCAAAAGCCTTCACGCAGGTGCGAGGCGGTGGCGACTACGATGCGCGATTACCTGCAAGACACCGCCACCAGAGAGACCGCCCGTGCCCGATCTGTCCAAAATCACCACCATCGAAGACCTGCGCGTGATCGCCGAGCGGCGCGTGCCGCGCATGTTCTACGACTACGCCGACTCGGGCTCGTGGACCGAAGGCACCTACCGCGCCAACTCCGAAGACTTTCACCGCATCAAGCTGCGCCAGCGCGTGGCCGTGAACATGGAGGGCCGCACCACCGCGTCCACCATGGTGGGGCAGGCCGTCTCCATGCCGGTGTCCATCGCGCCCGTGGGCCTGACGGGCATGCAGCATGCCGACGGCGAGATCCATGCCGCGCGCGCGGCCGAGAAGTTCGGCATTCCGTTCACGCTGTCCACCATGAGCATCTGCTCCATCGAGGACATCGCCGAGCACACCACGGCGCCGTTCTGGTTCCAGCTGTACATGATGCGCGACCGCGACGCCATGGCCCGCATGATCCAGCGCGCCAAGGACGCGAAGTGCAGCGCGCTGGTGCTCACGCTCGACCTGCAGGTGATCGGCCAGCGCCACAAGGACATCAAGAACGGTCTCACGGCGCCGCCGCGGCCCACGCTCAAGAACATCCTCAACCTGATGACCAAGCCGCAGTGGTGCCTAGGCATGGCCGGCACGCAGCGGCGCACTTTCCGCAACCTGGTGGGCCACGTGAAGGGCGTGAGCGATATGCGCTCGCTGGCTGCGTGGACCAACGAGCAGTTCGACCCGCGCCTGTCGTGGGCCGATGTGCGCTGGGTGAAGGAGCAGTGGGGCGGCAAGCTGATCCTGAAGGGCATCATGGATGCCGAGGACGCACAGCTGGCCGTGGCCGCGGGCGCCGACGCCATCGTCGTCAGCAACCACGGCGGGCGCCAGCTGGACGGCGCGCCCTCGTCCATCCACGCGCTGCCCGCCATCGTCGATGCGGTGGGCTCGCACATCGAGGTGTGGATGGACGGCGGCATCCGCTCCGGCCAGGACGTGCTCAAGGCCTGGGCGCTGGGGGCGCGGGGCACCATGATCGGCCGCGCCATGGCCTACGGGCTGGGTGCCTACGGCGAGGCCGGCGTCACCCGCGCGCTGCAGTTGATCCACAAGGAGCTGGACGTGACCATGGCGTTCTGCGGCCACACCAACATCCAGAACGTGGACCGGGGCATTCTGATTCCGGGAACCTACCCGGTTTGAATCAAATTGGGCTGTAGCGCTTGATAGGCAAGCGCTTCTTGCTGTAAATATAATAGCGCAGTGCGCGGCGGGCCTTGTCGCGCCGACGGAGCCCCCCAGCCCACGCCCAAGCCCCGCCGCGCCGCCATCGCGGCTGCGCATGCAAGCCCTGCCGATTGGCGGGCGATGCCATGCCGCTGTCGCCCGGCGCGGCGTGCCGACGGCTTTAGAACGTGTTTACGATCTCGCAGGCGTCGCGTTGGAGCGCAATCGGGATGAGTGGAGGCGTCGGGTGCGCCGCATGGGCTCGTGCCCATGCACGCAGCCGGGGCCTCTAATCGCCCGATTTCGCTCCAACCCTTCGGGCAGTGGCCTTTGCGGGCGGTCTGCGGC
>JAEWPH010000047.1 GCA_023460715.1 Pseudomonadota bacterium | reverse complement strand
ACCGGGCGCGGCGGCCTGCGCGCCGGCCGGGGGCGGCGAAACGGGGGGAGCGGCGGCACGGGGTTTGCGGGTGGCCATGGGCGGCAGCGAGGTGGGGGAGGTGCGTCGTAGGAACCAGCCGACAGCGCTTGGCGGCGGCCGGGTATTGCTTTCGATTTTCGCCTAGACTAGAACAATACGTCTATTTTTTCCAGCGTCGTTTTCCCTCCTATTCGCCTCTTCTGGTGCCCCGATGAAGATCTTTCCCGGACTCACGGTCTGCGAGCACTGCGACGCTGTCTATGCGCGCCGGCCCCTGGCCGCAGGGGAAGTGGCGCGCTGCAGCCGGTGCGGCGCGGTCCTGTACCGGGCCAGCGGGCTGGATGTCGAGCGCTGGCTCGCGCTCACCGTGGCGGCGGCCATCGTGTTCCTGATCGCCAATGTCTACCCCATCGTCCGCATCAGCCTGCAGGGGCTACACAACGAGGCCACGCTGTGGCAGTCGGTGGCGGCGCTGGTGCATGGCGCGGCCGCACCCATCGCGGTGCCGACGGCGCTGTCCATCATCCTGGTGCCCTTCCTGCAGATCATGCTGCTGCTGTGGGTACTGCTGTACGCCCGGCGGGGCCGGCGAGCACCGGGCTTCGCGCAGGCCATGCGCATGCTGGTGGCGCTGCGGCCGTGGAGCATGATCGAGGTGTGCATGCTGGGCATTCTGGTGGCGGTGATCAAGCTGTCCAGCTACATGCAGGTGGCTCCGGGGCCGGGCATCTGGGCCACCGCGGCGTTGATGGTGCTGCTCACCCTGATCGCCAACCGCGACATCCACTGGCTCTGGGACCTGACCGCTCCGCGGGAGGCCGATGCCTGAGTTCGCTGCGCCCCCCGCCACCGCCCGCCGCCTGGGCGTGGTGGCCTGCCACGACTGCGGGCTGGTCTGCGAGGACTGGCTGGACGCCTCCCCGCGCGCGGGCTGCCCCCGTTGCGGCGCCCCGTTGCACCGCCGCCGGCCGGACAGCATCGCACGGGCCTGGGCCCTGCTGCTGGCCGCGGTGGTGTTCTATATCCCGGCCAACGTCCTGCCCGTCATGTACACGCGCATGCTGGGCGATGGTGCAGACAGCACCATCATGGGGGGCGTGCTGCAGTTCTGGCAGTCGGGCTCGTACGGGATCGCCCTGGTGATCTTCATCGCCAGCGTGGCGGTGCCGTGCACCAAGTTCCTGGTGCTGGGCCTGCTGCTGGTGACCGCCCAGCGGCGCAGCACCTGGGCCATGCGCGAGCGGGCCCGCATGTACCGGATGGTGGAGATGATCGGCTACTGGTCCATGCTGGACGTGCTGGTGGTGGCCATCGTCGCGGCCCTGGTGAAGTTCCATGCGCTGAGCGACATCGAGCCGCGCATCGGCATCCTTTTCTTCGGCATGGTGGTGATCCTCACCATGCTGTCGTCGATGAGTTTCGATCCCCGGCTGACGTGGGACGGAGAGAACCATGAGTAGCACACCCCTTCCCCCGCCGGAACTGGCCGGCCCCGATATCGCGCGCTCGCGCTGGCGCGTGTCGCCGGTGTGGCTGGTGCCGGTGATCGCCTGCCTGATCGGCCTGTCGATGCTCGTCCACGCCTGGTATGCCAACGGGCCGGAGGTGAAGATCCGGTTCAAGACCGCGGCCGGCCTGGAGGCGGGCAAGACGCCGGTGAAATACAAGGACGTCACGGTCGGGGGCGTGTCGGCCATCGCGCTGAGCGAGGACCGCTCGCACGTGGTCGTGACCGTGTCGCTGGTGAAGAACGCGGCGGGCCTGGCGCGCGCCGACTCGCGTTTCTGGGTGGTGCGCCCGCGCATCGGGGCGGGCGGCGTCTCGGGCATCGACACGCTGCTGTCCGGCGCCTACATCGGCGTGGACGAGGGAACGTCGGAGGAATCCGGCCGCGAGTTCACGGGACTGGAAACGCCCCCGCCCGTCATCGGCGGCATGCCCGGCCGCACCTTCGTCGTCCGGGCGGACGATCTCGGCTCGCTGGACATCGGCTCGCCGGTGTACTACCGGCGCATCCAGGTCGGGCGGGTGGCCGCCTACAACCTCGACGAAGATGGCCGCGGGGTCAGCGTGCAGGTGTTCATCGATGCACCGTACGACAAGTTCGTCACCACCAATGCCCGCTTCTGGAACGCCAGCGGCGTGGATGTGTCGCTCAGCGCCAGCGGCCTCAAGCTCAACACCCAGTCGCTCGCCACGGTGCTGGCGGGCGGCATCGCGTTCGCCGCGCAGCCTGGCGCGCAAGGCGGCGAGCCGGCACCCGAGAACGCCCGCTTCCCGCTGGAGAAGGACCAACAGGCCGCGCTGGCGCCGCCCGACGGCCCGGCGCAGCAGATCCGTCTGTACTTCGAGCAGTCGCTGCGCGGCCTCGCCGTGGGCGCACCGGTCGAGTTCTCGGGCATCGACCTGGGGCACGTGACGTCCATCCAGCTGGACTACGACGCCACCCGCCGCCGGTTCCTGTCGGTGGTGGACACCGAGGTCTTCCCGGAACGTCTGGGCAAGGTGCTGCAGAAGCTGCCCAATCTGCAGGGCACGGCCGACGAGCAGGGCGCGCAGTTCCTGAAGATCATGGTGGCCAACGGCCTGCGGGCTCAGGCCAAGTCGGCCAACATCCTGACGGGCCAGCTCTACGTTTCGCTCGACTTCATCCGCAACACGCCGTCCGTGCCTTTCGACGTGGCGGCACGCCCGCTGGTGCTGCCCACCGTGCGCGGCGAATTCGACAAGCTGCAGGAGCAGATCGGCAGCATCGTCGCCAAGGTCGAGAAGATGCCGCTCGACTCCATCGGGCGCAACCTCGATGCCTCGCTGGGCACGATGAACAAGACCTTGGGCACGCTGGACAAGACGCTCGGCACCTTCGACCAGACGCTGGGCCAGGTCAATGGCGAGGTGCTGCCCGAGGCCGCCAACACCATGCGCAGCGCGCAGCAGGCCCTGGGCGCTGCGCAGGAGCTGGTGTCCGAAGATGCGCCCCTGCGGCAGGACCTGGGCCAGACGCTGCAGGAACTGCGCCGCACCGCCCGCTCGGTGCGCTCACTGACCGATCTGCTCGGCGAGCATCCTGAATCGCTGTTCAGCGGCCGCCCGAAGGACGCGCCGCTGCAGCCGCAGGCCGTGTCGCCCCTTCCCCGCAAGCCCCTTCAGGAGACGAACCGATGAAGCCGCGCATTCTTCGCACCGCCGCAGCCGTGCTGGGCCTGGCCGCGCTGGCGGCCTGCTCTTCCGCACCGGTCCAGTACTACACGCTCGCTTCGACCGCCCCGGCAGAAGCCGCCGCCGCGCCGCGCGCGCCGTTCCTGATCGAAGTGCTGCCCGTGGGCATGCCCGAGATGCTCGACCGCTCGCAGCTGGTGGTGCGCCAGGGCGACGCCGGCGTGGCCGTGCTGGACCGCCAACGCTGGGCCAGCCCGCTCAGCGATGAACTGCAGGCAGCGTTGTCCGCGCAGCTCGCATCCCAGCTGGGCGCGCCGGACACCGCCGGCCTGCCGCGCCAGCCGGGCACGGCGGTATGGCGCATCAAGGTGGAAGTGCGCCGGCTCGACGCCTGGCCCGGCCGGCAGTTGCTGCTGGACAGCGACTGGGCCGCCAATCTCTCGTCAGACACTCCCACCCGGCTGACCTGCAGCAGCCGCATCGCGCTGGATGCGCCGGCCGATCCGGCGGGCCTGGCCGAGGCGCACCAGGCCGCCGTCCGGCAGCTGGCGCAGCAGATCGCCGCGGCGGTGCGGGGCCGTGCTTGCTGAAGCGCGCGCGGCAGCAGGCGCGGGCCCGGTGCTGCCGGTGCCTGCGGCTGCACTAGGATCGCGGGCATGAGTTCCCGTCCCATCTTTCCCCTGGCCAGCCTGGAGGATCTCGAACGGCTGCAGGACATCCTCGACCACAACTCCGACTGGATCTGGGAAGTGGATGCGCAGGGCCGCTACACCTACTGCTCGGCCATGGTCACGCAGCTGCTGGGGCGCACGCCTGCGGAGGTGATCGGCAAGACCCCTTTCGACTTCATGCCACCGGCCGAGGCCGAGCGGGTGGGCCGCGCCTTCGGCACCATCGTCTCGGCGGCCCGGCCTTTTTCGGGCCTGATCAACCGCAACGTGCGTCCGGACGGCCGCCTCGTCGTGCTCGAGACCAGCGGCGTGCCGCTGTTCGCGCCCGACGGCAGCCTGCGCGGCTACCGCGGCATCGACCGGGATCTGTCGGATCTGGGCGAGCGCTTCCTGCAGCTGGAAGGCATCTACGACACGGCGCCGGTGGCGCTGTGCACGGTCGACCTGGACGGCCGGCTGGTGCTGCTCAACCAGGCCATGGCCCAGATGCTGGGCGGCTCCACCGACGGCCTCCGGGGCACGCTGCTGGCCCGGCTGTTCCCGGCGGCCTGGGAGCGCATGGCTGCGGGGCTGCAATGCCTGCAGGAAGGGCAACCGCTGGAAGACCATGAGTTCGAATGGCAGGGCCAGTGGTTCTACGCGGTGTCCTCCGCAATGAACGATGCGCTGGGCCGGGTGATCGGGCTGTCCGTCGCGTGGACGGACATCACGCGGCGCAAGCAGGTCGAGCAGCAGCTCACCGAGGCCAACTACCGTCTGGAACACTACGCCCAGCAGGACTACCTCACCGGCCTGTACAACCGGCGCTACCTCGACGAGCGCCTGTCGCGGGAGATCGCCCGGGCGCGCCGAGAGCAGCGCCCGCTGTCGGTCTGCATGGCCGATGTGGACTATTTCAAACCCTACAACGACCGCCTGGGCCATATCGCCGGTGACGAGTGCCTGCGCGCCGTGGCCGCGGTGCTCGCGGAGGGCGCCAGCCGGCCGGGCGATGTCGTGAGCCGCTACGGTGGCGAGGAGTTCGTCGTCATCCTCTCCTCCACCGACGAAGAGGGCGCCCTGGCCGTGGCCGAACGGCTGCGTGCCGCCGTCGATGCCCTGCGCCTGCCGCACCCGGAAAGCCCCTGCGGCCACGTGACCGTCAGCGTGGGCGCGGTGACGCGCCGCCCTGCGCGCGATGTGGCGGGCGGCGAGGAGGAAGAGGCCGACACCGTCGCCGGCCTGCTGCGCATGGCCGACCGCGCGCTCTACCGCGCCAAGGACCGGGGGCGCAACCGCGTGG
Organism: Pseudomonadota bacterium; assembly: GCA_023460715.1. GTDB lineage: Bacteria > Pseudomonadota > Gammaproteobacteria > Burkholderiales > Burkholderiaceae_C > Paracidovorax. Next base: position 10,826 of record JAEWPH010000047.1, on the reverse strand, counting down.
CTGCGGACTGATCCGGCGCGCCGGGCGCGGCAGCCGTGGCGGGCGGGGACCGGGGGTCCAGGTTGCAGGGAGCGCGCCCCGCCGTACCGTGCCGGCTCCGGTGTGGGCGGCGCCCGGTCTGGGGAGCTTACGGCTGTGATGTCCCGCTGTTACTAGTGAAAATGGCCTCTGGCGCCCGTCCATCAAGCGCAGATAGCTACTAATTCAGTAGCGGTGGCCGGTGTGCTCCGCAGGTCGGCGGTGCGGCGCGCGGCCGGCCGCTTCCTGCCCACCACCCACCGTCACAGCGCCAGGTCGTAGCCCACGGTGATGGGCGCGTGGTCCGAGAACTTCTGCTGCTTGTAGATCTCTTCGGTGCGCGCCAGCGCGGCGATCGCCGGCGTGGCCAGGTGGTAGTCGAGCCGCCATCCCACGTTGTTGGCGTAGGCCTGGCCCCGGTTGCTCCACCAGGTGTAGGCGGTGTCGGTGGCGGTGGGCTGCAGGCGGCGATAGACGTCGATGAGGCCACCGGTCACCTCGGTGGTGTGCAGCAGCTGGGTCATCCAGGCCCGCTCTTCGGGCAGGAAGCCGCTGTTCTTCTGGTTGCTGCGCCAGTTCTTCAGGTCGATCTGCTGGTGGGCGATGTTGATGTCGCCGCACAGGATGAACTCGCGCTCGGCCTTCAGGCGCATCAGGTGCGGGTGGAATTCGGCCAGGAAGCGGTACTTGGCCAGCTGCCGCTCCTCGCCCGAGGAGCCGCTGGGGAAGTAGGCGCTGATGATGGACAGCTTGCGGGCCGGCGTGTCGAAGCGCACTTCCACGTAGCGCCCCTCGGCGTCGAACTCCGTCGAGCCATAGCCCACGACGACATCGCTCGGTTCGTGCCGCGTGTAGATGCCCACGCCGGAGTAGCCTTTCTTGGCTGCGAACTGGAAGTGGCCCTTCAGGCCCGCCAGCTCCTCGAAGCGCCCCTGGATGTCGGCCGACTGGGCCTTGATCTCCTGCACGCAAATACAATCCGGCCGGGTCGCGGCGATCCATTCCACGACCCCCTTGGAGGCTGCGGAGCGGATGCCGTTGAGGTTGAGGCTGGTTAACTTGAACAAGGAAGCATCCATGGTGACTGACAACGCGCAAGCGCTGGCAAAAGAAGAAGACAAGGACCGTCTGGCGCAGGCGTTCGTGCGGTTCGCCGTGGAATCGGGCGTGCTGCGCTTTGGCGAATTCAAGACCAAGGCCGGCCGCATGAGCCCGTATTTCTTCAACGCGGGGCTGTTCGACGACGGTGCCAAGATGGGCCGGCTCGCGGAATTCTATGCAAAAGCGCTGATCGCCAGCGGCGTCGGGTTCGACATGGTCTTCGGCCCTGCCTACAAGGGCATTCCGCTGGCCGCGACGGTCGCCGTGGAGCTGGCCCGCCATGGCCGCAACGTGCCCTTCGCCTACAACCGCAAGGAGGCCAAGGACCATGGCGAGGGCGGCACGCTGGTCGGCGCGCCGCTGCAGGGCCGCGTGCTGATCGTGGACGATGTCATGTCCGCCGGCACCGCCGCGCGCGAATCCATCGCCCTGATCCGTGCCGCAGGCGCCACCCCGCATGCCATGGCGATTGCGCTGGACCGCCAGGAAAAGGCCACCGAGAACGGACAGGACGTGGACCACAGCGCCGTGCAGTACGTGCGCAACACCCTGGGCATGCAGGTGTGCACCATCGCCAAGCTGTCGGATTTGCTGCAGTATCTGGCCCAGGAGGGTGGCGGCGCCGAGGTGCACGGCCACCACGAGCGCGTGCTGGCCTACCGCCAGCGCTACGGCGTTCAGGAAGGCTGAGCCGGGGCCGGGCCCTGCGGCCCGGCACACAGGCAACGGACACACAAGGAGCGGCCGAGTTGATGCGAGCGATCCCGGGTTTCCTTCTGCTGGCGGTGCTGGGCGGCTACGCCTGGGCGCAGCAGCCCCCGTCTTCCGGGCAGGTCTACTCCTGCGTGGACCGCCAGGGCCGCCGCCTGACGGCGGACCGGCCCATTGCCGAGTGCGTGGACCGTGAGCAGCGCGTGCTGGACGGCACGGGCCTGGAGCGCCGCCGCCTCGGCCCGACCCTGACCGAACTGGAGCGCGCGGCCCAGGAGGCCGAGCGCCGCAAGGAGGCCGAGGAACGCGCGCGCATCGCCGAGGAGCGCCGCCGCGAGCGCGCCCTGGTGACCCGCTACCCGGACAAGGCGGCCCACGATGTGGAGCGCGCAGCGGCCCTGCAACAGATCGACGAGGTCGTGGCCGTGGCGAACAAGCGGGCAGATGATCTGCAGCGCGACCGCCGCAAGCTCGACGGCGAGATGGAGTTCTACCGCAAGGACCCGTCCAAGGCCCCCCTGCCGCTGCGCCGCCAACTGGCCGAGATCGACGACGGACTGGCCGAGCAGCGGCGCTTCATCGACGCGCAGGACCAGGAAAAGCGGCGCGTGCACCAGCGCTTCGACGCCGAACTGGCCCAGCTGCGCGTGCTATGGGCGGCGCAGAACGCGGCCGTGCCGGGCACCCGCGCGCCCTGAGCCGCTGCGGTGCCAACGGGCGCCGAAGAGAGTGGCCTGACGCTGCGCCGCACCCCAAGAAAAACGGCCTCCGAGGAGGCCGTTGTCGTTTGCCGGGGCTGAAGCGGCGCTCAGAGCGCCGCGAGTCGCGCGCGCAGCAGGTCGTTGACCTGTTGCGGGTTGGCCTTGCCCTTGCTCGCCTTCATGGCCTGGCCGACCAGGGCGTTGAACGCCTTGTCCTTGCCCGCCTTGAACTGCTCCACGTTGGCCGGGTTGGCGGCGATCACCTCGTCGATGATCTTCTCCAGCGCGCCGGAGTCGTTCATCTGCTTGAGGCCCTTGGCCTCGATGACGGCGTCCACGTCCTGGCCCTCTCCGGTCCACAGCGCCTCGAACACCTGCTTGCCGGCGTTGTTGGAGATGGTGCCGTCGGCGATGCGCCGCACCAGGGCCGCGAGCTGCGCAGCGTTCACCGGCGCGGCGGCGATGTCCAGCTCGCCTGCGTTCACGCGGCGCGAGACCTCGCCCATGATCCAGTTGCTGACCAGCTTGGGGCTGCCGCTGGCCTTCGCCGCCTCTTCGAAGTAGGCCGCCATCGCCTTGGACTGCGTGAGCGTCGTGGCGTCGTATTCCGGCAGGCCGTAGTCGGCCACGAAGCGCGCCGCCATGGCGCGCGGCAATTCGGGCATCAGCGCCCGCTGTTCATCGACCCAGTGCTGCGAAATCTGTAGCGGCGGCAGGTCCGGGTCGGGGAAGTAGCGGTAGTCGGCAGCGTCTTCCTTGGTGCGCATGGAACGCGTCTCGCCGGTGTCGGGGTTGAACAGCACCGTGGCCTGCTGGATCGCGCGGCCGTCCTCGATCTCCTCGATCTGCCAGCGGATCTCGTAGTCGATCGCCTGCTGCATGTTCTTGAACGAGTTCAGGTTCTTGATCTCGCGGCGCGTGCCCAGCGGCTGGCCGGGCTTGCGCACGGACACGTTGGCGTCGCAGCGGAAGCTGCCCTCTTGCATGTTGCCGTCGCAGATGCCGATCCAAGTGACGATCTTGTGCAGCTCCTTGGCGTAGGCCACGGCTTCCTCGCTGGAGCGGATGTCCGGCTCGGTCACGATCTCCAGCAGCGGCGTGCCGGCGCGGTTCAGGTCGATGCCGCTCTGGCCGATGAAGTCCTCGTGCAGCGACTTGCCCGCGTCTTCCTCCAGGTGGGCGCGCACCAGGCGCACGGTCTTCTTCTCGTCGCCCAGGTAGAACGACACCTCGCCGCCCTGCACCACGGGGATCTCGAACTGGCTGATCTGGTAACCCTTGGGCAGATCCGGGTAGAAGTAGTTCTTGCGGGCAAAAATGCTCTCTGGCGCAATCGTGGAGCCGAGTGCAAGTCCTAATTTGATAGCGCAGGCCACGGCCTCGCGGTTCATCACCGGCAGCGTGCCGGGCAGGGCTAGGTCCACCGCGCAGGCCTGGGTGTTGGGCTCGGCGCCGAAGGCCGTGGGCGCGCGGCTGAAGATCTTCGATTGCGTGGCGAGCTGGGTGTGGGTCTCGAAGCCAATGACGACCTCGTAGCCGTGGATCAGTTTGCTGGTGGTCATGTCACAGGCCTCCCGGCTGGCGGAGGTGGAAGTCGGTCGCCTGCTGCAGGCGGTGCGCGGCGTTGAGCAGACGGCTTTCCTGGAAGTAGTTGCCGATGAGCTGCAGGCCCACGGGCATGCCGCCTTCGCCGAAGCCGGCGGGCACGCTCATGCCGGGCAGGCCGGCTAGCGACGCGGGCAGGGTGAAGATGTCGGCCAGGTAGTCGGCCAGCGGGTCGTTCCCGTGCTCGCCCAACTTCCACGCCACCGTGGGCGCCACCGGGCCGGCGATCACGTCGCAGTCCTTGAACGCGTTCTGGAAGTCGTCGGCGATCATGCGGCGGATCTTCTGCGCCTGCAGGTAGTAGGCGTCGTAGTAGCCATGGGACAGCACGTAGGTGCCGATCATGATGCGGCGCTTGACCTCGTCGCCGAAGCCTTCGGCGCGCGTCTTCTTGTACATGTCCAGCAGGTCGGTGTAGTCCTTGGCGCGGTGGCCGAACTTCACGCCGTCGAAGCGGCTCAGGTTGGACGACGCCTCGGCCGGCGCGATGATGTAGTACACCGGGATGGACAGCTCCGTGCGCGGCAGCGTGATGGGCACCAGCTGGGCGCCGAGCTTTTCGTATTCCTTGAGCGCGCCATCCACCGCGGCGCGCACGTCGGGCGCCAGGCCCTCGCCGAAGAACTCGGCCGGGATGCCGATGCGCAGGCCGTCGATGCTGTCATTCAGCTGGGCGCTGAAGTTCTCGGCCGGCACATCCAGGCTGGTGGAGTCGCGGTCCGGGTCCGGGCCGCAGAGGGCCGAAAGCAGCAGGGCGCAGTCTTCGGCGCTGCGGGCCATCGGGCCGGCCTGGTCCAGGCTGGACGCGAAGGCGATCATGCCGTAGCGGCTGGCGCGGCCATAGGTGGGCTTGATGCCGGTGATGCCGCAGAACGAGGCGGGCTGGCGGATGGAGCCGCCGGTGTCGGTTCCGGTGACGGCCGGGGCCAGGCGCGCGGCCACCGCCACGGCGCTGCCGCCGGACGAACCGCCGGGCACGCGGGCCCTGTCCCAGGGGTTGCGCACGGGTGCCGGGGCGTCGCTGCCCACCGGGGCGACGGCGGAGTTCTCGTTGGCCGAGCCCATGGCGAATTCATCGCAGTTGAGCTTGCCCAGGGTCACCGCGCCGGCATCGGCCAGGCGCGTGACCACGGTGGCGTCGAAGGGCGAGCGGTAGCCGGCCAGCATCTTCGAGCCGGCCGTGGTGGGGAAGTCGCGCGTGACGAAGATGTCCTTGTGCGCGATGGGCACGCCCGCCAGCGGGCCGGCCGTGCCCGCGGCAAGGGCGGCATCCTGCGCGCGGGCCTGGGCCAGCGTGGCCTCTTCGTTAACGGCCACGAAGGCGCCCAGGGGCTGGTGGGCCTGGGCGCGGGCCAGGAAGTGCTGGGCCGCCTCGACGGCGGACACCTGTTTGGCGGCCAACTGGCGCGACAGCTCGGCGACGCCGAGGTCGTGCAGGGCGGAATTCTTGATATCGGTCATGCGGCTTCCTTCACTCGATGACCTTGGGCACCAGGAACAGGCCCCGCTCGACGGCGGGCGCGCTGCGCTGGTTGGCCTCGCGCTGGTCGGGCTCGCTGGCGACGTCGTTGCGCAGGCGCAGGGCGATCGGCTGGATCACCGCGATGGGGTGCGGCAGGGGGGCGATGCCGGTGGTATCCACAGCCCGCATCTTCTCGACGATGCCGAAGAAGTCATTGAGTTGAGTGAGCGTGCGCTCACTGTCTGCGGGGCTCAATTCGAGCCGCGCCAGGTTGGCGATGCGGCCGATGTCCTGGGGTGTCAGTGCCATAGGGGATTTCAGCGCGGGCAACGGGATGTAAAGCTCAATTCCGGAGTACGCCGCGGGGAGTTATTCACAGGGGATAGGGTATTATCCCGGCTTTGTCGCAATAGCCTCGAAACTGCCGGTCATTGTGCGAAAAAAGCTAATAAACACCCCCTAATACCCGGCGACGGCACGCCGACGTGCATGCCGTGCCTGAGAGGATTCTTGAATGTTCGGAGCTTTCCGTCGGTACTTCTCCACCGACCTTGCCATTGACCTTGGCACAGCTAACACCCTGATCTTCGCCCGCGACAAGGGCATCGTGCTGGACGAGCCTTCCGTCGTCGCCATCCGCCACGAAGGCGGCCCCCACGGCAAGAAAGTCATCCAGGCCGTCGGCCACGAAGCCAAGGCCATGCTGGGCAAGGTGCCGGGCAACATCGAAGCCATCCGCCCGATGAAGGACGGTGTGATCGCCGACTTCGTGATCACCGAGCAGATGATCAAGCAGTTCATCAAGATGGTGCACCCGCGCACGCTGCTCACGCCGAGCCCGCGCATCATCATCTGCGTGCCCTGCGGCTCCACCCAGGTCGAGCGCCGCGCCATCAAGGACGCGGCCGAGGCCGCCGGCGCCACCGCCGTCTACCTCATCGAAGAACCCATGGCCGCCGGCATCGGCGCCGGCCTGCCGGTGTCCGAAGCCTCGGGCTCCATGGTGGTGGACATCGGCGGCGGCACGACCGAAGTGGGCGTGATCTCGCTGGGCGGCATGGTCTACAAGGGCAGCGTCCGCGTGGGCGGCGACAAGTTCGACGAAGCCATCATCAGCTACATCCGCCGCAACTACGGCATGCTGATCGGCGAGCCGACGGCCGAAGCCATCAAGAAGAACATCGGTTCGGCCTTCCCCGGCTCCGAAGTGCGCGAGATGGAAGTCAAGGGCCGCAACCTGTCCGAAGGCGTGCCGCGCAGCTTCACCATCTCCAGCAACGAAGTGCTGGAAGCGCTGACCGATCCGCTGAACCAGATCGTCTCCGCCGTGAAGAACGCGCTGGAACAGACCCCGCCCGAACTGGGCGCCGACATCGCCGAGCGCGGCATGATGCTCACTGGCGGCGGTGCGCTGCTGCGCGATCTGGACCGCCTGCTGGCCGAAGAGACCGGCCTGCCTGTGCTGGTGGCCGAAGACCCGCTGACCTGCGTGGTGCGCGGCTGCGGCATCGCCCTGGAGCGCATGGACCGCCAGGGCAGCATCTTCACGAGCGAGTGAAGATGAGCAACCCCCTGAGCGGCTGCGCCGCTTCCCCCTTCTCTCGCACCGCTGCGCGCTGCGGGAAGGGGGACGCCGCCAGCGCGGCGGGGCGGCCCTTGCGCGGCGGCTGCCTTGCCAGTCCGCTCGGGTTCCGGGTATTAGCGTGACGGCGCGCCGCGCCATCGACACAACACGATTCCTCCGATGCCTCTGGGAACCCTGGACCGTTCCGCGCCGTCCTTTTTCCGGCAGGGGCCGTCTCCTCTTTCCCGTCTAGCCCTCTACAGCGCCCTGGCGCTGTTTTTGATGGTGGCGGATGCGCGCTTCCAGATCACCGAGCCCGTGCGCAAGGCGATCTCGGCGGTGCTGTACCCGCTGCAGTGGACCATGCTGCAGCCGGTGGAGTTCGCGGGGCGCGGGGCGGGCTATTTCCAGTCGCTGCAGGCGGCCGAGGAGAGCAAGGATGCCGCCGAGCGGCGGATGGCCGAGATGTCGCAGCGGGCCAACCAGACCGAGCTGCTGCTGCAGGAGAACACCCGGCTGCGCAAGCTGCTGGAGCTGCGCGAGCGGTTGGACACGCCGTCGCAGGCCGCCCAGGTCATCTACGACACGGCCGACCCCTACACCCGCCGGGTGATGATCGACCGCGGCCAGACGGCCGGGGTGGAGCTGGGCTCGCCCGTGCTCGACGAGGGTGGCATCCTGGGCCAGGTGACGCGCGTGCACCCGTTCCTGAGCGAGGTCACGCTGCTCGTCGACCGCGACCAGGCCATTCCCGTGCTCAACGTGCGCACCGGCGCCCGCAGCGTGGCCTATGGCGACCCGATCGCCGGGCACGGCGGCGGCATGGAACTGCGCTTCATGCCCGGCAACGCCGATGTGCAGGAGGGCGACCTGCTCACCACCAGCGGCGTGGACGGCCTGTACCCGCCGGGCCTGCCCGTGGCCCGCGTGGTGCGCGTGGAGCGCCGCGCCGACTCGGCCTTCGCCCGCATCTACTGCACGCCGCTCGCGCAGGTGTATGGCGCGCGGCACGTGATGGTGCTCAAGCCGCTGGTGGCCGAACTGCCCGAACGCCCGGCCCCGGCGGTGCAACCCAAGCGCGGAGGCCGCCGATGATCATGCCCAAGGGGCAGCCGCTGCTGCTGCCCGTCAGCCCCGCCTTCATCGCCGCCAGCCTGATCGCCGGGCTGGCCCTGAACATGCTGCCGCTGGGCCGCGTGGTGTGGACGCCCGACTGGGTGATGGTGCTGCTGGTCTTCTGGGGCGTGCACCAGCCTTCGCGCGTGGGTATGGGCGTGGCCTTTGCCATGGGCCTGTGCATGGACGTGTACCAGGCCGCCCTGCTGGGCCAGCACGCGCTGGCCTACAGCGCGCTGATGTACGGCGCCATCTTTGCCCACCGCCGGCTGCTGTGGTTCAGCGTGCCGTCGCAGGCGCTGCAGGTGCTGCCGCTGTTCATCGTGGCGCATGCCATCGAGCTGCTGGTACGGCTGCTGGCCGGCGGTATCCTGCCGGGCATCGAGGGCATTCTTGCGCCGTTCCTCGAAGCGCTGCTGTGGCCGCTGGCCACCTGGGCGCTGCTGGCGCCGCAGCGCCGGCCGCCGGACCGCGACCAGAACCGCCCGCTCTGACGATGATGCGACGCCCCGAGCGGCTGCGCCGCCCCCGCCCCGGCTTCTCCCCTTGCGCCGCGCGGCCTGAACCGGTCCGCGTCGGCCCGGGAGTCGGCACATGACCGAGCTGCGCAACACCGAGGCGGACGCCGCGCGCTTCCGGCGGCGGGTGCTGGTCATCGGGCTGGTCGTTTTCCTGGCGTTCTGTTTGATCGTCGCGCGCCTGTTCGTGCTGCAGGTGGTGCGCCATGCCGACCTGGCCGACCAGGCCGAAAGCAACCGCACGGCGGTGGTGCCCATCGTGCCCAACCGTGGCCTCATCATGGACCGCAACGGCGTGGTGCTGGCCACCAACTATTCGGCCTACACGCTGGAGATCACCCCCTCCAAGGTCGACGGGCTGGAAGAGACCATCGACGAGCTGGCCAAGGTGGTCGAGATCCACCAGCGCGACCGCCGCCGCTTCAAGCGGCTGATGGAGGAGTCGCGCAGCTTCGAATCGCTGCCGATCCGCACGCGGCTGACCGACCAGGAGGTGGCGCGCTTCACCGCGCAGCGCTACCGCTTCCCGGGCGTGGACATCAAGGCGCGGCTGTTCCGCAACTACCCGCTGGGCGAGGTGGCCAGCCACGCCATCGGCTACATCGGGCGCATCAACCAGCGCGAGAAGGAGCGCATCGAGGACTCCGAGGACGCGGCCAACTACCGCGGCACCGACCACATCGGCAAGCTGGGCGTGGAGCAGAGCTTCGAGACCACGCTGCACGGCCTGACCGGCGTGGAGCGCATGGAGACTTCGGCCGGTGGCCACGCCGTTCGGCGCCTGGCCAGCCACCCGGCCACGCCGGGCAACACGGTGATGCTGTCGCTGGACATCAAGCTGCAGAAGCTGGTGGAAGACATGTTCGGCGACCGGCGCGGCGCGCTGGTGGCGATCGACCCGCGCAACGGCGAGATCCTGGCGCTGGTGTCCAAGCCCACCTTCGATCCCAACCTCTTCGTCGAAGGCATCGACGTGGAGAACTGGCAGGCGCTCAACGAGTCGATCGACAAGCCGCTGCTCAACCGCGCCCTGCGCGGCACCTACCCGCCGGGCTCGACCTACAAGCCCTTCATGGCGCTGGCGGCGCTGGAGCTGAACAAGCGCTCGCCCACCCAGGTCTACAACGACCCCGGCTTCTATTCGTACGGCGGCCGCACCTTCCGCAGCCACGAGGGCGGCCTGGGCGGCGTGGACATGGTGCGCGCCATCCAGTTCTCCAGCAACACGTATTTCTATTCGCTGGCGGTGGACATGGGCGTGGACGCCATCCACGACTTCATGAAGCCGCTGGGCTTCGGGCAGATCACCGGCATCGACCTCAACGGCGAAGTGCGCGGCGTGCTGCCCAGCACCGAGTGGAAGCGCAACACCTACAAACGCCCCGAACTCAAGCGCTGGTATTCGGGCGAGACGGTGTCCCTGGGCATCGGCCAGGGCTACAACAACTTCACCATGCTGCAGCTGGCCTCGGCCGAGGCCACGCTGGCCAGCGGCGGCATGCGCTACCGCCCGCACCTGGTGAAGGCCGTGCGCGACACGGTGACTGGCGCCGTCACCGAGGTACCGCAGCCGCCCGGCGAGAACCTGGGCTACTCGCCCAAGAACGTCGAGGTCGTGCGCAACGGGCTCACCGCCGTGATCAAGGCCGGCACGGGCACGCGCGTGTTCGCCGGTGCGCCCTACACCGCGGCCGGCAAGACCGGCACGGCGCAGGCGGTGAGCCTGGGCCAGAACGTGAAGTACAACGCCAAGGCGCTGGAGGAGCACCAGCGCGACCATTCGCTGTTCGCCGCCTACGCGCCGGTGGAGAGCCCCCGCCTCGCCGTGGCGGTCATCGTCGAGAACGCCGGCTTCGGCGCGGCCGCGGCGGCGCCTATCGTGCGGCGCGTGTTCGACTACTGGCTGCAGGGCGACTACCCCAGCGAGCAGGACCTGGCCGCCGTTTCCAAGGGCCAGGCCGGCGCACCCATCGGCACGCCGCGCCGCGCGGCCGATGTGCCGGTGATGGCGCCGGCGCCCGCGCCCTGAC
>JAEWPH010000046.1 GCA_023460715.1 Pseudomonadota bacterium | reverse complement strand
GCCACGGGCGGCTCGGGCGCGTGCGCCGGCCGCCACCAGAACCACCAGGCGGCGCCAGCCGCCACGGCCGCGGCCACCACGCCGGCTGCGATCCAGGAAGACGACGACGAGGGCGGCTGGGGCCGGTAATCGGCAGGGTCGCGTTCGGGCATGGGCGGGGTTCCTTTCACAGGCAGTCGAGGAGCGCGGGATGGGCCAGAGCGTTGGGCCTCAACGTGCGAGCCGGAAACCGCCCCAGGGTTCCTGCCCTCTGAGGCTTCCGCCCGGCATTATCAAATTTGATAGCAGCTGGCGCTTATCACGCCTATGCTACCGCCCGATTTGCCTCAAAACCGGCGCATGTACACAGCGTTACCGGCCTTACCCCGCAGCTCTGCGTGCGGCCGCCGCCCGGCCGGGTCGCGGATGGATCGCAGTTAGAACGTGTTGACGAGTTCCCAGGGGTTGCGCAGCGGCGTGGACGGGATGGGATGCAAGGCGCGGTGCGCAGTGGACAGCTCGGCTATCCACCAGCGCCGCCACGCCGCAGACCGCCCACCCACGCCGCTGCCCTTCGGGTTGGAGCGACATCGGGCGATAGCGCTCCAACGCGACCCCTGCGAGATCGTCAACACGGTCTTAGGCCGTCGCGCCCTGCCGCGCAAGCCCGTCCAGCCACTCCATGGCGCCCTGCAATTCAGCCGGGCGGATCTCATGCATGCCGGGGTACTCGCGGTAGACCGTCTCCAGCGGCAGCGTGGCCGCATGGTCGCGGATGGCATGGGCGCTGGACAGCGGAATGACGTTGTCCTGCAGGCCGTGGCTCACCCATAGGTGCTTGCCGCGCAGCGCCTCGGCGGGTGCGGACTGCGGCAGCGCCTGGGGCAGCAAGCGGCTGTGCAGCACCAGGGCCGCATGGAGCAGCGCCGGCCGCGTGAGCAGCAGCGACAGGGACATGATGCCGCCCTGGCTGAAGCCGCCCACCACCACGCGCTCGGCGGGCACGCCCAGCTGGCGCGCTGCGCTGTCCACCGTCTGCGCCACCAGCGCGCGGCTGGCGGCCTCCTGCGGCTCGTCGATGCTGCGCGATCCGTCGGGGTTCACGCTGAAGGCGAACCAGGCATTGGCGTTGGGACCCATGCGGTACGGCGCGCGCAGGCTCAGCACATGGAACGGCGCAGGCACGTAGGGCGCCAGTCCGAACAGGTCCTGCTCGTTGCTGCCCACGCCGTGCATCAGCACCAGCAGCCAGGGCTGGGCCGCGTCGGCGGCGGCGGGGCGGTGAAGGGAAGAAAGGGCGAGGTCCAGCATAGGCAAGCGGTCCATCCATCAGTCAGTCGGTCGGTTCACAGGACGCGGCGGGCGGCCACGGAACCAGGGGGTTTCAATGCAGGGCGAAGGCATCCATAGCGAGCATGCTGTACATCACCTCGCGGCTCAGGTAGTCCACCCGCGCCGCATCGCCTGCCGCGCCCAGCGCGAAGAAGATCGGCAGGAAGTGGTCTTCCGACGGGTGTGCGCGGACCGCATGCGGGGCCTGGGCCCGGTAGTTCAGCAGCGCCGGCAGGTCGCCGCGCTGCACGGCGGATTCCACCCATCGGCAGAATTCGACCACATAGGGCGCGGGCTCGCGCGCGCCGCCGAAAAACTCCGACAGGTTGTGGGTCATGCTGCCGGTGCCGAGCACCAGCACGCCCTCTTGCCGCAAACCGCGCAGTGCGGCGCCCAGGGCATAGACCTCGGCCGGGCCCGCGCCCACGGGCAGCGCTACCTGCACTACCGGCAGGTCGGCCTGCGGGAACAGGTGCATCAGCGGCACCCAGGCGCCATGGTCAAACGGGCGGCGCTCGTCGCCCTGCGCGGCGATGCCCGCATCCGCCAACCGCTGCAGCACCTGCTGCGCCAGCGCGGGCGAGCCTGCGGCGGGGTACTGCAGTTCATACAGTGCCGGCGGAAAGCCGCCGAAGTCGTGCCACGTGGCCGGCCGGGGGCCGGTCATCACCTGCGCGCCGCGTGCCATCCAGTGGGGCGACATGACGACCACGCCGCGCAGGCCCGGGTGGGCCGCGCGCAGGCGCTCGCCCCACTGCGTGAGCGCGGGACCGGTGGTGCCGGGCTCCACCGCGAACAGCGGAGCGCCGTGGGAGACGAAGAGCGCGGGCACGGTGGCCGACCCCGGCGTGGCGGTGGGCGCCGGGGCAGAGACAGCAGGGGTGGTGGGGGTGGCGTTCGGTGCAGGCATGGCAGTTCCTTGGGTTTCTTCGAATGTAGGAGCGCCACATGCCGGCACCAAGAGGCCACCAGCGGACAGATTGTTTCGCGAGCCGATCCAATCCCATCAACGCTGCAGACGGCGCTCGGCCCGGCCGAGGCGGCCACGGCCGGCCACTCAGTCGCGCGGCTTGCCGCGCAGGGCCTTGATGTCGGAGCGCTGGCTCTTGGACGCCAGCCGCCGCTGCTGCGATCCGTAGGTAGGCCGCGTGGCGCGGCGCACGCGGGGCGCGCGGGCCACGCTGTCCACCACGGCCTGCAGGCGCTGCAGCGCGTCGAGCCGGTTGGCCTCCTGCGTGCGGTACTGCTGGGCCTTGATGACGAAGATGCCCTCTTGCGTGAGCCGGCTGTCGCGCAGCGCCAGCAGCCGCTCCTTCACATCGGTGGGCAGCGACGAGGCCTGCACGTCGTAGCGCAGGTGGATGGCGCTGGACACCTTGTTGACGTTCTGCCCACCCGCCCCCTGGGCGCGCATGGCCGTCCATTCCACCTCGCGCTCGTCCACCTGCGGCGCAGCCGCGGCGGTGGTGGCGCGCCGGGGCGGTGGCGCGGCCTTGGGGCGGCCGGGAGTGTCGTCCATGGGTTGGGCAGCGCTCGGTGCGTCAGGTCAGCCGTGCAGGCGCTGCGCGCCCTGCGCCAGCGCGTCCAGCAAAGCCTGCAGGAAAGCCTCGGGCCGCTCGAACTGCACCCAGTGGCCGGCATCGGAGATCAGGGCGAAGCCCTGCAGGTCGGGCGTGACGGCGGCGTACGCGGCCTCCAGCGCCGTGATCCACTCCTTGTAGAGCGCATCGCTCTGGCCGTAGATCGCGTGCACCGGGCAGGTCACCTGCGGCAGCGAGCGCGCCAGGATGTCGGTGTGCGCCAGCCGCCGCCGCGGCATGCGGTCGCGCACAACGTTGGCCACGTGCAGCTCCAGCGCAAGGCCTTCGATGAGCGACGGGTCGTTCAGCATCAGCGCCGCCAGGTTGTAGCGGTGGATGTCCAGCTGCTGGCCGGGCGGCAGATGGCGCCAGGCCTTGAGTTCGAACTGCCGCTTGGGCACCACGCCCATGGCGGGTGCGCCCACCAGCACCAGCTGGCGCGCCAGCTCGGGGTGGGCCGCCAGCAACAGCCCGGCCGTCATGCCGCCGAACGAGAACCCGACCAGATCGCAGGGCTGGGGGCCGAACAGGGACCGCAGGCCGTCGGCCAGGGGCTCGACCAGTGCATCCGCATCGCTGCCGCCGTCCGGCAGGGCCGACGCGCCGAAGCCCGGCAGGTCCGGAATCCACACGCGCCGCCCGGCCGCCACCAGGCCGTCAATGTTGCGCACCCAGTGCGTCCAGCTGCCGCTGCCGCCGTGCAGCAGCACCAGCGGCGGCTCGGGCGACCGCGCATCGCCCCAGGCGTGCCAGACGGTATCGCCTGCCGCGCCGCACGGGGTGGTATGGCGCTCAGCCTCTGCTTCCAGACGGGCGATGATCCGGGAATCGCCGGTGCCCTGCGCCTGCATGCTCGCCGTCACAGCTCCGCCAGCCCGTCGATGGCCAGGCCGTAGCCCTGCACGCCGAAACCGCACAGCACGGCCTTGGCGGCACTGGCGATGTAGGAGTGGTGGCGGAAGCTCTCGCGGGCGTGCACGTTGCTGATGTGCAGCTCGATCAGCGTCACGCCCGTGCCCTTCACGGCATCGAGCAGGGCCACGCTGGTGTGCGTGTAGGCACCGGCATTGAGCACCACACCGGCCAGTTCGCCCGCGGCCTGCAGCCGGCCGGCCTCATGGATCCAGTCCACCAGCGCGCCCTCGTGGTTGCTCTGGTGGAAGCGCAGCGCAAAGCCGTGGCGCTCGCACGCGGCGGCGCACAGCTGTTCGACATCCGCCAGCGTCTGCGATCCATACACGGCCGGCTCGCGCGTGCCGAGCAGGTTCAGATTGGGGCCATTGAGAACGAAGACGGTGGGTTTCTTCACGGGGCAGCACTCCAGCAGGCGACGGTCACCGCACACGCTGCGCCCCAGGGGCGGCGCCGCGCACGGACAAGAGCCCGAATTATGCGGGCCGCGCCGCAGGCGGTTCGCCAACGACAAGCGGCCCCGAAGGGCCGCCATGGATTGCCGTCTACCGGGCGACGGGCGATCAGCGCCAGTCGCGGCGGCCGTAGCCGCGGTCGTAGTGGTGGTGATGGCGGCGTCCGCCGTCACGGTAGTAACCGTAGGGGGCGACCACCACGGGCGGTGCGTAGTACACCGGGCGGGGAGGCGGCGCGTAGTAGACGGGTGGCGGGGGCGCGTAGTACACGGGGCGCGGGGGCGGCGCATAGTACACCGGCGGCGGTGCATATCCGCCACCGGCACCGACCACCACGCCGGGCACGCCCACACCGATGGACCAGCTGACGTCACGCGCCTGCGCTGCGCCGGAGGCGGCCAGCAAGGCCAGCGCCACACCGGCAGAGGCGGCCATGGCACGGAAAGAAAGGCGTTGGGTCATGAGAATCTCCTTATGGGCGGAAGCCTGGGCCTTGCGGCGCCGCTCCCAAAGTACCTGGAACCATTCCATAACGCTCCAGATGCCTGAAAGGATGTCACAACCCCGCCGCTATATTGTTTCCGTACGTAGCTCACCTGGTTTCGCGATGTAAACGGCGGCGGGGCCATGCGGCTGCCAGCGGCCGGAGCCCTCCGGCCGAAATGGCCGGCGCCGCCCTCCTAGAATGCGGGGATGAGCTCCCCCGCCTCCCCCGACACCTCCAAAGACACCCCCAAGCCCAGCAACTTCCTGCGGCAGATCATCGAAAGCGATCTGGCCAAGGGCACCCACGCCCAGGCTCGCTGGGGCGGCGCCCCTGGCGACGGCGCATCGCACGCCGCCGGCCAGCCCGACCCGGCCAAGATCCGCACGCGCTTCCCGCCCGAGCCCAACGGCTACCTGCACGTGGGCCACGCCAAGAGCATCTGCCTGAACTTCGGGCTGGCCGCCGACTACGGCGGCGTCTGCCACCTGCGCTTCGACGACACCAACCCCGAGAAGGAAGACCAGGAGTACGTGGACGCCATCATCGACGCCGTGCACTGGCTCGGCTTCGACTGGAAGGCCCACGGCACGGACCACCTGTACTACGCCAGCAACTATTTCGACTTCATGTACCGCGCGGCCGAGTACCTGATCGAGACCGGCAACGCCTATGTGGACGAGCAGACGCCCGACGAGATGCGCGCCAACCGCGGCGACTTCGGCAAGCCCGGCGTGGACAGCCCCTTCCGCAGCCGCACCGTGGCCGAGAACCTGGCGCGCTTCCGTGCCATGAGGGCCGGCGAACTGCCCGACGGCGCCGCCGTGCTGCGCGCCAAGATCGACATGGCCTCGCCCAACATCAACCTGCGCGACCCGGCCATCTACCGCATCAAGCACGCCGAGCACCACAACACCGGCAACCAGTGGTGCATCTACCCGATGTACACCTTCGCCCACCCCATCGAGGACGCGCTGGAGCACATCACCCACAGCATCTGCACGCTGGAGTTCGAAGACCAGCGCCCCTTCTACGACTGGTTGATGGACCGCCTGGTCGAGGGCGGCCTGATCGCCGCGCCCCAGCCGCGCCAGTACGAGTTCGCGCGGCTGAACCTCACCTACGTGATCACCAGCAAGCGCAAGCTCAAGCACCTGGTGGACAACGGCATCGTGAGCGGATGGGACGACCCCCGCATGCCCACCATCGTGGGCCTGCGCCGCCGCGGCTACACGCCCGAAGCCATCCGCCTGTTCTGCGAGCGCATCGGCGTGACCAAGGACTACAGCTGGATCGACTACAGCACGCTGGAAGGTTGCCTGCGCGAAGACCTGGAGGCCAAGGCCCACCGCGGCATGGTGGCGCTGGACCCGGTCAAGCTCGTGCTCACCAACTGGGACGAGGTGATGGGCGCCGGCCACCTGGAGCCCTGCAGCCTGCCTGCACTGCCCCACCAGAACCATGAAGCGACACAAGGCGTCGCGGAAGGCGTGGCAGCGCCCGTGCGCCACTTCACGCTGGGCAAGGAAGTGTGGATCGAGCGCGAGGACTTCGAGGAAGTGCCGCCCAAGGGCTACAAGCGCCTGTTCCCCGGCAACAAAGTGCGCCTGAAGGGCGGCTACGTCATCGAGTGCACCGGCTGCGAGAAGGACGCCGACGGCAAGATCACCCAGGTGAATGCCACCGTGGTGCCCGACACCAAGAGCGGCACCCCCGGCGCCGACACCGTGAAGGTGAAGGCCGCCATCACGTGGGTGGGCGTGGCCGATGGCGTGCCCGCCGAAGTGCGCCTGTACGACCGCTTGTTCACCGACGCGCAGCCGGACGCCGGCGGCAAGGACTACCTGGCCCTGCTGAACCCGGACAGCCTGAAGGTGGTGACGGCGTATGTCGAGCCCTCGCTCGCCAACGCGCAGCCGGACCAGAAGTTCCAGTTCGAGCGCTTTGGCTACTTCGTCGCGGACCGCAAGGACCACGCCCCGGGCAAGCCGGTGTTCAACCGGGTGACGGGGTTGAAGGACAGCTGGGGCAAGTGAGGCCCCAAGCCGGGGCAGTCCGCTTTTGCGGGCGACCGCTCGCGGATGCCCTGACGCCATCGCTACCATTTTGATAGCTGACAGCGCTCTTACATCAAGGGCTGGAGGCGTTTTTGGCTTAAAGTCCCCCTGAAATCCGCACCCAGAGCGGATGCAGTCCGATAAGGGGGGATTTGCCATGGCCCGTTCACGTTCGCGCCGCCGCCAGGCCCGCGCGCTCGACACCTTGCTCGAAAAAGGCGTCATCGCCTGCATCATCGGCGCCGCCCTGCTGGCGGCCCCGTGGTTCACCCGCAGCTCACCCCTGATCAGCCAAGTGGCGGCCAATGTGCGGCCACTGGGCTGGGTGCTTCTGGCGATCGGTGCGGCGCTGCTGCTGGCGCACCGGCTGGTACGGCGCAACAACGGCGCGGAGGCATCAGCCCCCACCGTGCAACGCATGCGGGCACCATCGCGCACGGCCCGATCCCCAGCGCCTCCCGCCGGATCCGATCGCCCCTTGCCCAGCCCGTACACGCCAGCGCACGCGGATGCGTTCGACGGTGCTGCGCCGGCCGGCACCGCCGGCGCTCCCCCCGTCCCGGAGCCGGAGCCTGTCCGGCAGCCGGCCGCTCGCTGGGGCCCCAAGGTCTTCGCCGCCATCGAATGGCGGCGCTTCGAAGCCGTGTGCGAGGCGCTCTTCGCGCAGGCCGGGTTCCGGACACGCGCCCAATCCCATGGGGCCGACGGCGGCGTGGACATCTGGCTGTACAGCGCGCACAGCGAAGGGCCTGCCGCTGTGGTGCAGTGCAAGCACTGGCAGGGCAAGCCCGTGGGCGTGCGGGAGATGCGGGAGTTCTATGGCGTGATGGCGGCCCACAAGCTGCAGCGCGGCACCTACGCCACCACCTCCACCTATACCGAAGACGCCCTGCAATTCGCCAAGGACAACGGCATCAGCGCCCTGGACGGCAAGCGCCTGCTGTCGCTGATCGCGCAGCGGACCGAGGCGCAGCAGCAGGCCCTGCTGCAGGTGGCGTTCGAGGGCGAGTACTGGCGCCCCACCTGCGCCAGCTGCGGCACCAAGATGGTCGAGCGCAAGCGCTCCCGGGACGGCGCCCGCTTCTGGGCCTGCAGCCACCATCCACGCTGCAACCGGACGCTGCCCATGGCGAGCTGAGCCAGCATATTGCTTCTCTTTTGATAGCTGCTTGCGCCCGTAGAATGAGCGCTAAAGCCATTTTCCATTCACATATTTTTCATGACCTTCGCAGACCGCCTCAAGCAGCTCCCCTCCGTCGCCCACGTCGCCGCCCTTCAACTTCTCGGCGCGGACGGTCAGGTCATTGCCACGCTGGAGAACAAGCCCGGCCAGGCCGGTTCGGTGGCCGTGTACCACGCGCTGGGGCAGCTGTACGGCGGCCGCATCACGCCGGCCGCGGCCACGCTGGGGCTGGAGTGGTATGCGGAGCACACGGCCGACGCGCAGGCGCATCCGGGCAAGCACCCCAACATCGACCGGCTGGTGGCCTGGGCGGGCGCCGATGCGGAGTACGCCGTGCGCCTGGTGCCTGCGGCGGCTGCCGCTGCCTGACGGCGGACCTGCGGCGCCTGTAGGAGGCCGCCGCCGCGCTGGGCAGGACGGCCAGCGCCGCCGATCCGCGGCGCGGCGCCTTGCGTAAGAAGGGCACACGGGCTCGCGCCCTATCGCCCTCCGACCTCATTACGCCTTCGCATGCCGCTGCCTTACGCCTCCTCGCCCTCGCCGGTTTCTGCGCCCTCCGCGCCCTCCCGCTCCCTGTTCTCTGCCGCGCGCTGGAAACGCACCGCCCGCGTCGCCGGCCTGCTGGCCCTGGCCGCGGGGCTGGCGGCCTGCTCCGGCGTAGGCACGCTCAACGCCCTGACGCCGCGCAGCGCGGCCGAGGTGGACCACGGCGTGGCCTACGGCGCCCTGCCCCGCCAGCGGCTGGACGTGTACCGGCCCGCCGGATCGGCACCGGCAGAAGGCTGGCCCGTGGTGGTGTTCTTCTACGGCGGCACCTGGAAGAGCGGCGAGCGCGGCGACTATCTCATCCTCGGCCAGGCTCTGGCATCGCGCGGGGTGCTCACCCTGGTGGCGGACTACCGGCTGTACCCCGAGGTGCGCTACCCCGACTTCCTCAAGGACAGCGCGCAGGCACTGGCCTGGGGCCTGGACCACGCCGCAAGCCTGGGAGGCAACCCCCGCCGCGTCTTCGCCATGGGCCACAGCGCGGGCGGCTACAACGCTGCCATGCTGGCGCTGGACCCGCGCTGGCTGGCCGGTGCCGGCCATGCGCCGCGCGAGCTGGCCGGCTGGATCGGGCTGGCGGGCCCGTACGACTTTCTGCCCTCCGACAACCCGAACGTGCAGCGCGTGTTCCACCACCCCGACTACCCGCCGGACGCCCAGCCCATCGGCTTTGCGCACGCCGGTGCGCCGCCGGCCTTTCTGGGCGCGGCGGAGAAGGACTCGCTGGTCAGCCCCGAGCGCAGCACGCTGCAGCTGGCGGGCCGCCTGCAGGCCACGGGCGTGCCCGTCACGCTGCGCACCTATCCGCACGCGCGCCACACCACGCTGGTGGGCGCCTTCGCCTGGCCGCTGCGCGGCATCGCCCCGGTGCTGGACGACGTGGCGGCGTTCGTCCACAGCACGCCCCCCGCACGCACGCCCTGATGGCGGCGCGGCCAGCCGGGCCGCGGTGGCAGGGCCGCAAGCCGTTCGGTAGCCATGCCCGGCATGGCGGCGCACCATAGCGCTGCTGGCCGCTTCCGGCCGTTTGGGAAACAATGGCCCTGCCCCGCAGCGCCACCCGTCGTGCGCATGCGGGCCTCACGCATCCGCACGGCGCATGGCAGCGCAGCGCCTGCGGCCCTGCATCCCATGCGCCCTCCTTCACCCAGGAGACTCCATGCCTGATACCGCACCGCCTTCCACTCCCGCCGGCACCGTCCGCCTGCACCGTGTGCTGCGCGCCCCGCCCGAGCG
Source organism: Pseudomonadota bacterium (assembly GCA_023460715.1). Classification (GTDB taxonomy): domain Bacteria; phylum Pseudomonadota; class Gammaproteobacteria; order Burkholderiales; family Burkholderiaceae_C; genus Paracidovorax. Next base: position 3,593 of record JAEWPH010000046.1, on the reverse strand, counting down.
CGTGTACCGCGCCTTCCTCGACCCGGACGCCATGTCCAAATGGCTGCCGCCGCACGGCTTCACCGGCCGCGTGCTGGAGATGGATGCGCGCGTGGGCGGCCGCTACCGCATGCAGTTCACCAACTTCAGCAGCGGCACCGTCCACACGTTCGGCGGCGAGTACCTGGAGCTGGTGCCCAACGAACGCATCGTCAACACCGACCGCTTCGACGACCCCGCCATGCCCGGCGAGATGCGCACCACCATCACGCTGCGCGCGGTGGAGGTGGGCACGGAGCTGACGGCCGTGCAGGAAGGCATCCCCGCCGCGATTCCGGTGTCGGGCTGCTACCTCGGCTGGCAGGACTCGCTGCAGCTGCTGGCCCAACTGGTGGACCCGGACATTCCGGGCTGAGCCAGCCGGGAAAGGAGGGTGGGAGGGAGGCAGCACCGGCCTGCCCTGCCGGACCGTCCACGCGGTCGGTGCCCGCAGGGGCTGTGGAACTCGACAAGAGCATTCCTACAGCCCCCGGGAGGAAGGACCCACAAGACGGGGTTGGCACGGCCCCTAGCGTGGAATCTCCACTTCAAGGAGATTTGACATGATGGACCGAAAACTTCTCGTAGCGATGTGTGCCTCCAGCGCCTTGCTGTGCGTACCCGCCATGGCCCAGACGGGCGGCCAGGGCGCCGGTGGCGGCAACGTCGGCGGCGGCATGGGCAGCACCACGCAGCCCTCCACTGGCGGCAGCGGCGGCGCGTCCGGCAGCGGCGGTAACGGTGCCGGTGCCACGACGGGCCAGGGCAGCTCTGGTGGGTCCATGGACAGCGGCACCTCGTCCTCTTCGCCCTCGGCGGCACCGTCCAGCGGCGCATCGCAGAGCGGCAGCGGTGCCAAGAGCGGCAACCGCTCCAAGTCCGACACTAGCAGCGGCGCCGGCAGCGGCGGCGGCTCGCGGGTGGACCCCGGCAAGGGGGACCGTGCGGGCTCCGGTGGCAGTTCAGGGGGTAGTTCTGGCGGCGGCGTGGGCGGGTCCGGGGGCGGGGGCGGGGCAGGCTCGGGCGGGGCTGGCTCGGGCGGATCGGGATCGGGTGGCAGCGGGGGCAGTGGCGGTTCCGGCGGCTGATGTATGCACGGCAGGCCGGCCCCGCCGGATGGCGCGACACCGGCCTGCTTCAATGCTCCCAAAAATGTAGCCGGCTGCGCTGATTCCCATTGCGCCAGCGCCGGATTCAACCCAAGTACCGCGACTTTGCAGATGCGCAGCCGTCCGACGCCTGGGCGCTGCCGCCCGCCTTAGCTTGCCGGTCAAGAAGGCGGTCCTCATCGCCTTGGGCCCACCTCATCGTCCACCCGCTCATCACTGACGCCGATGTCCACCACCACCCTGCTGTTCATCCAACTCGCCGTCGCCGGCTGGCTGGTGGCTGGATGCGTGGACTGGTGGTGCCACCGGCGCACCCGCATCGAGGCCACCAGCGGCCTGGCGGAGTGCATGTTCCATTGGGTGCTGCTGGCCCTGGGCGGCGGGGCCCTGCTGCTGGCGCTGTGGCTGCAGCCGTCGCCCCTGCTCATCGGCCTGTTGCTGGCGGCCTGGCTGGCGCACCAGGGCCTCACCTGGCTGGAGCTGCACTACGTGGTGCAACGGCGCGATGTGACGCCCTTCGAGCAGATGGTGCACAGCTTTCTGGAAGCCATTCCGCTGGGCCTGATCGTGGTGGTGGGGCTCGACATGGTGGTGCACGGCGCGCCGGCCGCATCGCCCTGGGCGCTGCGGCCCCGCCCGCTCGCGGCCCACACGCCGGCGCTGCTACTCGCCTACGGCACGGCCACGCTCGTCCTGGTGCTGCTGCCTTTTGCCGAGGAAGCGTGGCGCTGCTACCGCTATCGCGTGCGGCAGCGCGCACCAGGCGGCGGCACGGCGGCGACGGCCCCGCAGAACGCGGCCGGGCGGCCCGGATGAGCGCCAGCCGCAAAGCGGTCGATCGCGCTGGCCCTAGGGGCTGGCGCACCTGCCACGCGATTCACGCCTTGCGCGTCGCGCTGGCGCCCTCCTCGCCCTCTTCGCGCGCCGCTGCTGCGTCGCCTGGCTCCTGCGCCGGCACAGGCGTTGACGGCTGCAACGAGGCCGAGGCGGAGGCCTGAGCCGCCGGGACATTCTCATTCTGCGTGGCACGCTGGCTGCGCCAGGTGTTGAAATCTTCCGAGAACTTCTGGTAGCGCTCGCGGCGCCAGCTTTCGTAGTCGCTGTCCAGGCTGCGCAGTTGTTCGTTGCGCCATTGCAGGTAGTCCGGGTCGTGGTGCGCCTGCGAACGCTGCGGCGCGCGGCCACCGGGGAACCGGTCACGGTTGCCGTAGAAGCTGCCGGCCGTCGCGCTGCCGTCCCCGAACTGGCGATGGCCGTAGTCGTCGGCGAACTCGTCGCTGCCATAGCCATAGTTGGAGCGGCGCGGGCCGCCGGCACCACCACCGCGGCCGCCATAGTCGTAGTCGTAGGCGTAGCCGCCCTCGTTCTGGCGCTCCCAGGCAGAGCGATCGTCGTGGCCGCGATCGCCGTGGCCGCTTGCGGTACCGGAGCCGGCCCAACCGCCCTGCTCTTGCGGGGCTTGGCAGCGCCCCGCGTAGCTGCCGGCAGCCGCACGCGGGCCGCCATAGGCGCTGCCCCAGTTCTCGCTCTCGCGGTCAGGATGGAAAGGGCGATCGTCGAAGTCGCGCCCGGAGGGTGGGCGCGGGTAGCGGTTGTCGTCGTCACGGTGTGCCATGGCGGTCTCCTTGCAAAGCGGAACGAAGGGGGAAGCAAGACGGAAGTGCGCACGGTGCGCGGTGTTGCCAGTCAGGGTCCAAAGGCGTGTCGCGCCCGTTGGAAGGCCCGTGAACCACACACCCATTGAGGCGAGGCGTTCGTCCGCTGCGTGCCGCGCACCGAACGTAGACACATGCTTTGGCTGTGGTCCGGCGTGGGCGGTAGGCCATGGACCACACGGGCGTAGGGCGCAGCCCGCTCCAATGGCAACAGACGCCGGGGCGTTCCAGGCTCCACGCAGAAAAATGCCGCGGCGGCAACAGGAAACGTTCGCAACAGCGCTCTCTCCTACCCCCATGTAAGACAAGTCTCACCATCCAGGGTGGGAGCGGCGCGCAGAGTCAAGCCATGCACGCAATCCAAGGCACGCGTGTTTTTTAGCCCTTACGCTGGAGAGACACCCATGCAGACCGTATCCGACATCATGACCCGAGGGGTGCGCACCATGGCCCCCACCGACTCGCTTACCTTCGCCGCGCAGGCGATGCGTGAGCTCAATGTGGGCTCGCTGCCCGTATGCGACCAGAACCGCCTCGTCGGCCTGGTCACCGACCGCGACATCGTCGTGCGCGCCCTGGCCGAAGAACGCGCCCATGCGCGCATCGGCGTTGTGATGACCGAGGAGCCGCTGTACTGCTTCGAGGACGAACCCCTGGACCTGGCGCTGAACACCATGCGTGGCCAGCAGATCCGCCGCATGCCGGTGGTGGACCGCGACAAGCGCCTGGTGGGCATCGTGGCCATGGCGGATGTGGCGACCGGTGCCGACGTGCAGCAGGGCGCCGACGCCATCCGCGCGATCTCGGAGCC
>JAEWPH010000045.1 GCA_023460715.1 Pseudomonadota bacterium | reverse complement strand
GTGTGGGCGGAATGGGATGCAAGGCGCGGTGCGCAGTGGATAGCCTTTGCTATCCACCAGCGCCGCAACGCCGCAGACCGTCCGCCCACACCGCTGCCCTTCGGGTTGGAGCGAAATCGGGCGATTGGAGGCCCCGGCTACTTGCATGGGCACGAGCCCATGCGGCGCACCCCAAAGCCTCCACTCATCCCGATTGCGCTCCAACGCGACCCCTGCGAGATCGCAAACACGTTCTAAGTAGCCCACGCCGCGGCGACCATGTGATCGGGATGCACGGCTTCACGGGTGATCAGGGAGCGCAGCACCGCGGCATCGCCCACGTTGTCTTGCTGCAGCAGCGCCAGCGTCTCGGTGCACCACGGCGCTACGGGCACGAGGTCGCCGGCACGGGCGCTGAGCTGCGTGAGCCAGTCGGGCAGGGCCAGGATGCGCGCGGGGCCGTGGCCGGTCTGGCGGCGCAGGCTGGCGATGAAGGCCGCCAAGGGCAATGCCTGCGGACCGGTGAAGACCACCGTGCCTTGCACGCTGCCGTGCGGCCCGAGCAGCGCGGCAATGCCGTCTGCCAGATCGCCCACGGCCACCGGCTGTACCTGGGCGCGCAGCACGGGCCGTGGCAGGCTGAGCACCGGCAGCCGGGCCAGTTGCATGAACAGCGCACTGCTGTCGCCGCCGCGGCCGAAGACAATGCTGGGACGCACCACCGCCGCCGACAAGGCGCCTTGCGCCTGCAGGGACAGCAGATGCGCATCCGCCGCGCGTTTGGTTTCGGCGTATCGGGTCTTGCCGTGCTCCACACCCAAAGCGGAGATCTGTACTACCCGCCGCACGCCGGCCTGTGCGCAGGCGTCGAAGAGGGCGATGGGCGTGTCGCGGTGGACCGCGTCGATCGGGCGGCTGGCGGTATCGCGCAGCACGCCGACTGCATTCACCACGGCGTCGATGCCGGCCAGCCGGGGCAGCCATGCGGCAGCCGTGGTGTCGCGGGCAAAGTCCGTAGGCACAGCCTCCGTGGCGCCCGCTGCGGAACGCGGCGAAACGCCGCAGCGCACGGTGTGGCCGGCCGCCAGCAGGGCCTGGTGGATGCGGCGACCGATGAAACCCTGCGCTCCGGTGAGGAGGACGTGCATGTCAGGCCTCCTGAGCGCGATGGCCGTGGGCCGATGCCGGTGCGCGCCCCACGGCGGGCAACGAGGCCCGCAGCAGCCTTTCCTGCTGGCGCTGCCGTTCCCGCGTGTCCAGCGTGTGCCAGACGGCGCGGGCCATGACCGCCACCGACACGAACAGACCAGCCGCCACCAGCCAGAGGGTGCGTCGCAGCACGGTGAGCAAGTCGGCGCCTTCCCGGAACTCGCCGAAGCTCAGCACCAGCATCACCGTGCCGAGGATGGCCAGCCAGCGCAGTGCGGCCAGCCAGAAGTCCAGGCTGTTACCGGCTTCGCACGGGTCCGTGGTGGCGGAGGCACGCCGTAGCGCGGGGATAAGGTAGTGCAGCACGGCCAGGGGAGCGGCGATGGCCACGCCGAGGCTCAGGAGGAAGGCGGTGGGGTTCATGGTGGACTCCTTGGGACAGAGAGGTTGCTGGTGTCAGAGCCGGCAGCCGCCATCGGCAGGGCAGCGCCTCGCGGCGGCAGCTTCGGCCGCTCGGCGCAAGGCCGGCGTGAACAGTGCTTGCACCAGGGGGCGCGGAATGCGGTGCCGGTTGCGTGCCAGCACGGGGTAGGCCGCATCGGCCAGGCGGCCCAGCAGCGGCCACCGCGTGGCGTGCGTCACCCAGCCCAGGCCCACGGCTTCATAGGCGCGGCGGAACACCTCGACGCCGCGGACCACCGTGCCGTCGGCGCAGCGGGCATGGATGAGCGTGAGCAGATCCTGCTGCGTGCAGCCCGCGGGCGGGCCTTCGAAGTCCGGCGCCCAGATGTCGCTGAAGCGGAGCTGGCCGGCAGCGTCCCGGTGCCGCAGGTGGTCCATCTCCGCCACGCACAGCGGGCAGTGCGAGTCGTAGTACAGCGTGAGCGGATACGTCTGCGAAGACATGGGTGGCTCCTTCAGAAGAAAAACAGGGCGGTTGCTTGAAATTTCTGTAAAAACTGAAATTCGCTATCAAAAAAAGGGGTGCCTGTCAGCGCTTGTCGGCGTCCCCCCGGACGAACTTCTGCACGCTGGCGCCCATGCGCAGCACCTTGTCGAGCGTGGACGGGGTCAGTCGCAGCATCTCGTCGGCCCACACGCCCAGCGACTGCATCAGCTGCAGCGTCTCGCGCACCCGGTCCTGCGCATCCGCCGCCTCGTCGGCAAAGCCCGGCTGGGCCACCAGGTCGCGCAGCATGCGGACGGTGGGGTCGAATTCACGCTCCTTGCGCTCCCGGACCACGGTGCGGAACAACTCCCACACATCGGTCGACGTCTCGAAATAGTCGCGCCGGTCTCCCAGTACATGGGTGGTGCGGATGAGGTTCCAGTTGAGCAGTTCTTTGAGGCTGTTGCTCACGTTGGAGCGCGCCACGCCCAGCGTCTCGCAGAGCTCTTCGGCATGCAGGGGACGGCCGTGGAAGAAGAGCAGGGCATGGATCTGTGCGACGGTACGGTTCACGCCCCAGGCGGTTCCCATTTCTCCCCAGTGGACGACGAAGCGGCGGGCGGTGTCTGTCAGTTGCATGGCCGCATCGTAGGCTTTCTGAAATTTCTGTCAATAGAGAAATTCATGAATGAACCGCTGTTTTTGTGGTGTGGCGTTTGTCCGGCAAGCGCGGTGGCGGGCAAGCCCGTAGACTCTTCGGTTGCTGCCTCTTTCAACCCAGGAGATTCACCATGCTGGATGACGACCTCAAGAAAGACTTCGACGCCCTCGTGCCGGGCCGGAGCACCGAAGCCGGCGCCAACCGCCGCACCGCCCTGCGCGTGGGGCTGGGCGTGGGCTATGCCGCGGCAGCCATGCCCATCATGGCGCAGACGGCCATCCAGACGCCGGCCGACGGGCTGACCGCCGGCCGGGTGACCATCGACAGCGGCGGCTTCCAGATGCCCGCCTACCGCGCGGCGCCGGCCGGCAAGACGGAGCTGCCGGTGGTGCTGGTGATCCAGGAGATCTTCGGCGTGCACGAATACATCGCCGACACCTGCCGCCGCTTCGCCAAGGCCGGCTTCCTGGCGATCGCGCCCGAGATGTATGCCCGCCAGGGCGACCCGTCGCAGTACACCGAGATCGCCAAGCTGCAGAGCGAATTGGTTTCCAAGGTGCCTGACGCGCAGGTGATGGCCGATCTGGACGCCACGGTGAAGTGGGCTGGCGCGCACGGCGGCAACCTGAAGAAGGTGGGCATCACCGGTTTCTGCTGGGGCGGCCGCATCACCTGGCTGTACGCGGCGCATGGCCCGGTCAAGGCCGGCGTGGCGTGGTACGGCCGGCTCGTCGGCCAGGCCAGCCAGAACACGCCGGTGCATCCGGTGGACGTCGCTGCCCGCCTGAAGGCGCCGGTGCTCGGTCTGTACGGTGGCCAGGACAGCGGCATCCCCCTTGACACGGTTGCTAAGATGCAAACGGCTCTGAAAGAGGGCTCTGCCGCAGCGAAGGCGTCGGAGTTTGTGGTGTACCGCGAAGCGCCGCACGCCTTCCACGCCGACTACCGGCCGAGTTTCCGCAAGGAAGCGGCCGAGGACGGATGGAAGCGCGCGCTGGAGTGGTTCAAGACCCACGGCGTGGCCTGAGGGCGGGGCGCCCGGCGCCCTTTCCACCTCGCACGGCCGCCGTGCCGCACAAGCCCTTCGGGGCTTTTTTTGTTGCACTGGCCGGGCGGGCGGGCGTGGTGGCGGCAGCAGGTACGGGATTTAGAGTGAAAACAGGCCAGAGGCCATACAGGGAAAGCGCAAGTAGCTATGACATTGGTAGCAATCATTCTGGCCACGCTGGCGGCGGGTATCGGCAGCGTCTGGGTGGCGGCGTTGCTCATGCGGGCCGGAATGGGCGGGCAAGGGAATCGAGTCGGGCCGCAGCACCTGCTGAGCCTGGCCGCCGGTGCCCTGCTGGCCACGGCGTTCATGCACCTGTTGCCCGAGGCGTTCGAGAGCCAGGCCGGCGCGCACGACCTGTTCGCCACGTTGCTGGTCGGCCTGGTGTTCTTCTTCCTGCTCGACAAGGCCGAGCTGTGGCACCACGGCCATGAGCATGCGCACAGCCATGCGGCCCCGGTCCCCCCTGTTCCCCATGCGCCGGCCACGGCATCCCATGCCGGGCCGCCCCACGGGCACGTCCATGCCCATGGCGAGAATGACCACCACGGCCATAACCACGACCACAGTCACGCGCATGCCGCCTCGGCAAACGGGCATCACCACCACCATCACCACCATGCCCCGCGCGCCGGCGGCTGGGCCCTGCTGACGGGTGACAGCGTGCACTGCTTCGGCGACGGCATCCTGATCGCCTCGGCCTTCATGGCGGACATCCGCCTGGGCCTGATCGCCGCGGTGTCGGTGCTGGCGCACGAGGTGCCGCACCACATGGGCGATCTGGTGGTGCTGCGCCAGACCAGCAGCAACCGCCGCGTCGCCCTGCTCAAGGTGTCGCTGGCGGGGGCCGTGACCGCGCTGGGCGGCATCGTCGGCTACTACCTGGTCGGGCAGCTGCAGGACTGGCTGCCGTATTTCCTGGCCATCGCATCCAGCAGCTTCGTCTACGTGGCGCTGGCCGATTTGATCCCGCAGCTGCAAAAGCGCCTGAGCGCGGCGCAGACCCTGGCCCAGATCGCCTGGCTGGTGGCGGGCATGGCGGTGGTCACGCTGGTCAGCGGGCTGGCCCATGCGCATTGAGGTGACACCCCCCTGAGCGGCTGCGCCGCTTCCCCCCGCTCTGGG
>JAEWPH010000044.1 GCA_023460715.1 Pseudomonadota bacterium | reverse complement strand
AGGCCTGCGTTCACCACGACGAAGTTGTGCTCGACGCGCACGACTTCAGCGGTGATGACTTCGCCTGGGCGCATTTCGGTGCGCGTCAACGACTCTTCAAAAAGGGCGGCAAAAGATTCAGACATGTGTTTCCTCAGCCGCAAACAGGATTCCGGTGGCACCGTTGCCATCGTTTTTATAGCTGCTTGCGGAGGTTTTTTGCGGCAGAACCGCGGTTAGGTTGTGAAGCCGCACGGCCGGGCGCTGGAGGCGCGATGGGGGCTGTGCGGGCCCGCCCGAGGCCTCGCGGCTTCGGATGCCGGCCCCCGCTCAGGTAGCGAAAGGCTGGCGCTCCAGCCACCAGGCAACCACCTGTTCAACGGCCTGGTCGACCGTGAGCGTGGAGTTGTCCAGCACCAAAGCATCTTCGGCAGGCTTCAAGGGCGCCACGCTGCGGGAACTGTCCCGTGCGTCGCGCGCCTCTAGGTCGGCGCGAAGGTCGGCTATGTTAGCCGAAATTCCCTTTGAAATCAATTGTTTATACCGGCGCTCCGCGCGGCAGGCGGCGCTGGCGGTCAGATAGACTTTGAGCGGGGCCTCCGGGAAGATCACCGTGCCCATGTCGCGCCCGTCAGCTACGAGGCCCGGCAGGCGCCGGAAGCCGTGCTGCAGCGCCACCAGCGCCTCCCGCACCGAAGGCAGCGCCGAGACTCGGGATGCATTCATGCCGGCCTCTTCGGTGCGGATGGCATCGGTCACGTCGTCCTGGCCCAGCCAGATGCGGCCGTCCTCGAAACGCACGGGCAGGGTGCGGGCGAGGGCTGCGATCTGCGGTTCGTGTGGCGCATCGATCGCCAGCCCGGCGCGCGCTGCAGCGAGCGCGGTGATGCGGTACATGGCACCGGAGTCGAGGAAGCGGTAGCCCAGGCGGCGGGCGACCGCAGCCGCTACCGTGCCCTTGCCCGATGCCGTGGGACCGTCGATGCAGATCACGGGCACGGAGGCGGTCGCCGTGTGGGCGACGCTGAACAGCGCCTCGAAGTAGTCCGGAAAGGTCTTGGCGACGCACTTCGGGTCTTCGATGCGCACGGGCAGGCCCGCCGGGTTGAAGGCCGCCAGCGAGAAGCACATGGCCACGCGGTGGTCGTCGTAGGTGTGGATGCTGCCGGTGCGCCAGCCGCCCGGCCCGGCGGGCGGTGTGACGCGGAGGTAGTCTGCGCCTTCCTCCACGGTGGCACCGAGCTTGCGCAGCTCGGTCGCCATGGCGGCGATGCGGTCGGTTTCCTTCACCCGCCAGCTGGCGATGTTGTGCAGCGTGGTCGTGCCTTCGGCATAGAGCGCCATGACGGCCAGCGTCATGGCGGCGTCGGGGATGTGGTTGCAGTCCAGGTCGATGGCCTTGAGCGGCCATGTGCCGCGCTGGATGTGCAGCCAGTTGGGCCCGCCGGTGATGACCGCGCCCATGGCCTGGGCGGCTTCCGTGAAGCGGATGTCGCCCTGGATCGAATCCAGGCCTACGCCCAGAATCTTGATGCCATTTTGGCCTTCGGCGCTTGCTGCAATTGCGCCAAGCGCTATGAAATAGCTAGCGGAAGAGGCGTCGGCCTCGACATGGATCGTGCCGGGCGAGCGGTAGCGGCTGCCGGCCGGAATCACGAAGCGCTGCCAACCTTCGTTGCGTACCGTGATGCCGAAGCGGGCCAGCAGCTCCAGCGTGATGTGGATGTAGGGCTTGGAGATCAGCTCGCCCACCACCTCGATATGGATGTCGCGTTCCGTCGCCAGCAGGGGCAGGGCCATCAGCAGCGAGGTCAGGAACTGGCTGGAAACATCGCCGCGTACGGTGATGGGCGCATCGCTCAGCCGGCTGAAGTCGGGTTGGCCGATCCGCAGCGGCGGAAAACCGGGATTGCCCAGGTAGTCGATGCGGCAGCCCAGCTGGCGCAGGGCGTCCACCAGGTCGCCGATGGGGCGCTCGTACATGCGCGGCACGCCGGTCATCTGGAAGCTGCCGCCCAACACCGCCAGGGCTGCCGTCAGCGGGCGCATGGCGGTGCCGGCATTGCCCAGGAACAGCTGCGCGCGCGCATTGTTGGGCAGGGCACCATCGATGCCGGTGATCTGCACGGGCTGACCCGGTACGACATGAGCCGGTGTGACCTGGCAGCCCAGCTCGCGCAGCGCGGTGAGCATGACGCGGGTGTCGTCCGAGTCCAGCAGGTCGTGGATGGTGGTGGTGCCTTCGCTCAGCGCGGCCAGCAGCAGCACGCGGTTGGAGATACTTTTGGAGCCGGGCAGCAGAACCTCCCCGCCGGCGGAAGCCAGCGGCGGCAGGTCGAGAAAGGCGGTGTCGTACATCAGGAATGCTTGGAAGTGCGCTGCGCACCCATGCGCCAGTGCGCCCGGGTCTCGCTGGCCAGGGTGATCATGTCTTCGACGGCCTGCGCGTCGTCCTTCTTCATGGCGTGCTCGAACTGCTGCAGTGCCTGCTGGAACAGCTTGGACTGCGTCAGCAACTCCTCGCGGTTGGCCAGGAGGATGTCGCGCCACATTTTTGGATCGCCTGCGGCGATGCGCGTGAAATCGCGGAAGCCGGGCCCGGCCAGCGACAGGAAGGCATCGCCTTCCGGTTGGGCGGTGATGCTGTTCATCATGGCGAACGCCAGCAGGTGGGGCAGGTGGCTGACGGCCGCAAAGGCGGCGTCGTGCGATTCGGGCGACATGCTCTGCACGCGGCAGCCCAGGGCGGCCCAGGTTTCCTCGGCGCGGCGCAGCTGCTGGGTGAGCGTGCGTTCGATGGGCGTCAGGATGACCTGCCGGCCGCTGTACAGATCGGCATCGGCGTACTCAACCCCGGACACTTCGCGCCCCGTGATGGGGTGCGCCGGCACGAAAGAGCCGATCTGGTCGCGTAGCGCGCTGCGGGCCGCAGCCACGACGTCGCCCTTGGTCGAGCCCACGTCCATGATGAGCATCTGCGGCGTCACCAGGTGCTTGATGGCCTTGAGCGTCGATTCCGTAGCGGCGACCGGAACGGCCAGCAGAACGATGTCCGCACCGGCCACGGCGAGCAGCGCCGAGGGCGCTTCGACGTCGATCACCCCGAGCTGCCGCGCGCGGTCCGTGGTGGAGGGCGATTTGCTGTAGCCCACCACGCGCTTCACCAGCCCGGCCTTTTTCAGGGCCAGCGCGAAGGAGCCGCCCATGAGGCCGCAGCCGATGAGGCCCAGTTGCTCAAACATGCCGGCTCCCGGCGCGCGTAATGCACATCGCGCAGGCGGCCCCGCCGTTGGCATTCCCGCTCATGGCGCCACCGGGTAGGAACCCAGCACCTTGTAGAAAGCGCACAGGCTGCGCAGCTCTTCCAGCGCGCGTGCCACATGGGACTGCGAGGGGTGGCCGTCCAGGTCGATGTAGAAGTAGTACTCCCACTGGCCCGTGCGGGCGGGGCGCGACTCGAAGCGCGTCATCGACACGCCATGGGTCTTCAGCGGCACCAGCAGATCGTGCACGGCGCCGGGCCGGTTGGGCACGGAGACCACCAGGCTGGTGCAGTCCTTGCCGCTGGCCGGCGGCGTCTGCAGCGTGTGCGGCAGACAGATGATGGCGAAGCGCGTGCGGTTGTAGGCATCGTCCTGGATGGCGTGCGACACGATGTGCAGGCCGAACTGCGATGCCGCGCGCTCGCTGGCAATGCCCGCCCACGCAGGGTTGGTGGCGGCCAGACGGGCGCCTTCGGCGTTGCTGGAGACGGGCCGCCGCTCGGCATGCGGCAGGTGCTTGGTCAGCCAGGCCTGGCACTGGGCCAGCGCCTGCGGATGGGCCAGCACCACTTCGATGCCTTCCAGCGCGTTCGATTGGCGCAGCAGGTTGTGTCGCACGAGCAGGCTGACCTCGCCGACGACATGGCAAGGCGTGTGCAGGAACAGGTCGAGCGAACGCGTGACGACGCCCTCGACCGAGTTCTCGACGCCGACCACGCCGTACTGCGCGCTGCCGGCCGCCGTGGCGTGGAACACCTCGTCGAAGTTGGCGCAGTACATCAGGTCTGCGGCACCGCCGAAGAATTCGACGGCTGCCTGTTCGCAGAACGTACCGGCCGGGCCCAGCACGGCCACGCGCTGCGGTGATTCCAGCGCCAGACAGGCGGACATGATCTCGCGCCAGATGGCCGTCACGTGCGCGCCCTTCAGCGGGCCGGGGTTGGCGTGCTGGATCTTGTCGATCACCTGGGCTACGCGGTCCGGGCGGAAGAAAGGCGTGCCCTCGCGCTTCTTGACTTCGCCCACCCGCTCGGCCACCAGAGCGCGTTGGTTCAGCAGCGTGAGCAGCTGCTGGTCGATGTTGTCGATCTGCACGCGCAGGCTGGACAGGTCGGGAGAGGTTTGGGGAGAGGACATCGGAATTTGGTGTGTGCGGCCGCGGCGCAGCCGTCTACAGGGGAGGCCGGCCGGGCGCGTGTGCAGCCGGCGGGAGCGCCGTGTTCGCGCGCGCGGCTCAGGCCTGGTGCTGCTCGAATTCTCGCATGTAGGACACCAGCGCCTCGACGCCGGCCAGCGGCATGGCGTTGTAGAGGCTGGCCCGCATGCCGCCCACGGACTTGTGGCCCTTGAGCTGCAGCAGGCCGCGTTCCTTGGCGCCCGCCAGGAACGCGTCGTTGCGGGACTCGTCGCGCAGGAAGAACGGGATGTTCATCCGCGAGCGCGCGTTGGGTGCCACCTTGTTCAGGTAGAGCTGCGACTGGTCGATGTAGCTGTAGAGCAGCTGCGCCTTGGCGATGTTGCGGCGCTCCATGGCCGCGATGCCCGTGGCGTCGCCTTCCTTCTGGCGTTTGAGCCACTGGAAGGTCAGACCGGCCATGTAGATGCCCCAGGTGGGCGGCGTGTTGAACATGGACTGGTTATCGGCAACCACCTTGTAGTCGAATGCGCTGGGGCAGGCGGGCAGGGCGTGGCCCAGCAGGTCTTCGCGCACGATGACCAGGGTGAGGCCGGCCGGCCCCAGGTTCTTCTGCGCGCCGCCGAAGGCCAGGCCCACGCGCGACCAGTCCACGGGCCGGGAGGCGACGTGCGAAGAAAAGTCGATGACCAGCGGCGCGTCGCTGCCCAGCACCTGCAGGTCGGGCAGCTCATGGAACTCGACGCCGTGGATGGTCTCGTTGCTGCACAGGTGCACATAGCTGGCGCCACGGCTCAGCTGCCAGGTGGACGGATCAGGCAGGGTGGTGAAGTGGCTGCCTTCGCCGGAGGCCACCACACGCACCTCGGAGGCGTACTTGCGCGCTTCTTTCTGCGACTTCTGGCTCCAGCTGCCCGTCACGACGACATCCACCGTGGCGGCGCGGGACAGGTTCAGCGGAACGATGGCGTTTTCGGCCAGGCCGCCGCCTTGCATGAACAGGATCTTGAAGTGGGCCGGGACGGCCAGCAGCTCGCGCAGATCGGCTTCCGCCTGCTCGTAGATGGCAATGAACTCCTTGCCGCGGTGGCTCATTTCCATCACGCCCATGCCACTGCCATGCCAGTCCAGCATCTCGGCGGCGGCGGTCTCCAGGACTTCTGCGGGGATGGCGGCAGGGCCGGCGGAAAAGTTGTACGGGCGGTTCATGGTCTTTGACGTCAAACAGGACTCTCGCGCTTTACCAATAAGCGCATGTAGCTATATTATTCATAGCAAAACGCCCCGCGCAGCGGGGCGCCTTGCAAGGCAGGGCGGGGTCAGGCTTCGCCGGCCGGCGGCGTGTCCTGAGCATCCGGTGCGCCCTGCGCATCCGGGGCATCGGCATCGGCATCGGGCACGTTCGCGTCGTTTTCCACGATGCGCTGCAGGCCGCTCAATTGCGAGCCTTCGTCCAGAGCGATCAGCGTCACGCCCTGGGTGGCGCGGCCCAGTTCGCGGATCTCCGACACGCGGGTGCGCACCAGCACGCCCTTGTCCGTGATGAGCATGATCTCGTCGTCCGCATGCACCAGCGTGGCAGCCACGACCTTGCCGTTGCGCTCGCTTTGCTGGATGGCGATCATCCCCTTGGTGCCACGGCCGTGGCGCGTGTACTCGACGATGCTGGTGCGCTTGCCGTAGCCGTTTTCGGTGGCGGTCAGCACGCTCTGCGTTTCGTCCTCGGCCACCAGCATGGCGATGACGCTTTGGCCGTCCTCCAGCATCATGCCGCGCACGCCGCGCGCAGCCCGGCCCAGCGGGCGCACGTCGTTCTCGTCGAAGCGCACGGCCTTGCCGCCGTCGCTGAACAGCATCACGTCGTGCTTGCCGTCCGTGAGTGCCGCGCCGATGAGGTAGTCGCCATCATCGAGGTTGACGGCGATGATGCCGCCCTTGCGCGGATTGCTGAACTCATCCAGCGCCGTCTTCTTCACGGTGCCCATGCTGGTCGCCATGAACACGAAGCGGTCTGCGGGGAAGGTGCGCATGTCGCCGGTGAGCGGCAGCACGACGTTGATCTTCTCGCCGTCCTGCAGCGGGAACATGTTGACGATGGGACGGCCGCGCGATCCGCGCGAGCCGGCGGGCACTTCCCACACCTTGAGCCAGTACAGGCGGCCGCGGTTGGAGAAGCACAGGATGTAGTCGTGCGTGTTGGCGATGAAGAGCTGGTCGATCCAGTCGTCTTCCTTGGTGGCCGTGGCCTGCTTGCCGCGGCCTCCGCGCTTCTGGGCGCGGTACTCGGACAGGGGTTGGCTCTTGATGTAACCGGTGTGCGACAGCGTCACGACCATGTCGGTGGGCGTAATCAGATCTTCGGTGGAGAGGTCCTGGGCGCTGTGCTCGACGATGCTGCGGCGTGCGCCCAGCTTGTGCTGGCCGAACTCCTGCTTGATCGAGGTGAGCTCGTCGCCAATGATGGTCGACACGCGCTCGGGCTTGGACAGGATGTCCAGCAGGTCTTCGATGACCGCCATGACGTCCTTGTACTCGGCCACGATCTTGTCCTGCTCCAGGCCGGTCAGGCGCTGCAGCCGCATTTGCAGGATTTCCTGTGCCTGGGTGTCCGACAGCCGGTAGAGGCCGTCCTGGCCCATGCCGAACTCACGTTCCAGGCCCTCGGGGCGGTAGTCATCCGCGCTGACCACGCCGCCGTCGGCGCGGGTGCGGGTCAGCATTTCGCGTACGAGCTTGCTGTCCCAGGACCGGGTCATCAGCTCCGCCTTGGCCACGGGAGGCGTGGGTGCGTTGCGGATGATGGCGATGAAGTCGTCGATGTTGGCCAAGGCGACGGCCAGGCCTTCCAGCACATGGCCGCGATCGCGCGCCTTGCGCAACTCGAACACCGTCCGGCGCGTCACCACTTCGCGGCGGTGCTGCAGGAAGACGACGATCAGGTCCTTCAGGTTGCACAGGCGGGGCTGGCCGTCGACCAGTGCCACCATGTTCATGCCGAAGGTGTCCTGCAGCTGCGTCTGCTTGTACAGGTTGTTCAGTACCACCTCTGGCACTTCGCCGCGCTTGAGCTCGATCACCAGACGCATGCCCGACTTGTCGGACTCGTCTTGGATGTGGCTGATGCCCTCGATCTTCTTCTCGTGCACCAGCTCGGCCATGCGCTCCTGCAGCGTCTTCTTGTTGACCTGGTAGGGCAGCTCGTCGACGATGATCGCCTGGCGCTGGCCGCGGTCGATGTCCTCGAAGTGGCACTTGGCGCGCATGATCACCCGGCCGCGGCCCGTGCGGTAGCCGTCCTTCACGCCGTTGATGCCGTAAATGATCCCGGCCGTAGGGAAGTCAGGCGCCGGAATGATTTCCATCAGTTCGTCGATCGAGGCTTCCGGGTTGCGCAGCATGTGCAGGCAGGCATCCACCACTTCGTTCAGGTTGTGCGGCGGAATGTTGGTGGCCATGCCCACGGCAATACCTGCCGAGCCGTTCACCAGCAGATTGGGCAGCTTGCTGGGCAGGACCAGTGGCTCTTTCTCCGAACCATCGTAATTGGGGCCGAAGTCGACCGTTTCCTTGTCGATGTCACCCAGCATTTCGTGGGCGATCTTCGCGAGCCGGATTTCGGTGTATCGCATGGCCGCAGCGTTGTCACCGTCCACCGATCCGAAGTTGCCCTGGCCGTCCACCAGCATGTGGCGCAGCGAAAAGTCCTGGGCCATGCGAACGATGGTGTCGTACACCGCACTGTCGCCGTGCGGGTGGTACTTACCGATCACGTCGCCCACGATACGCGCAGACTTTTTATAGGGACGGTTCCAGTCGTTATTCAGTTCATGCATGGCAAACAGCACGCGACGATGGACCGGCTTCAAACCGTCTCGCGCATCTGGCAGTGCCCGACCCACGATCACGCTCATGGCGTAATCGAGATAGCTGCGCCGCATCTCTTCTTCTAGGCTGATGGGCAGGGTTTCTTTAGCGAACTGGGTCATAGCGACTTTGAGGGCGGCGGGAGGCGATCATTTTAGTTCCAAGAGCCTGTCGCAGCTTAGCAACACATCCAGGGGTATTGCGCTTTTGTCCTACGGTTGGGGCTGGACCGGAGCGGCGTTTGGGTTGTTACGTATGGCACAATCATTTCAACGTTTTTAGTGATGGTCACTGACGACGTCCCTGATTCGCAGCCCGGCTGCGGCTTTTTCCCCAAGAGGAGAACCATGAAGAAACTGAACAAAGTGGCGATGTTGTTGGCCTCTGCCGTGATTGCGACCTCGGCCGGCGCTCAAGTGCAGGCAGCTGACGGCGGCAAGGTCGTCGACAACTGGCAAAACGGCACGGGCGAACTGGTGTGGAAGAACGGCACCAACGAACTGTGCTGGCGCAATGCGAGCTGGACGCCTGCTACGGCAGCTGCTGGCTGCGACGGCGCTCTGGTGGTTCCTGCCGCAGCTCCGGTGGCTCCTCCCGTTGCGGCCGCCCCGGCTCCCGCTCCGGCACCCGCTCCTGCTCCCGCAGTGGCCACGAAAGTGACCTACGCTGCCGACGCGTTCTTCGACTTCGACAAGTCCGTGCTGAAGCCTGAAGGCAAGGCCAAGCTGGACGATCTGGTGTCCAAGATCAAGGGTATCAACCTGGAAGTGATCATCGCCGTGGGTCACACCGACTCCATCGGTAGCGATGCCTACAACCAGAAGCTGTCGGTCCGTCGTTCCGAAGCCGTGAAGGCATACCTGGTGTCTAAGGGTGTGGAAAAGAACCGCGTGTACACCGAAGGCAAGGGCGAAAAGCAGCCTATCGCCGACAACAAGACCAAGGAAGGCCGCGCGAAGAACCGTCGCGTGGAAATCGAAGTGGTGGGCACCCGCGCCTCCAACTGATCTTCCCAGGTCAAAGAAAAGCCCCGGCGACGGGGCTTTTTTTATGCCCGTTTGATTCCTGATGGGACAATCAAGACATGAGTGAAACCTTGAATGCCGACCCGGCTGAACTGGCCAAATTCTCGGAACTTGCCCATCGGTGGTGGGACCCCGAAAGCGAATTCAAGCCTCTGCACCAGATCAACCCGCTTCGGCTGGAGTGGATCAATGGTCTTTCGCCTCTGCAGGGCCAGAAGGTCTTGGACGTAGGTTGTGGCGGAGGCATTTTGTCCGACGCCATGGCGCGCAGCGGGGCGGAGGTGCTGGGAATCGACCTGGCAACCAAGGCCCTCCGAGTGGCCCAGTTGCATGCAGTCGAGGCCAGCACGCCCAACGTGCGCTACCGGGAAATCAGTGTGGAGGCTTTGGCGCGCGAGATGCCGGGTGCCTTCGACAGCGTGACCTGCATGGAGATGCTTGAGCATGTGCCTGACCCTGCGTCTGTGGTGAGGGCTTGTGCCCAACTGGTCAAACCCGGTGGATGGGTTTTCTTTTCTACCATCAACCGGAATGCCAAGGCCTTTTTGCTGGCCATCGTGGGGGCTGAATATCTGCTCAAAATGCTTCCGCAGGGGACGCACGAGTATGGAAAGCTGATCCGCCCGAGCGAATTGGCGTCTGCTTGCCGTGGGGCGCAATTGGACGTTTTGCAAACCAAAGGCCTTGAGCACAATCCGGTGACGGGGCGTTATTGGCTGAGCGCCGATTTGAGCGTGAACTATATGTTTGCCACCAAGCGCCCCGCAGCATGATGGCGAGCGCATTCAGCGGCGTGGACGCCATCCTTTTCGATCTGGATGGCACATTGGTCGACAGCGCACCCGATCTGGGTGCGGCAGCCGACAAATTGCGAACGGACCGTGGCCTGCCGTCGCTGGCATACGAGCTTTATCGGCCCATGGCTGGAGCCGGAGCGCGCGGCATGTTGGCTGTCGCGTTTGGCATGGGGCCGGACCACGTTGACTTCTTGTCATTGCGAGAAGAGTTCTTTCGCAATTACGAAGCCTGCCTCCACGATCGAACGGTCATATTTGCGGAAGTGCCGGAACTGATCGCCGCCCTGCGTCTGCGGTCGGTGCCTTGGGGGGTGGTGACGAACAAGGCGGCCCGATTTTCAGAGCCCTTGACTGCCGCGTTGCCGCTTTTCGCTAGCGCGGGTACCGTCGTGAGCGGCGACACCACGCCACACTCCAAGCCGCATCCGGAGCCCTTGTTCGAGGCTGCCCGTCGGTTGGGGGTGGATCCCGGGCGCTGTGTGTACGTGGGCGACGATGAGCGTGACATCGAAGCAGGTCGTGCGGCAGGAATGCGAACTGCTGCGGCCACCTGGGGCTATCTGGCCGCCAAGGATCCGGCGTCGTGGAAAGCGGACGTCCTGATTAAATCTCCAGTCGAGCTCTTGAAATGGCTGGGCTGGGACTAAAATGGATGACAAGGGGCTGCCCTGGTTTCGACGTGGGTTCGGAATCGGCGTGGTGCATGTCGAGCTTGAGTGGCGCTCGTAAATCTGCATTCAAAAAACTAACTGCAAACGACGAACGTTTCGCACTCGCCGCTTAATAACCGGTGAGCCTTGCAACAGCACGCTGATGGGCTGGGCAAGGGGGCCGCAAGGCCTCCCGGCTGCAAGGTTATTCACATCAGCTGGCTTGGCACCGGGTACCTTGGTGTTGAGCGAGATCCAAGGGTGCTGGCTTCCGGCATAGCGTGCGACTGCGCGATGTCGGGAGTGAGATTCAAAACAGACCGCTAAACATGTAGATCTGCCCGAAGAAGGCTTGCGGACGGGGGTTCAATTCCCCCCAGCTCCACCACCCAAGACACCGCCACACTCCGGATAACCCGGGCTGTGGCGGTTTTTCTTTGTCCGCTGCCGGTGTTGTTTGGCGTCTCAATTGCGCGCTCATCTACTTGTGTAGAAGGTGTCACTATCCGCTGCAGTCGGTTGAGGTCGGACGTGGTTCTGTTAAGCGGGGCGCAGTGAAGTGGGCGACGTCCGTGGCCAGCGGTGAATGCCTATCTGGAAATAAAAAATGCCACCCTAGGGTGGCATTTGTTTGGCTCCTCGACCTGGGCTCGAACCAGGGACCTACGGATTAACAGTCCGGCGCTCTACCGACTGAGCTATCGAGGAATATTCGGTATGTCGAATGTAGGTTGATCTTGTGATGTTGACTAAGCACAAGACAGAAATCTTGGCTCCTCGACCTGGGCTCGAACCAGGGACCTACGGATTAACAGTCCGGCGCTCTACCGACTGAGCTATCGAGGAACAAGACTTAGATTATATACACAAAAATGGGGTTCTTCGGAAAAGCGGCTGCTCGAGTGATTGGGTACGGTCGCGCGCGGCCTTATGGCGCCGGCGGCGGTTCGGGACGGCGCCAGAGCCAGAGCAAAACGCAGCCCATGCACAGCGATGCCGTGAGTGCGACCCAGCGCGGGGCGCTGCTCACGATCAGAACGACGGCGCACAGGGCCATCAGAAGGGTTGCGCTCCACTTGGCGCGACGGCTCACCCGGCCGCCGTTGGCCCAGTTGCGCAGAATGGATCCGAAGAGCGGGTGGCGCCACAACCAGGCGTGCAAGCGCGGTGAGCTACGGGCGGCTGCCCAGCCTGCCATCAGGATGAAGACCGTTGTCGGCAGGCCGGGCACGAAAATGCCGATCACACCCATCACCAGGCACAGTGCAGCGAACAGCAGCAGGAGCCAGCGTGCAACCAGCGGCAGGCGTTTATGTTGGGGAGGCGGAGGGAGGGGCGGCTGCGGTTCCTGCATGGCCTGTGGATTGTGCCCTGCATGGCAGCGTCTGGCGGGGCACACAGGGTTATGCTGCGGTCCATATCACGTGTAGCGGCGTTCGCAAGCACTTGGGAGCCGCTGCCATCTATCCCCCACTGCATTCCCATGACCATTCACACCATTCTGAAGATGGGCGATCCGCGCTTGCTGCGGGTGGTCCAGCCTGTGACGGAGTTCGATACCGATGCGCTGCACCTGCTGGTGCGCGACATGCGGGAGACCATGCAGTCGGTGAACGGGGCAGGGCTGGCGGCGCCGCAGATCGGCGTGGACCTTCAACTCGTCATCTTCGGCTCCAACGACCGCAATCCGCGCTATCCGGACCGGCCTCTCGTTCCACCCACGGTGCTGATCAATCCGGTGATCACGCCCCTGGGTCCGGAGGAAGACAGTGACTGGGAGGGTTGCCTGTCGGTGCCGGGCCTGCGCGGGCTGGTGCCGCGTTGGTCGCGCATTCGCTATACCGGCGTGGACCCGTACGGCGACCCCATTGACCGCGTGGCTGAGGGCTTCCATGCGCGTGTGGTGCAGCATGAATGCGATCACCTCGTGGGCAAGCTCTATCCGATGCGGGTGCGCGACTTCACGCAGTTCGGCTATACCGAGGTGCTGTTTCCCGGCATCGATGCGGCAGAGGATGACTGACGTCGACCTGTTGCGTACCAAACAGGCTGCAGCGCTTGATGAATAAGCGCATGATGCTATATAAAAAGTAGCAATCAGTGCGCTGACAGCGTGTCGAGCAGCTCGGTCTCGATCTGGATCTGCCGCGCGTTGTTCTGCAGTTCGGGCCCTTGCACCAGGAAGGTGTCTTCGACGCGCTCGCCCAGCGTGCTGACCTTGGCCAGTTGCACGCTGAGGTGGTGCTGCGACAGCACCCGCGCCACCAGGTACAGCAGGCCCGCGCGGTCGCTGGCAGAGATACTGATGAGCCAGCGTTGTGCCTTTTCGTCCGGGCGCAGTGCCACGCGGGGCGCGATGGGAAAGCTCTTCACGCGCCGCGACACGCGCCGTCGGGCCGGCTCGGGCAGGGGGCCGCCTTCCTCGATGGCCTGCACCAGGCCGTTTTCCACCATGTTGGTCAGCTCGCGGTAGTGCCCGGCCTGGTCGGAGGCCACGACCTGGAACGTGTCCAGCGCGTAGCCGTTGTTCGCCGTGTGCACACGCGCGTCCAGGATGCTGAAGCCCGCCCGGTCGAAGTAGCCGCAGATGCGGGCGAACAGGTCGGGCTGATCCGCCGCATAGACCATGACCTGCAGTCCCTCGCCCGCCAGCGACTGGCGTGCCCGTACCACCGGCTTGGCGGAACCCACGAAGCGCGAGAGATGGCGCGTGTGCCAGGCGATGTCGGCTGCCTCGTGGCGCATGAAGTAACCCACGTCGAGCGTGTCCCACAGCTTCTTGTGGGCCTCGAAAGGCTGGGCGCTCAGTGCCAGCAGCACCAGCGCCTCGCGCTTGCGGGCTTCGATTTCAGCCGCGGCGTCGGGTGCGCGGCCGCCCAGGGTGCGCAGCGTGGCGCGGTACAGGTCTTCCAGCAGCTTGCCCTTCCAGGCGTTCCAGACCTTGGGGCTGGTGCCGCGGATGTCGGCCACGGTCAGCAGGTACAGCGCCGTCAGGTTGCGCTCGTTGCCCACCCGGCGCGCGAAGGCCCCGATCACGTCGGGGTCCGACAGATCCTGCTTCTGCGCCACTTGGCTCATGGCCAGATGTTCACTGACCAGGAATTCGACGAGGGCCGCATCGTCCTTGCCCACGCCGTGCTGGCGACAGAAGTGGCGCACTTCCTCGGCGCCGATCTTGGAGTGGTCACCTCCGCGGCCCTTGCCGATGTCGTGGAACAGCGCGGCCAGATAGAGCAGCCAGGGCTTGTCCCAGCCGCCGGCCAATTGCGAGCAGAAGGGGTACTCATGCGCGTGCTCGGGCATGAAGAAGCGGCGCACGTTGCGCAGCACCATCAGGATGTGCTGGTCCACGGTGTAGACGTGGAACAGGTCGTGCTGCATCTGCCCGACGATGCGCCGGAACGGCCACAGGTAGCGCCCCAGCACCGAGGTCTGGTTCATCAGCCGCATGGCGTGGGTGATGCCCGACGGCTGTTTGAGGATGCGCATGAAGTTGGCGCGGTTGACGGGGTCGCGGCGGAATGCCGCATCCATCACGCCCCGCGCGTTGTAAAGCGCGCGCAGCGTGCGCACCGACAGGTCCTGCAGGCCGGGCGTGGTCTCGTAGAGCAAGAAGGTTTCGAGGATGGCGTGCGGATGCTTCTCGTACAGGTCGTCGCTGGCGACCTCGATCAGGCCGGCCTTGTCGAAGAAGCGATCGTTGATGCGGCGCAGCTCGTGCGTGGAGGGGCTGAGCCGTTCCTCGATGTTCAGCAGCAGGATCTGGCTGAGCTGGGACACGGCCTTGGCGGCCCAGTAGTAGCGGCGCATCAGCGTCTCGCTGGCGCGCATGGCCAAGCGCTTGCCGTCGGGCGAGGTGGATCGGTAGCCGAAGGCCTCGGCCACGGCCGTCTGCAGGTCGAACACCAGCCGGTCTTCGTGCCGGCCGGCAATGGCATGCAGGCGGGTGCGGATCAGGAACAACAGCGCTTCCGTGCGCTCGATGGCATTCACCTCGAGCGGCGTGGCCAGGCCGCTGGCAGCCAGCTCGCTCCAGTGGCTGCCGAGGCCGGCTGCGCGCGCCACCCACAGCACGGTCTGCAGATCGCGCAGGCCGCCCGGGGATTCCTTGCAGTTGGGCTCCAGGGAGTAGGGCGTGTTCTCGTACTTGTTGTGGCGCTGGCGCATCTCCAGCGTCTTGGCGACGAGGAAGGCGGCGGGGTCCATCTGCTGGTCGTAGCGCACCCTGAACTCGTCGAACAGCGCCTGGCTGCCGCAGATGCGCCGGGCCTCCAGCAGCGAGGTTTGCACGGTGACGTCGGCGGCGGACTCGGTGAGGCATTCGGCCACGGTGCGCACGCTGGAGCCGATCTCGAGCCCCGCATCCCAGCAGCTGCCGATGAAGGCCTCGATCGGCGCGCGCAGCGGGCCGCAGTCGCCAGAGTCGGCCGTTGCGGGCAGCAGCACCAGCACGTCGACGTCAGAGTGTGGAAACAGCTGCGCACGGCCGTAGCCACCGACCGCCGCCAGGACCACGTCTTGCGGCAGGCCGGCCCGGTGCCAGAGCTGGCACAGCAGCCGGTCCGTCAGTGCCGACAGCCGCGCCAGCAACGTGCGGATGCTGCGCGTGGAGGCGCCGGCGGACGCCAGCGAGGCCAGCAGTGCGGCCTTTTCCTGCCGGTAGGTATCGCGCAGAGCGTGCAGCTCCGCTAGGCAGGCGGGAGTGGAAGGGAGCGAGGGCGTGCGAAGGGACATGGCAGCGGCATCATGCAAGAAACATGCGATGGACACGCCGAACGTGACCCCGGGAGGCGGCCGCCACCGTGTGGCGGCTGGCCGTCAGGTGCGCGTGGCGGTCACGAACGGAGGCAACGGCGGGGAGCCCGCCGACAGGGTCATCACCTCGTAGCCCGTCTCGGTGACGAGGACGGTGTGCTCCCATTGGGCCGACAGGCTGCGGTCCTTGGTGACGATGGTCCAGCCGTCGTTGCCGTGTTCCTTCACCTCGCGCCGGCCTGCGTTGAGCATGGGTTCGATCGTGAAGACCATGCCCGGCACCAGCTCTTCCAGCGTGCCGGGGCGGCCGTAGTGCAGCACCTGCGGCTCTTCATGGAACTTCTGGCCGATGCCGTGGCCGCAGAACTCGCGCACCACCGACAAGCCATGCCCCTCGGCGAACTTCTGGATGGCATGGCCCACGTCGCCCAGGCGCGCGCCCGGCTTGACCTGCTGGATGCCCAGCCACATGGCGTCGAAGGTCAACGCGCACAGCCGCTTGGCCGCGATGGAGACGTCGCCGATCAGGTACATGCGGCTGTTGTCGCCGTACCAGCCGTCCTTGGTGATCACGGTGACGTCCACGTTCATGATGTCGCCCTTCTTCAGGGGCTTGTCGTTCGGGATGCCGTGGCAGACCACGTTGTTGAGCGAGGTGCACAGGTGGCCGGGGTAGGGCGGGTAGCCCGGCGGCTGGTAGCCGATGGTGGCGGACACGGTGCCCTGCTGGGTCATGCATTCGGCGCCCAGGCGGTCGACGTCCTTGGTGGTGATGCCGGGACGGATGTGAGGCGCGATGTAGTCCAGCACTTCCGAGGCGAGCCGGCACGCTTCGCGCATGCCCGCGATGCCCGCGGCGTCTTTGATGTTGATGCTCATGGGGCCGAATTATCCCACCCGGTCCCATTCCCTGCAGCCAGCCGGCGGGTGGCGGGCCGGCACCGCTAAAATGCAGGGTTTCCAAAGATACCGGCGCCCCGCACGCCGCGGCCCCATTCAGCGGCCGCCCGGCATGGCGCTCTTCATCGCCCCGTTTCCCCACCACACAGGCCGCTACCGTGACCTTGCACTTGACCCAGCTGGAGGGCGGCAATGCCCTCAGCTCCTTCCGCGCCCAGCAACTGCAGCCCGCCCTCGAGGCCATCCACCCCAAGATCACCGGCATTGCAGCGCGCTTCGTGCATGTGGTGGCGACCGATGCCGAACCCACGCCCGCCGAGCGCGATCGCCTGTCGGCGCTGCTCACCTATGGCGATGCCTACACCGGCCCGGCCGACGGCCCCGCCATCATCGTCACGCCGCGCATCGGCACGGTGTCGCCCTGGGCCTCCAAGGCGACGGACATCGCCCGCAACTGCGGCCTGGACATCCGCCGCGTGGAGCGCATTACCGAGTACCGCGTGGCGCTCAAGGCCGGCCTGCTGGGAGGCGCGCCGGAGCTGACCGAGGCGCAACGCCAGCAGATCGCCGCGTTGCTGCACGACCGCATGACCGAATCGGTGGTGTGGAGCCGCGCCGATGCGTCCGGCCTGTTCACGGAGCTGCCGGCCGCGCCGATGGAGTTCGTCGACGTGCTGGGCGGCGGCCGCGCGGCGCTGGTGGCGTCCAACACCCGCTGGGGCCTGGCGCTGGCGGATGACGAGATCGACTACCTGGTCAACGCCTTCACGGCCCTCAAGCGCAACCCGACCGATGTGGAACTGATGATGTTCGCGCAGGCCAACAGCGAGCACTGCCGCCACAAGATTTTCAACGCGCAGTTCACCATCGATGGCACAAAGCAGGACAAGAGCCTGTTCGCCATGATCCGCAACACCCACCAGCTGGCGCCCCAGCACACGGTGGTGGCGTACTCGGACAACGCCTCCATCATGGAAGGCGTGCCGGTGGAGCGTTTTGTGGCCAAAATGGCCTCCGGCGCAGGTGGGTCAAGCGCTTCCAGCTATGAGAAGAGTAGTGCGACCAACCACATCCTGATGAAGGTGGAAACGCACAACCACCCGACGGCGATCTCGCCCTTCCCCGGCGCATCGACCGGCGCGGGTGGCGAGATCCGCGATGAAGGCGCCACGGGCCGGGGCTCCAAGCCCAAGGCCGGCCTGACCGGCTTCACCGTGTCCAAGCTGTGGGGTGGCGAGTTCGGCAAGCCCGAGCACATCGCCAGCCCGCTGCAGATCATGGTCGAGGGCCCGCTGGGCGGCGCCGCGTTCAACAACGAATTCGGCCGTCCCAATCTGCTGGGCTACTTCCGCGAATACGAGCAGACCGTGGGCGGCATCGATCGCGGCTACCACAAGCCCATCATGATCGCGGGCGGCGTGGGCGTGATCGATTCCGGCCTCACGCAGAAGATCGAGTTCCCGGCCGGCTCGCTGCTGATCCAGCTGGGCGGCCCCGGCATGCGCATCGGCATGGGCGGCAGCGCGGCCAGTTCGATGGCCACGGGCGCGAACGCGGCCGAGCTGGACTTCGACTCCGTGCAGCGCGGCAACCCCGAGATCGAGCGCCGCGCGCAAGAGGTCATCAACCACTGCTGGGCACAAGGCGCGGCCAACCCCATCCTGGCGATCCACGACGTGGGCGCGGGCGGCCTGTCCAATGCCTTCCCTGAGCTGACCAACGACGCCGGCCGCGGCGCACGTTTCGACCTGCGCGCCGTGCAGCTCGAAGAGTCGGGCATGGCGCCCAAGGAAATCTGGTCCAACGAAAGCCAGGAACGTTACGTGCTGGCCATCGCGCCCGAATCGCTCGCGCAGTTCCGCGCGTTCTGCGAGCGCGAGCGCTGCCCCTTCGCTGTGATCGGCACGGCCACGGGCGAGCGTCAGCTGGTGCTGGACGACACGGCTGTCGCCGCCGGCGAGCAGAAGCTGCCCGTCGACATGCCCATGGAAGTGCTGCTGGGCAAGCCGCCCAAGATGCACCGCGACGTGACCACAGTGAAGCGGGAACTGGCGCCCATCGACCTGACCGGCGTGCCGCTGCAAAAGGCCGTGATCGACGTGCTGGCGCACCCCACGGTGGCGTCCAAGCGCTTCCTGATCACCATCGGCGACCGCACGGTGGGCGGCCTGAGCCACCGCGACCAGATGGTCGGCCCCTGGCAGGTGCCGGTGGCGGATTGCGCCGTCACGCTGGCCGATTACAAAGGCTTTGCCGGCGAGGCGATGAGCATGGGCGAGCGCACGCCGCTGGCTGCCATCGACGCGCCCGCATCGGGCCGCATGGCCGTGGCCGAGGCCATCACCAACCTGCTGGCCGCGCCCATCGAGTTGCCGCGCGTGAAGCTGTCCGCCAACTGGATGGCCGCCTGCGGCGAAGCCGGTGAAGACGCCGATCTGTACGCCACGGTCAAGGCCGTGGGCATGGAGCTGTGCCCCGCTTTAGGCATCAGCATCCCCGTGGGCAAGGACAGCCTGTCCATGCGGACGCAGTGGAAGGACGCGTCCGGCGCGGCCAAGAAGGTGACCTCGCCCGTGAGCCTGATCGTGAGCGCCTTCGCCACGCTGGCCGACGTGCGCGGCACGCTCACGCCGCAGCTCAACGCCACGGAAGAGGACACCACGCTGGTGCTGGTCGACCTGGGCAAGGGCCAGGGCCGCATGGGCGGCTCCATCCTGGGGCAGGTGCTGGGCCAGAGCGGTGACGTGGCGCCCGACCTGGACGACGCGCAAGACCTGGTGAACCTGGTCAATGCCGTGAACGCGCTGCGCGCCAAGGGCCAGATCCTGGCCTACCACGACCGCAGCGACGGCGGCCTGCTGGCCGCTGCCGCCGAGATGGCCTTCGCGGGCCACGTGGGCGTGGCGCTGAACGTGGACATGCTGGTCACCGAAGGCGACGGCATCAGCGACAGCCGCATGGAAACCGGCGACGCCAAGAACTGGGCGCAGCAGGTGAGCGCGCGCCGCGAAGAACTCACGCTGAAGGCGCTGTTCAACGAAGAGCTGGGCGTGGTGCTGCAGGTGCGCACGGCCGACCGCAATGACGTGATGCAGACGCTGCGCGAGCACGGCCTGAGTAAGTGGAGCCACTTCGTCGGCAAGACGCGCCCGCAGTCGTCCAGCATGGACGTGGGCAAGGGCGAGCTGCAGGTATGGCGCGATGCCAAGAGCGTGTTCAGCGCCACGCTGTCCGACCTGCACCAGGTGTGGGACGCCGTGAGCTGGAAGATCTGCCAGCAGCGCGACAACCCCGCCTGCGCCGATGCCGAGCACGCCGCTGCCGGCGAGCCGAACGACCCGGGCCTGCACGTCGCCCTGACGTTCGACCCGACCGAGAACGTGGCCGCACCGTTCCTGAACCTGGCCAAGCCGAAGGTCGCCATCCTGCGCGAGCAGGGCGTGAACTCGCACATCGAGATGGCCTATGCCTTCACCGAGGCGGGCTTCGAGGCGTACGACGTGCATATGACCGACCTGCAGACCGGCCGCGCCAGGCTGGCCGACTTCAAGGGCGTGGTGGCCTGCGGTGGCTTCAGCTACGGCGACACGCTGGGCGCCGGCATCGGCTGGGCGCGTTCGATCACCTTCAACCCGGTGCTGGCGGATCAGTTCAAGGGCTTCTTCGGCCGCGCGGACACGTTCGGCCTGGGCGTGTGCAACGGCTGCCAGATGTTCGCCGAACTGGCCGACATCATCCCCGGCGCCGAAGCCTGGCCGCGCTTCACCACCAACCAGAGCGAGCGCTTCGAGGCCCGCCTGTCGCTGGTGGAAGTGCTGGAGTCGCCCAGCCTGTTCTTCGCCGGCATGG
Source organism: Pseudomonadota bacterium (assembly GCA_023460715.1). Lineage (GTDB taxonomy): Bacteria > Pseudomonadota > Gammaproteobacteria > Burkholderiales > Burkholderiaceae_C > Paracidovorax. Next base: position 12,944 of record JAEWPH010000044.1, on the reverse strand, counting down.
CGGGCAGCCGCCTGCCGATCGCCGTGGCGCACGGCGAGGGCTACGCCAACTTCAGCCGCCGCGGCAATGCGGCGCAGGCGATTGCGGCGATGCGTTACGTGGACAACCACGGCCAGGCCACCGAGCAGTACCCGTTCAACCCGAACGGCAGCGCGGGCGGCCTGACGGCGGTGACCACGGCGGACGGCCGCTTCACGGCCATGATGCCGCACCCCGAGCGCGTGTTCCGCAACATCCAGATGAGCTGGACCAGCGGCGACGCTGACCAGTTCAGCGCCTGGATGCGCATCTGGCGCAACGCGCGCAAGTGGGTGGGCTGACCGCGCACCGCATCGGCGCACTATCAAAACCATAGCTCTCAGCGCTTGTCTGGCAAGCGCTGAGGGCTTTTTTATTGATAATGCGCTTCCGATCCATCCTCCCGGAGCGCTCCCATGGCCGGTGCCAGTCTGCTCACCCTGCTCGACGATATCGCCACCGTGCTCGACGACGTGGCCCTCATGACCAAGGTGGCCGCCAAGAAGAGCGCCGCCATGGCCGACGACGTCTCCGCCATGACCAAGGTCGCCGCGCAGAAGACGGCGGGCGTGCTGGGCGATGACCTCGCGCTCAATGCGCAGCAGGTCACGGGCGTGCGCGCCGAGCGGGAACTGCCCGTCGTCTGGGCGGTGGCCAAGGGCTCGCTGGTCAACAAGGCGATCCTGGTGCCGGCGGCACTGCTGATCAGCGCCTTCCTGCCGTGGGCGGTGACGCCGCTCCTCATGGTGGGCGGTGCCTTCCTGTGCTTCGAAGGGTTCGAGAAGCTGGCCCACAAGTTCCTGCACCGCCACGACGCGCCGCGCGAGGACGCCGCCCGCGAGGCGCACGCGCAGGCGAACGCCCATCCGGCGGTGGACATGGCGGCCTTCGAGAAGGACAAGGTCAAGGGCGCCGTGCGCACCGACTTCATCCTGTCGGCCGAGATCATCGCCATCACGCTGGGCACCGTGGCCGACGCGCCGTTCGGCCAGCAGGTGGCCGTGCTGGCGGGCATCGCCGTGCTGATGACGGTGGGCGTGTACGGCTTCGTCGCCGGCATCGTCAAGCTCGACGACCTGGGCCTGTGGCTCAGCCGCAAGCGCGCCAGCGTGGCGCGGGCCCTGGGACGCGGCATCGTCGCCGCGGCGCCCTGGCTCATGAAGGGCCTATCGGTGGCGGGCACCGCAGCCATGTTCCTCGTCGGCGGCGGCATCCTGGTGCATGGCGTGCCGGTGCTGGCGCACGCCGTGGAGGGCCTGGCCGCGGCGGCCGCCCGTGGCCCCGCCGCAGGCCTCTGGAGCGTGCTGGCTTCCAGCGCACTCAATGCGCTGGTCGGCATCGTGGCGGGTGCGGTGGTGTTGATGGGCGTCACGCTGGTGCAGCGGCTGCGTGGCCGCAGCAGTGCTGCGCCCCACGCCTCCTGACCGGCTGCATGGGCCGCCCGATGCACGGGCGCAACGCCTGCGGGCGACGCTGCGGCATCGGCGAAGCGTTTGATCTGCGGCAAGGCAGTCCCTACGCTTTGTAGGCCCAATACGTTGCACGGGGGTCGTCCCCGTTCAACCGCATCGAGTTCCTATGAAAAAGAATCTGCTGGCCGTGGCCGTCCTGTGCGCAATGACCTCTGGTGCTGCCTTCGCGCAGCAGGCCGACGTCGGCCCGTGGCAAGTGCGGGTGCGTGCCCTGCACCTGGACAGCGACAACGGGGGCTCCACCAACCCCAACCTGGGTCTTTCCATCAACGACAAGACGTTCCCCGAGTTCGACATCAGCTACTTCTTCTCGCCCAACTTCGCTGCCGAGCTGATCCTGACGTACCCGCAAAAGCACGACCTGCGCTCCAACGGCGCTCTGGGCAATCTGGGCAAGATCGGTTCGCTCAAGCACCTGCCGCCCACGCTGACGGCGCAATACCACTTCACCAACTTCGGCGCGTTCAAGCCCTACGTGGGCGCTGGCGTGAACTACACCCGCTTCTCCAGCGTGCGCTTCGACCCCGCCGTGGACGCGGCCCTCCAGCCTTCCGTCAAGAAGAACAGCTTTGGCGGCGCGCTCCAGATCGGCTTCGACTACGCCCTGGACAAGAACTGGTCCCTCAACTTCGACGTGAAGAAGGTCTACATCAAGACCGACGTGCGCTCGGCCGGCACCAAGGTGGGCACGTTCAAGGTGGACCCGCTGCTGGTGGGCGTGGGCGTGGGCTACCGCTTCTAAAACGGTCCGTTTCCTTCATGGCGGGAAGGCCGGCGCATGCGCCGGCCTTTTTCGTTGGGGCGCTTCAGCGAGGGCGCCAGACAGGAAGGATCAGGGGCGGCCCGATGCGTCTGAACCATAAGCCCCTTCGCCTCCGTCACGGCCCCACATGCGGCGCCACAAGGCCGGCAGGGCCGCGGCGATGTCGGGGCGCGTACCTTCCTGCGTGACGGGGCCGCCGGTGCCCTGCAGGGCATCCGCCGGTCCCAGATCGAAGTGGAAGAAGTAATGCGGCTCCTGGCCCATGCGCAGGTCGGTCGCAAAGACATGGCCGCGTGCGTCCTGTTCCATGCGCATGAAGCCGTGGCTGAAGCGTTCCAGACGTTGCACATGCACCTGGCTCCCGTAGCGGGCCAGCAGATCGGCGCCGCGTTCGTGCCGGCTCCACCGCATGGGCCGATCGCCGTCGGCCAGCGCATAGAAGCCTTCGAGGTACTGGGTGGGGGTGACGGCGACCACCCGCCACAGCAGGGTGTTGAAGGGGGACGGCGTGACGAGCACGCGCTCGGCCCGCACGCCCTGCGTGTGCAGCGAGGCCATCGCCACCCCGGTCACGTAGTGCTGCGCTGCCACGCTCCAGGCCAGGTAGAGGCTGCTGCAGACCAGGCCCCACCCGTTCCAGTGCAAGCCCCTTCGGTCGTGCAGGAGCAGGGCGGCGGTGACACCCACCAGCAGGGGCACGGTGTACAACGGGTCGATGATGAAGATGCTGCCCACGCCGAACGGGTAGTCGGTGAATGGGAGCAGCAGTTGCGTGCCATAGACCGTCATCCAGTCCAGCAGCGGGTGCGTGATGAGGGCCAGCCACAAGGCGAAGCACCAGCGCCGCCAATGCTGTGTTTCCCCGTGCAGCCGGGCCACCAATCCGCCGAGCGGCACGGACAGCAGCGTGAGGTAGAGCAGGGCGTGGCTCTCGCCGCGGTGCCGCACCATGTTGGCAATGGCGTTGCCGTGGTCGATGAACGCGTCCAGGTCGGGCAGCGTGCCGGCGATGGCGCCCCATAGCACGGCTTTCCAGGCGGCGGTGCGCCGGCCCATGGCGGCCAGGGTGACGGCGGAACCGAGAGCGATCTGGGTCAGTGAATCCATGGCGGTAAAAGCAAAAGCGGGAGATCGGACGAGGTGGCGCGGGGAGGGGCAGTCGCCGCAGCCGCCACAACCTGGAGCGGCGCGAGTGTGCAGCAGTTCCATGCACGCTGCACGTCGCTGGCCGTTGGGCCTGCGCTGTGCCGGGCATTGTGATGCGAGTGCAGCCTGATGAGGTTGGCCGCAGGCATGCCAGCCGGCAATGGAGACCCCATCACGAATGGCGCTCGTGCGCAAGGGCGCTTTGTCGGTACGCGCCACCGTCCTACCGCGCCTCGCCATGCCGGCTTGCGCCAGGCGGGGCGGTAGCACCCTAGGCTGTGAGCCTATGCCTTCAGCCCTTCCTTCCCCCCGCGCCTCCTTGTTCGCCCGGACCGCCTGGTTCGACCGGCGAACGCCTGCGGCTCCTTCTGCCGCGCCGAAGCAGACTGCCGTTGCCCGCGCGCGGGGACGACATGCCTACCAGGACATCATCGACGGGCTGCTGCGGGAGGTGCCGGGCATCTCTCCCAAATATTTTTACGACCAGAAGGGGTCCGAGCTCTTCACCCAGATTACGGAAGTGCCGGAGTACTACCCGACGCGCACCGAGCACGCGTTGATGGTCCGGCACGGCCCGGACATCGCCCAGGCCATCGGCAAGGGGGGAGTGGTCATCGAACTGGGCGCCGGCAGCTGCGAAAAGGCGCGGGGACTCTGCAGGCTGCTCCAGCCGTTCTACTTCATCGGGATCGATATTTCGGCGGACTACCTGCAGGACGGCGTGGCCCGCCTGCGCGCCGATCTGCCCGGCCTGGATGCGCGGGCCGTCGGTGGCGACATCACGCGCGGCGTGCAGTTGCCGGCTGATCTGCCGCAGACCCATCGGCTCGTGTTCTACCCCGGCTCGTCGATCGGCAATTTTGATCCGCCACAGGCCATCGAGCTGCTGACGCACATGCGGGAACTGGCGGGCGCCGACGGCGGACTGCTCATCGGCATCGACCTGCCGAAGGACACGGCCGTGCTGGAGGCCGCCTACGATGATGCGGCTGGCGTGACGGCGGCATTCAACCGCAACATCCTGTCCCATGTGAACCGGCTCATCCAGGCCGACTTCGACCCGCAGCAGTGGCAGCACCGCGCGTTCTTCAACACCGCGGCCTCGCGCATCGAGATGCACCTTGAAGCCCGGTCGCCGCAGCGTGTGCGCTGGGCTGGTGGCGGGCGCGACTTCGCTGCGGGCGAGCGCATCCACACGGAGAACAGCTACAAGTACACCATGCCCGCGTTTTCCAAGATGCTGGCGCAGGCCGGCTTCTCGCAGCCGCAGGCGTGGACGGACGAACGCGGCTGGTATGCCATGGTGCATGCCCGCACCTGAGGAGAGGCGTGATGTCTGCCATCGCCACGCGTGAAGCCTCTGCCGTGCCTTCTCCGTACCCGCCGTTGCCGGGGCGGCAGACGCTGCTGGAGCGGCGTTTTGCCCAGGTGCGGCAGCAGACCGTCGCTCTGGCTCAGCCCTTGTCGGACGAGGATTGCTGCGCGCAGTCCATGCCCGACGCCAGCCCGGTCAAATGGCACCTGGCGCACACCACCTGGTTCTTCGAGACCTTTTTGCTGGAGCGGTATGCCGCCGACTTCACCCCGTTCCATCCGGCTTTCCGCGTGCTGTTCAACTCGTACTACAACGGCGTGGGCGAACAGCACCCGCGGCCGCAGCGCGGGCTGCTGACGCGCCCGGCACTCCCCCATGTGCTGGCCTACCGGGCGCATGTGGATGCGCGAATGCAGCAGCTGCTGCGCGCGCGTGCCGACGATGCCGAGCTGGCTGCACTGGTCGAACTGGGCCTGCAGCATGAGCAGCAGCACCAGGAACTGATCGTCACCGACGTCAAGCACCTGCTGTCGTGCAATCCGCTCTGGCCGGCCTACCACGAGGCGGACGGGCCGCCCGCACTGCGAACACAGGGGCTGGAGCGCGCGGTACGGCGGGCATCCTTGCCGCTGACGTGGCACCGCTTCGGCGGCGGGCTGCAAGAGATCGGGCACGGCGGGCCGGGCTTTGCTTTCGACAACGAGACGCCGCGCCATCGCTTGTACCTGGCGCCGTACCAGATGGCGTCGCGGCTGGTGACCAATGCCGACTACCTGGCCTTCATCACGGCCGGTGGCTACCGGGACCCAGCCCACTGGCTGGCCGAGGGCTGGGACTGGCGCCGGCGCCAGCAGCTGGAGCAGCCGATGTATTGGCAGCGCGACGGGCACGGCGGCTGGCATGAGTTCACGCTGGCCGGCCTGCGGCCGCTGGTGCCCGACCAGCCCGTGGTGCATCTGTCGTACTACGAGGCGGACGCCTATGCCCGCTGGGCCGGAGCGCGCCTGCCGACCGAAGCGGAGTGGGAGGCCGCGGCCGCGGCGACGGGCGCTGCGCCGCAGCACGGCCACTTCGCCGACGGCGGCGTGCTGCACCCGCGTGCCGTCCCGTCCGCAGCGCTGGACGGTGCCACGGGGCCATCCGCGGCGCTGCAGCAGCTGTTCGGGGACGTTTGGGAATGGACGCAGTCCAGCTACGCGGCGTACCCCGGCTTTCGCACGGCGCCCGGGGCCGTGGGCGAGTACAACGGCAAGTTCATGGTGAACCAGTATGTGCTGCGCGGCGGCTCATGCGCGACACCTGCAGGCCATGTGCGGGCGAGCTACCGCAACTTCTTCCCTGCCACGGCGCAGTGGCAGTTCAGCGGACTGCGGCTGGCCCGCGACGCCTGAGCTGGCGCGCAGTGGCGCGCCGGTGGCGATGGAAAAAGCCGCCGCCGGGCGGCCAGCACGCACGGCAGGCTTTGCGCGCCTGGCCGCTCAGGGTTCGATGCGGAAGGTGTGCTGCAGGAACAGCCGGGCCGGCTTGCCGTCGCGCAGCGGCGGCGAAAAGCGCCAGCTGCGGATGGCGGCGACGGCGGCCTTGTTCAGGGTTTCGTCGGTCTTCGACAGCACCTTGGTCGCGCCCACGGCCCCACTGGGCAACAGTTCGAACGACACCACCACGTCCCCACGGGGGCTGCGCGCGCTATCGGCCAGCAGGAAGGACGGGTAGCGCGGCTCGGCGAACTCCACGATGCGCAGCGGTGCGTCCAGCGGCGGGCTGATCTGCTGGCGCAGCATCCGTTCGGCCTCGCCCTGGCGGAAGTTGGTGGCGTCGACCTCGGTCGCTTCGGCACCGCGCGGCGGCAGGTTGACCGAAGAGGTGGAGCAGCCGGCCAGGACGAGACCGGCCAGCAGGCAGGAGAGGAGGGCATGAGTGCGGTTCATGCCCCTGAGTATCCTCCCAACATCGCCCCCCTGCGGCTTGCCAGGTCAGACCGCGTCCAGCGCCTGCGCCAGGTCGGCCTGCAGGTCGTCGATGTGCTCGATGCCCACGGACAGGCGGACCATGCCCTCGCTCACCCCGGCCTTGGCCAGCTCTTCGGGGTTGAGCTGGCGGTGCGTGGTGGACGCGGGGTGCGTGGCCAGCGACTTCGCATCGCCGATGTTGACCAGGCGGGTGAAGAGCTGCAGCGCATCGAGAAAGCGCGCTCCCGCGGCGCGCGGCTCGCCGCCATCGTTCTTCAGGCTGAATGACAGGATGCCGGAGGCGCGCCCGCCCAGCTGCTTTTGCACGATGGCGTGGTCCGGGTGGTCGGCCAGGCCCGCGTAGCGCACCCACTCGACCTTGGGATGCTTTTGCAGGTACTGCGCCAGCGCCAGCGTGTTGTCGCAGATGCGGTCCATGCGCAGCGCCAAGGTCTCGATGCCTTGCAGGATTAAAAAGGCGTTCTGCGGCGACAGCGCTGCGCCCGTGTTGCGCAGCGGCACCACGCGGGCGCGGCCGATGAAGGCCGCTTCGCCCAGCGCTTCGGTGTAGACCACGCCGTGGTAGCTCACGTCGGGCTCGTTCAGGCGCGGGAAGCGCGCCTTGTGCTGCGCCCATGGGAACTTGCCGCTGTCCACGATGGCGCCGCCTACGCTGTTGCCGTGGCCGCCCAGGTACTTGGTGAGCGAATGCACGACGATGTCGGCGCCGTGTTCGATGGGGCGCAGCAGGTAGGGGCTGGGCACCGTGTTGTCCACGATCAGCGGCACGCCGTGGGCATGGGCCACATCGGCCAGCGCGCGGATGTCGGTCACGTTGCCCAGCGGGTTGCCGATGGACTCGATGAAGACGGCTTTCGTCTTCTCATCGATCAATGCGGCGAAGCTGGCCGGGTCGCGCGGGTCGGCGAAGCGCGTGGTGATGCCCTGCTGCGGCAGCGTGTGGGCGAAGAGGTTGTAGGTGCCGCCATAGAGCGTGCTGGCCGACACGATGTTGTCGCCGGCCTCGGCGATGGTCTGGATGGCGTAGGTGATGGCCGCCATGCCCGAGGCCACGGCCAGCGCGGCGATGCCGCCTTCCAGCGCCGCGACGCGCTTTTCGAGCACGTCGTTGGTCGGGTTCATGATGCGGGTGTAGATGTTGCCCGCCACCTTGAGGTCGAACAGATCGGCGCCGTGCTGGGCGCTGTCGAAGGCATAGGCCACGGTCTGGTAGATGGGCACGGCCACGGCCTTGGTCGTGGGGTCGGGCGTGTAGCCCGCGTGGACGGCAAGCGTTTCGATCTTCATGCGGCAGGTCTCCGTGTGTGAATGGGCGCCGCGCACCGCACGGGGCGGGCGGGTCGCGGCCATTCTGGCACCGGGCCTTCGCCAAGGGATCGAATCTTTGGCGATGAGCTTATGCCTTGCCAAAGGGGCTTGAAAATCCAAGCCAAATCGGCCTGTTGCGCTGATGGAGCAAGCGCAGGCAGCTATGGTTATGAGAGCGATGAGGGCGTGGGTCGCGTGCGGTAGAACTGCAGCGGCGCAATCTGCATGTCCTTGGCGTGCTGGTTCAGCACCGACTTCTTCATCTTGCCCACCACGTGCATCTCGCAGGGCTTGCAGTCGAAACGCAGCGTGAGCTTTTCCTTGCCGTTGATGAGCTGCAGCGGCTCGGCCTTGATGGTGCCCTTCACGCCGATCACGCCCTTGGCCTGCTTGGGGCACAGGCTCATGGAGAAGCGCACGCAGTGCTTGGTGATCATCAGGCTGACCTCGCCTTCCTCTTCCTTGCTCTCGTAGGCCGCGTCGATCACCTTCACGCCGTGCTTCATGTAGAAGTCGTGGGCCTTCTGGTTGTACACGTTCGCCAGGTAGGTGAGGGTGTCTTCGGGGAAGGGCGCAGGCGGCTCGACCGGCGTGGCGCGCGGCAGCCGCATGAGGCCTTCGGCGCGTGCCGATTCCAGGGCCGCGACGGCGTCGCGGCGCAGCTGGTTGAGCGCCGAGGCCGGAATGAACCAGGGCTGCGACAGGCTGAGCGCGATGTCGTGGACCGAGAAGTTCGTGGCACCGAAGCGGCCTAGCTGTTCGCGCAGCGTGGCCTCGGCCTGGGCGGCATCGGTGGCGCGCTGGTGGCCATGCCGGATGGCGGCGCTGCCCACGCAGCCATCGTCGTCGGTCAGCGTCAGCTCGAAGCCGTCCGCGGTCTCTGACAACTGCGCCCACAGGCCGATGCGGCGGTCGCTCGATTTCTTGTCGAGCGTGCGCACCCAGTCCATGTCGCGGTTGCGGTTGATCTCCAGGCCACGGCGCAGGTCCTTGAAGCCGGCGACGGGGTCCTTGGGGAATACGCGCCACTGGCCCTTCTTGGCGTTGATGGCCTCGGCGCGGTTGATCTGCAGGCCCACCAGCTCCTTCTGCAGGTCGTAGTAGCACAGGCCGTCGCCGTTGTGCAGCACGGTTTCGGGGCTGGAAGCCTCCAGCTCCACGAAGTTCTCGCCCACCTTGGTGACCCAGCCGATGGCGCGGCCCGGCGTCTTGGGCGTGTCGAAGGCGCCGATGTCTTCCTTGCGGCCGTTGACGAAGTAGTCGGTGAACTCGCGGTTGAAGTTCTGGTCGGGGTCGGGCGTGAAGCTGAAGGTGGTCCGGCCCGAGGACGAGCGCGCCAGCGGCTCGGCGGAGAACTCGCGCTCTTCGATGATCTCGTCCAGCAGCTTGCGGTAGTGGGCCGTGATGTTCTTCACGTAGCCCATGTCCTTGTAGCGGCCCTCGATCTTGAAGCTGCGCACGCCGGCGTCGATCAGCGCGCGCAGGTTGTCGCTCTGGTTGTTGTCCTTCATCGAGAGCACGTGCTTCTCGTGCGCAAGGATGCGGCCCTGGCCATCCAGCACCTCGTACGGCAGGCGGCAGGCCTGGTTGCAGTCGCCGCGGTTGGCGCTGCGGCCGGTGTGGGCGTGGGTGATGTAGCACTGGCCCGAATAGGCCACGCACAGCGCACCGTGCACGAAGAATTCGATGGTGGTGCGGGCGGGGTCGGTGGCGGCGCGCACGGCGGCGATCTGGTCCAGGTCCAGCTCGCGGGCGACCACGATCTGCGACAGGCCCGCGTCCTGCAGGAAGCGCGCCTTCTCGGGCGTGCGGATGTCGGTCTGCGTGCTCGCGTGCAGCTGGATGGGCGGCAGATCCAGCTCCAGCAGGCCCATGTCCTGGATGATGAGCGCGTCGGCCCCCGCCTCGTACACCTGCCAGGCCATGCGGCGGGCGTCTTCCAGCTCGTCGTCGCGCAGGATGGTGTTGAGGGTGATGAAGATGCGGCTGTGGAAGCGGTGCGCGTGGCGGATGAGCCGCTCCAGATCGCGCAGCTCGTTGCCCGCCGTGGCGCGCGCCCCGAACGCCGGCCCGCCGATGTAGACGGCGTCGGCGCCGTGGTTCACGGCCTCGATGCCGATGTCGGCGTCGCGGGCGGGGGACAGGAGTTCGAGTTGGTGGGGCAGCAGGGACATAAGGACAGGATTATCTCCGCGCGCCGCTGGGCAGGCCATGGACGGCCCCATGCCCCACGCGCCATGGCGCCACCATCAGCGCCGCGAATGTGCCGGTAAATGCGCTGTTGTGGTGCGCCATTGCACAAAATCGGCGCATGGGCCGCTAGCATATGCACCGCTTTGCAGCCGGCTTGGGCTGTTGTGAGATGAATAACCCGGAGATCGAATGAACGTGCCGTCCAACGTTTCCCGCCTGCGCTCCTCCCTCGCGCTGACCGCCATCGCCTGCGCCCTGGCCGCAGGTGCCGCTTCCGCCCAGGAAGTCCAGACCGTCAAGATCGGCCACGCCGGCCCCGTGTCGGGCGGCATCGCCCACATCGGCAAGGACACCGAGAACGGCGTGCGCATGGCGGTGGACGAGCTGAACACGCAGAACCTGGTGATCGGCGGCAAGAAGATCAAGTTCGAGCTGGCCGCCGAAGACGACGCCGGCGACCCGCGCCAGGCCACGGCCGTGGCGCAGAAGCTGTGCGACTTCAAGGTGGCCGGCGTGGTGGGCCACCTGCAGTCGGGCACGTCGATTCCTGCATCCACCATCTACGACAAGTGCGACCTGCCGCACATCACGGCGTCGGCCACCAACCCCGACCTGACCAAGCCCGGCTACAAGACCGCCTTCCGCCTGATCGCCAATGACAGCGCCCTGGGCGCGGCACTGGCCATCTACGCGGCCGACCACCTCAAGCTCAAGACCGTGGCCATCATCGACGACCGCACGGCCTACGGCCAGGGGGTGGCGCAGGTGTTCAAGGCCACGGCGCAGCAGAAGGGCCTGACGGTGGTGGGCGAGGAGTTCACCAACGACAAGGCCACGGACTTCATGGCCATCCTCACTTCGCTCAAGAACAAGAAGCCCGACGGCATCTTCTACGGCGGCCTGGACGCGCAGGCCGGCCCCATGCTGCGCCAGATGGAGCAGCTGGGCCTGGGCCAGGTGAAGTACTTCGGCGGCGACGCACTGTGCACCGAGAAGCTGCCCGAGCTGGCCAGCAAGGTGGCCGCGCTCAAGAACGTGACCTGCGCCACGGGCGGTGCCTCGGTCACCAAGATGCAAGGCGGCGCCGAATGGAAGAAACGCTACGACGCCAAGTTCCCCGGCCAGTTCCAGATCTACAGCCCCTACGCCTATGACGCGGCCATGGTGCTGGTGGACGCCATGAAGCGCGCCGACTCGGTCGACCCGCGCAAGTACACGCCGTTCATCGCCAAGACCCACTACAAGGGGGTGACCGCCAACGTGTCGTTCACGCCCAAGGGGGAGCTGACGGCCCCGGCCGTCACGCTGTACCACTACCCCGCCAACGCCCGCGTGGCGCTGAACTGACCGGCAGCGGGTGCTTGCAACGGCCGTCCTGCGGGGCGGCCGTTTGTCTTTTGCCGGTACCACGCGTTGTCGCTACAGTGCGGGGCGTGACCGTCCGCCCACCTTGTAGCGTGAGGGGAACCAGGTCACCAAGCACAGGAGAACGGCATATGCGGATGGGATGGGGTTTGGCGGGCGTGCTGGCCGCGTTGGCGATCGTGGCCGTGCTGGCCAGAAAGCAGGTGGATGCCACCCGCGTCACCGTGCCCGCTGTTCCGGGCGCGTCGGCGCCGGCACAGGGCGCTTCCGACGCGATCGTCCGCGTCCAGGGCCAGCAGGTGCAGCGCCAGATTCAGCAGCAGGTGGAAAGCCTGATGCAGCAGCCCCGGCCCATGCCGGACGAAGATTCCAAGTAAAAATGGCATCCAGCGCTTGATGCGTAAGCGCCACTAGCTATCAATTTGATACCGATGCATTCTCTGGCCGACGACGACGCGCACTGGATGCGCCTGGCATTGGCGCAGGCCCGCGAGGCCGCCGACGCCGGCGAAGTGCCCGTGGGCGCCGTCGTGGTGTGCCAGGGCGAGGTCATCGCCACCGGGCGCAATGCCCCCATTGCCGGCCACGACCCGACCGCCCACGCCGAGATCGCCGCCTTGCGTGCCGCCGCCCAGCGGCTGGGCAACTACCGGCTGGACGGCTGCACGCTGTACGTGACGCTGGAGCCCTGCGCCATGTGCAGCGGCGCCATGCTCCACGCCCGCCTGCCGCGCGTGGTCTATGGCGCGGCCGACGCCAAGACCGGCGCCGGCGGCTCGGTGGTGGATCTGTTCGCCGAGCCGCGCCTGAACCACCACACCCAGCTGCAGGGCGGGGTGCTGGCCGAGGAGTGCGGCGCGCTGCTTGCCGACTTCTTCCGCACCCGCCGCCAGCAGCAGCGTGCCCAGGCCCTGGCAGCGCACCCGCTGCGCGACGACGCGCTGCGCACGCCCGATTCCGCTCTGGCCGCGCTGCCGGGCTACCCCTGGCCGCCGCATTACGTGAGCGACCTGCCGGCCCTGGCCGGCCTGCGGCTGCATTACCTCGACGAAGGCCCGCGGGACGCGCCGCGCACCTGGCTGTGCCTGCACGGCAGCCCCACCTGGAGCTACCTGTACCGCCACATGCTGCCGGTGTTCACCGCGGCGGGCGACCGCGTGCTGGCGCCGGACCTGATCGGCTTCGGCCGCAGCGACAAGCCCAAGAAGGAAGGCGCGCACCGGCTCGCATGGCACCTGCAGGTATTGCTCGACTGGATCGAGCGGCTGGATGCCCACGGCCTGGTGCTGGTGGGGCATGGCGAAGGCACGGCGCTGGCCCTGGCGCTGGCTGCCGCCGCGCCGCAACGCTGCAGCGGCCTGCTGGTGCTGGACGCGGCGGCGCTGCCGCTGGAG
>JAEWPH010000043.1 GCA_023460715.1 Pseudomonadota bacterium | reverse complement strand
CGCCATGGCAGCAGCGGCAGCCATGGCGCCGGCGGCGCGGCGCACCATGCGCTGCGTGCCCTCGATGCCCAGCGCGGCGCCTTCGCCCACGTTCACGCCGGCCGCCATGAACACGCGGCTGGGCGAGTGAATGCCCAGCTTTTCCTTGAACCAGCCAATGGCCGACTCGGCCGCGCCGGTGACGGCGGCGCGCAGCATGCCCAGCGCGTTGGTGATGCCCCGGGCCAGGCCCTGCACGATGAACGTGCCGAACTCGGTAAACCGCTGCGGTAGCTGGATGCCGAAGAAGCCCGCCACGCCGGCGAAGGCTTGATAGAACAGGCCCAGCGGGGACCAGTTCACGATGGCGGCCGTGATCGCCATCAGCACCGCGGGGAACGAGCCGCCGAGCTGCTGCCACACGCTGGCGGCGGTGCTCTGCACACCCTGCCACACCGCCGCCAGCGCACCGGCAATGCCCTGCCACGCGGCGGCGGCCGTGGCCTTCACGGACTGCCACAGGCCGGCGAAGAAGCCGGTGATGGCGCCCCAGTGCCGGTACACCATAAACGCGGCCAGGGCGATGCCGGCCACGATGGCGACGATGGGGTGCGCCAGCAGCAGCCGCAGCACGCCCACCAGCGCAGCGCCCAGGAACCGCACCGCGCCGGCGGCCCCGCGCAGCACCACGGCCAGCAGCCCGCCCTGGACGCCGATGGCCTGCAGCGCGAAGCGCACCACCAGCATGGGGCCGAGGATGCCGGCCAGGCCCAGCATCAGCCCGCCAATGGCTACATACAGCACGGCCACCGCGGCGGCGATCTTGGCGAGCCACGCGACAAGCTGGGGATTCGCCTTCACCCACGCGCCCACGGCGCTGGCCGTTTCGCCCAGCCAGTTCACCAGCTTCTTGGCATCGGGCGCCACGGTTTCGCCGATGGCGGCGAGCACGTTGGTCCATGTGCCCTGGGCGGCCTCCACCACGTTGGAGAGGGTGCCCAGCTGCATGTCCACGCGCTTGCGCAGATCCGCCTGCTCTTGCATCTTGGCGACGACTTCGTTGTAGCCGGCCATGCCCTTGTCGCGGAACGCATCGACCACGCGCAGTGTCTCGGCGTCGTCGCCGAAGATCTGCTTCTTCACCGCCTCGCGCACCGTGTCGCTTTGAATGCGGTTGAGCTTCTGGATTTCGGCAAACAGCTTTTCCACCCCGCCAAAGTTGCCCTTGCCGTCCGTGAAGTCGATGGAGAAGCCGGCCTTGGCTTGCTTCAACAGGGCATTGGCTTTGTCCAGCTTCTTCATGTCCAGGCCGGACTGGAACACCTTGCGGATGGCGTTGCCGGCAGATTCGCCGGCCATGCCTGTCTGGTCCATCATGACCAGCATGGGCGCCAGGGCCTTGGAGCCTTCCAGGCCCTGTTTTTTGATGATGCCCAGCACCGGCGACAGGTTGCTGAACCCCTGCAGCATGTTGCCGCTGTCCACGCCCAGGTAGAACGTGCGCTGGATCATGTCCATCAGGCCGAGCATGTCGCCCTCGGTGGTGCGCGTGGCGTCCTGCATCTTGGCCGCGAACTCTGCCGCCTCCGTGACGGGCATGCGCAACTGCACGCCCAGCAGCGCAGCGGCCTCGCCGGTGCCGCCCAGGATGCTCTGCGCGCTCAGGCCCTGGCGGCGCAGCATGGTCATCATTTCCTGAAACTCTGCCGTGGTGCCCGGCAGGCGGTCGCCCAGGCGCGTGGCCAGCTCGGTGATGCGCTCGAAGTCCTCGGGCACGCTGCCGTCGGCCTGCATCATGCTGGCGCGCAACTGGGTGGATGCGTTCTCTTGCTCGCCGTAGGCGCCCAGGCTGGCGCGTACGGGCCGCGCCACGGTGGCGCCCGTCACCACCCCCGCCACGCCGGCGCCCGCCATTGCAGCGGTGCTCGCCATGGCCCGGCCGTGCGCGTCTTTGATGACGGCCATCTTGCGCTGCTGCTCGGCCATGCGCGCCATAGCCTCACGCTGGCGGTTCACCTCTGCGGTGCCCGACTTCCATTGCTGCTGGATTTGCCGGAGCTTGCGCGCAAGTCCGTCTGTTCCAATGCCCGCTTCGTCCAGCCGCCCCTTGTACCCTCGCAGCGATGCAGTGACTTCAGCTTGGCGGCGCTGGAGTCGTGCCATTTCCTGCTCGGCGCCGCGCACCGCCTCCTTCTCCCGACGAAGACCAGAAGAGGCTTTTTCTTGTGCCTGCGTCACACGCAGTAGCGTGATACGCGATAGCTCCATCTGGCGAATATAGGAGCCGGATTCAATGGCACCGTCTTGGTAGCCCTGCACCAGCCTTTGATGCTCAGCTCGGGCGACCTTTACGCTGGCGGCCAGGTTGGATAGCGTCGCTCGCTGCTCTTCCACTCGTCGATTTGCGGCCTGCAGCTTGTCCTGCAGGGCAGTCTGGTCCGCGCTCAGGCTGCGGCTCTCTTTGGACATGCGGTGATAGCCGCGAATGTCCGCCAGTTGTTTGTTCAGTCCGGCGGTTGTTTCGCGCGCAGCCTTGAGTCCTTCGGCCGTGGCCTTGGCTTGGCGGTCAATGCCCCGCAGCGGGGCAAGGGCCTTGTCCACCATGGACATGACGACTTCAAGTTTCAAGGGCGCGGCCATGGCGGGGTCTCTACTGCTGGGGGTGGTATCGCAGGCGCGCACGTTCGCGCCACTCGGAAAGCTCGGCGAGCGTCATGGGGTCCATGTCCGCCGGCCGCCAATGGAACACCATGGCCACGTCGGCCATGGCGTCCTCTACGCGCTCGCAAATTCCTCGCGGATGCTCTTGCGCATAAAAAAACCGACCACCTGGGTGCCCAGCTCGGTGAGGTCGGCAGGGTCGAGCTGCTGCACCTCGGCCTGCGTCAGCGGGGTGATGCGCGGCAGGACGGTCTGCAGTGCGCCCACGTCCATCTGCAGTAGCTCGGTGAGCTTCACGCCGCGCAGTTCGCCGGCGCTCGGCTTGCGCAGAGGGACATGCGTGATTTCGGTGGCGCCGCGCTTGATCGGGAAGTCCAGCGGAACGCCCTCGGGCTTCTTGGCTTCGGTGACGGTTGCGGCGGCGGTGGTGGTTTTGGCTTCGGTGTTCATGGTTCAGGGAATGGGGGAGTGGGGAGGGAGAGGCACCAGCGCGGCGGGCGCGCTGGCATGGGGTGGGATGCG
This sequence comes from Pseudomonadota bacterium, assembly GCA_023460715.1. Classification (GTDB taxonomy): domain Bacteria; phylum Pseudomonadota; class Gammaproteobacteria; order Burkholderiales; family Burkholderiaceae_C; genus Paracidovorax. Next base: position 4,871 of record JAEWPH010000043.1, on the reverse strand, counting down.
GGTTACTGCCCGATGGCGCGGCGAATGTCGGCCACGGTGTCGCGGCCATCCACCTTGAACACCATGCCCTGCATGTCGATCTCGATGATTTCGGCACCGTCCACCGTCAGCTTGTAGTAGCTGACGGCCACGGTGTGCGTGTGCTCGGTGTCGTCGCCGGCCTTGGCGTCGCCGGGGTCGATTTCCTTTACGCGGCCTTGCACCAGCACTTCGCAGGACTTCACGCTGCCGTCTGCGTCGTCTTGGTAGGCGCCGGCAAACCGCCATTGGTTGGCCTTGTGGTTGGTGGCGCCAAAGGCGCGGAAGCCCGCCAGCAGCAGGCCGCCGGCCTTGAAGGACAGCTCCAGCTTTTCCAGGCCGAAGTCCACTTCGATGGGGCCGTGCATGCCGCCGCCGCGCCACTCTTCCACCTTGCGGGTGAGTTTGGGCAGGGTGACGGAATCAATCTCGCCCTTCCAGATATTGCCGTCGCCGAACAGGTTGAAGTTCTTGAGTTTGCTGGGCATGCCCATGGCGTTGTTCCTTTACGTGTGTGATGGGTTTGCGGGTTCCGGTGCGTCAGCTCGCGGCGATGGCCTGGGCGAACTCGGCCAGGTAGGTGTCGGTGATGGACTGGTTGAACACGAGGTTCTCCAGCGGCGGCACCGGCGTGTAGTCGTAGCTGATCTGCAGGCGGCCGGCGGCCAGGTCTTCCTTGCCGTTCAGGTCGGGGTCGAAGTACGCATTGGCCCCGATGAGGTAGCCGCCGTTGACCAGATCGCGGAAGCGGCTGTTGATGTAGCCCAGCATGTCGCGCACCAGGCTGGGGTGCATGGGCTTGTCGATGAAAACGAAGTGCGCTTCGGCGATGGTGTCGGCCAGCACTTGGGCGGTGCGGGTATACGGCTCGAAGGCGAACTTGCCGCCGGCGGCCTCGCAGGTGCGGGACCCCCAGAAGCGGTAGCCGTCGCGGCGGATGAGGGTCGTTACCTCTTTGCCGTTCAGGTAGCCGGCATCGCTGGCCGGGCTCTGCAGGTCGAAGAACACATCGCGCGTGATGCCCTCCACGCCGTTGACCACCATGTTGGAAATGGACTTGTGCCAGCCGATTTCCTGATCGAGCTTGGCGCGCAGGCCCAGGGCGTAGGCGACGGCGGGCACCTCCACGGCTTCGCCTTCCTCGCCGTCCCAGGCCAGGAAGTTGGGCCACATCACCATCACCTCGCGCTGCCCGAACTCGCCGCGGTAGAGCACGGCGGCTTCCTTGGTGGCGGCATAGGCATCGTTGGCGCCGCGGGCCGACACGTAGGTGAAGGCGCGCAGCTGCTGCGCCACGGACGCCATGGCCACGGCCACCGCCTTGGTGTCCAGGCCCGGGGCGCCGATGATGCGCGGCTTGACGCCGAGCTGGCCCTCTGCCGCCAGCAGGGCCTGCAGACCCGTGCGCTGGCCGGCCTCGGTGGTGGTGCCGATGACGTTGGTTGCGGTTTCCGCGGCGGTGGTGCCTTCGGCCACGCGCACCACCACCGTGATGGCGCGGGCTTGCTTGCTGATGGCGTCCAGCGCGCCGGCGAGCGTGCCGCCTGCGCCGGCCTTGCCGATGGCGCCGGCCGGGTTGGTCAGCAGCACAGGGACGTTCAGCGGGAACGCCTCGGCGTCGGCCGCCGGCGCCGTGGCTACCAGCCCGATGATGGCGGTGGCCACCACGCGGATGGCCGCGCCGGTGCTGTTCTTCTCGATGACGCGGACGCCATGGTGGTATTCGGTGCTCATTGGTCTTGCTCCTGTTGCGATGGGGTGGGCGGGGTTTGGGGGGAATCCGTGGTGCTGGGCCAGCCAGCGCGCAGGTCGTAGGCGTGGGCGGCTTCCAGGCTGTCCAGCGCGTCGATGGCCTCGCTGTGCGCGCGCTCGGCGCTGTAGCAGCGCTGCACATGCAGCGCGATGCGCGCGGCCACCGCGCCCAGCTCGGGCAGCGTGAGCGACACCCAGCCAGACAGGGCCTTGAAGTCCACCGCCTGCACGCCCGCGGCCTGGGCGTTGGCGATCACGCTGGTAATGCGGTTCTGGTCTTCGATGGCCGTGCCGATGCGCACGCCGGCCACCGTGATGCCGCCGGTTTCCACGGTCCAGCGCATGGCGGCGGCGGCGCGCTGCAGCTCGGCCTGGGCATCCTGCAGCGTGGCGGCGGGCTCGGGATCGGTGGCGCCGGGCTGCTGCAGGGTGCCGCCGGCCTCGGCCAGCGTCCAGCCGGGCGGCACGTCGATGCGCTCGCCCTTGTCCACGCTGTACACGGTGGCGCGGCTGTAGTCGGGCAGGTACTCCCAAGGGTCGGTTGCGTCGCCGCCTGGCGCGTAGCGGGCGCACTCCAGCGGCTGCAGGGCGCGGGGCAGAGGCGCGTCCACAGCGCCAGCGGGTATCAGCCAATCGCCGGGCACGATCTGGCAGGCGTCGGCCGTCGTAGGGCCCAGGTAGAAGCCCTGCGGGTTGAGCTGGGCCACGGTCTTGGTGGTGGGTGCCATGGTCAGAACTTGATGAAGATGTGGGTGGCCAGGTTGATGGGGCGCGATTCGCTGCCGCCGCTCCAACTGGTGTTGAAGGCGTGGTTGTGGTTGCCAGCGCCATCGGTGACGAATCCGTGCGCGTGGGCGCCGTCGCCTGCATTGGTGGGGAAATAGCCCTCCCACCCCCAGGCCGTCACCATCCCGTCGCCGGCGTTTCCGCCGTTGCCGGTGTCCTTCTGGGTGTTGTGCTGGTGTGCGCCATCCCAGTTGGTGGTGCCACCGTGCGCGTGGTGGCCAGCGCCCTCGGTGGCGCCCGAGTGCTGGTGCTCAAGGTTCTGCGAGCCCTGCACCGTGCCCAGTACGCGCTGCGGGTCCACGCCGCGGCCTTCGTCCAGGCCCCGCAGGAACAGGCCGCGCGTATCGGGCAGGTTGAAGGTGGTGGCGCCATCGCCCCCGCCGTAGTGGGTGCCGAGCGCCGCGAACAGCGCCGCATAGGTGGCGCGCGACACCTGGGCGCCGTTGGCCCGCAGGTAGCCGGCCGGCGGGTTGGGGCCGGCGAAGTGAATGAACGTGCCGGGCGCCACGCCACCATGGTCTGAGCCCAGCAGGCCCGCCATGCCGGAGTGTTCCAGGTTGATGCCCGTCACCGGGATGGCGATGGCGGCCGAGCCGTCGAAGGCCGTCGCGGTGCCCGTGGCTGCGCCGGTGAGCGACAGATTGCGGGCCACAGCCAGGCGGGTAGCGGTGCCCGCGTTGCCGGCCACGTTGGGCTGCGGGTCTGCCTCGCTGTAGACCCGGTACCACACGCCCCAGCCGCCGCTGTAGAAGTGGCGGCGCCACATCTTTGCGCCCGCCACGGGGTACTCGATCACCTCTTGGATGAAGCCGGAAGCCTGCATCACGCGCAGGCCGAAGGCCATCTGCGCGGGGCAGTTCGCCAGCGTGGCGGCCGTGGCGGTCGCTGCGCAGTGATAGACGCCTTCGGTGCGGTAGTTGTTGAGGTCGGCGTTGGCGGGAATGGCCTCGCTGGCCCACTGCACCGCAATGTCGGCGCTGCCGTCGAACGGCGTGCGGTTGATTCGGCGCGGCGTCTCCAGCTTGGTGGCCGTGGCGGCGTTGATGGCCCAGCTGCCCGAGGCGCCGCCGCCCGTCTTGGTAGGCGCCCAGGTGTTGAAATTGCCGCTGTCCAGCACGGTGCGCCAAGGCTGCCATGCACCGCTGTTGCGGCCCCGCACGGCCATCTGGCCCGTGCGGTAGTCGCCATACATCTGGTGCACCCACGTGGGGCCATACGCCTGCGAGTACAGGCCCCCGTCGATCTGCCCCAGGATGGCGTTCGTGTCCTTCACGTAGCTCATGCCGTTCACCGTCTGGGCGTCGGCATTGGTGCTTGGCGTGGTGGCGTCGCCGTTCTTGAAGTCGATACCGCCGATCTTGGCCGCCGAGGCGGCATTGGTGGCCGTGTCCGCGTTGCCTTTCAGGGCGCCGGTGAACGTGGCGGCGGTGACGGCGGCGAACGTGGGCGAGGTGCCTTCGGCCGCCAGCTTGAGCCAGGCGCCCCAGGCTTCGGCGTTGATGCCCGAGCGCACGGCCAGGCCCGCGGGCCCCACGCTGATCTGCGAGGGCCAGCCGCCGCTGCCGCCCTGGGCATCCCAGCCGCACAGGTTGAGCACATGCGCATACAGGGACTGCGTGGACAGCACCGGAGGATTGCCCACCGCCCCGGCTTGCTTGAACGCCACCGTGAACGATCGGGCCGGTAGCTGGCCGGGCGCGTCGTTCACGGCCCGGCTGTCCACGGCCACCACGCCGAGCGACAGGCCGTTGATGTTGATGGGCCACGTTCCGGTGGCGCCGGCGCCGGCCTTGGTGGGGAACTGCGACAGGGCGGCGGGAAGTCCGTCCACCGTCGTCTTGTCTGCGGCCGACATGAGGCCCGCTGCGGCCTGGGTGGCTGCAGGGATGGCCGCGCTGCCGGCCGCCGTGAGCCGGCCCTGTGCGTCCACCGTGAAGGTGGGCACGGTGGTGGCGTTGCCGTAGCTGCCCGGCGCCACTGCGGTGTTGGCAAGGGAAACAGTGCGGTCCGCCGTGAAGTCGCCGCCGCCGGCCAGGCCGGTGCCTGCCAAGATGCGGCGCGCGGACAAGGCCGCATCCGTGATGCCGTAGCCGGCCAGGGTGGTGGGCTTGCCCGTGATGCTGCCCCACGGCGGGGCCACTGCCACGGTGCCAGCGGCGACGAGCCGGCCTTGCGCGTCCACCGTGAAGGTGGGCACGGCGGTGGCGCTGCCGTAGCTGCCGGCGGCCACCGCCGTATTCGCCAGGGCGATGGTGCGACTGGCGCCCAGCGTGCCGCCGCCGGTGAGTCCCGTCCCTGCGGTGATGGTCGTGGAC
>JAEWPH010000042.1 GCA_023460715.1 Pseudomonadota bacterium | reverse complement strand
GTGCGGCAGGCGCCTTCCCATCGCCCCTTCGCGCACGGCAGTCACGTGATCGGCGCTGGTCTGCGGCTACCATGCGGGATGCGCCTGCGCCCGGCCGCCTTCTGGAGCGGCCACGGCCGGGCCCGCTCCCATCGCTTTCCCCTATTCCGCATGCCCGCCTTTTCCTTTGAGGCCCTCGACGCGCAGGGCCAGTCCCGCAAGGGCACGATCGAGGCCGACACCGCCAAGGCCGCCCGCAGCCTGCTCCGCGCCCAGGCCCTGGTGCCGCTCGCCGTCGAGGCGCTGTCCGGCGCTTCCGGCGAAGGTGCGCCCACGCTGGGCCGCACGCTGTTCACGCGGCCGGTATTCAACGCCGCTGGCCTGGCGATCTGGACGCGCCAGCTGGCCGGGCTCGTCGCCTCCGGCCTGCCGCTGGAACGCGCGCTGACGGCACTGGCCGAAGAGGCGGACGACGACCGCACGCGGCATCTGGTGGCGGCCCTGCGGGCCGAGGTGAACGCAGGCTCCACCTTCGCGCGCGCGCTCTCGGCGCACCCACGCGAGTTCTCGGCCATCTACTGCGCCGTGGTGGGCGCCGGCGAACACAGCGGCAGCCTTGGCCTGGTGCTGGAGAGCCTGGCCGACGACCTGGAAGAACGCCAGACCCTGCGCGCCAAGCTCATCGGCGCCGCCCTGTACCCGGCCATCGTGACGCTGGTGGCCATCGTGATCGTGCTCTTCCTGGTCGGCTACGTGGTGCCGCAGGTGGCGAGCGTGTTCGCGGGCACCAAGCGCGCCCTTCCCTTTTTGACAGTGGCCATGCTGGCGATCAGCGATGCCGTGCGCCACTATGGCTGGGCCATGCTGGCCGCCGTGGTGGTGCTGGCCCTGGGCGGGCGTGCCGCGCTGCAGCGGCCGCGCTTTCGCGAGGCGTTCGATGGCTGGTGGTTGGGCCTGCCGCTGGTGGGCCGCCTGGCCCGCGGCTACAACGCGGCCCGCTTTGCCGGCACGCTGGCCATGCTGGCCGGCGCGGGCGTTCCCATCCTGCGGGCGCTGCAGGCCGCTGCGGAAACCCTCAACAACCAGGCTATGCGCGCCGATGCCATGGACGCGCTGGTGCTGGTGCGCGAAGGGGCCCCGCTGGCCTCCGCCCTGGCGCAGAAGAAACGCTTTCCCGGACTGGTGTCGATGTTCGCACGGCTGGGCGAGCAGACCGGCCAATTGCCCGTGATGCTGCAGCGCGCCGCCACCCAGCTGTCCACCGAAGTGCAGCGCCGCGCGTTGCAGCTCGCCACCATCCTGGAGCCGCTGCTGATCGTGGCCATGGGCCTGGTCGTGATGCTGATCGTGCTGGCCGTGCTGATGCCCATCATCCAGCTCAACCAGTTCGTCAAGTGAGTCCATCCCGAGAGAGCGAGTCCCCACCATGGCCCAGTCCCTGAGCGACAAGCTCGTCGTCGCCATCTCCTCGCGGGCGCTGTTCGACTTCGAGGAAGAAAACCGCCTGTTCGAGACCGGCGACGAGGAGGCCTACATGCGCCGCCAGCTGGAGTTCGTGCACCAGCCGGCGCGCCCCGGCATCGCCTTTCCACTGGTACGCAAGCTGCTGGCGTTCAACACCGAACAGACGCAGCGGGTCGAGGTGGTCATGCTCTCGCGCAACGACCCGGCCAGCGGCATGCGGGTGTTCGCCTCCGCCAAGGCGGCGGGCATGCGCATCGAGCGCGGCGTCTTCACGCGCGGACGGGACCCTTTTTCCTACCTGCGTCCGCTGGGCGCGCACCTGTTCCTGTCGGCCAACGAGGCCGACGTGCGCCAGGCGCTGTCCATCGGTTTTCCCGCCGCGCGCGTGATGACCGACTCCACGCCGGCGGGCGACCGCTACCCGCAGGAAGTGCGCATCGCCTTCGACGGCGACGCCGTGCTGTTCTCCGACGAGGCCGAACGCATCTACCAGCAAGGCGGCCTGCCGGCCTTCCAGCTGCACGAGGTGTCCAAGGCCGCCACTCCGCTGGCCAGCGGGCCCTTCCGCCCGCTGCTGGCAGCGCTGCACCAGCTGCAGCAGCAGGCCGATGCCTCACAGACCATGCGCATCCGCACCGCCCTGGTCACGGCCCGCAGCGCGCCGGCGCACGAACGCGCGGTGCGCACCCTGCTGGACTGGGGCGTGACGGTGGATGAGGCCATGTTCCTGGGTGGGCTGGAAAAGGGCCCCTTCCTGCGCGAGTTCGAGCCCGATTTCTTCTTCGACGACCAGACGAGCCACGTGACCTCTGCCGCGCGCCACGTGCCCGCCGGACATGTGAGCAGCGGTATCAGCAACCTCCCGGCCTGAGCGTCTGCGCCCCCACGCCTGCGCGGGGCCGACGCAAAGTTGTGCAAAGCGCCGAACGCCGGGCCGTGGGCCTGCTCTATCCAGAAGCACTCCGGCCTGCAGCCAGGCCGGCCAGCCAGCCATCGCTTCAAAGGAGTCCGAACCCTTGCCCCACCGCATGACCGCCGCCCGCCTGCCCTTCACGCCCGCCGCCCCCTGGATGGTGGCCGCAGCGCTCTCGCTGCCCCTGCTGGCGTCCCTGCCGGCGTATGCCCAGCCGGCCACCGAGGCCGCGCCGCCCACCCCAGCGGCCAGCCAGCCCATGAGCAAGGGCGAGGCCAAGGCCATCCGTGAGTTCAACATGCTGGACATGAATGGCGACGGCAAGCTCAGCCGCAAGGAAGTGGCGATCATTCCGCGCCTGGCGGCCGCCTTCGACGAAGCCGACACCAACCACGACAACTACGTCACGCTGGACGAGGTGCGCGCCTTCGCCGTGAAATACCGCGCGGAGCGGGACCGTGCGCGGGCGGCGCAACAGCCGCAAGGGCCGGACGCCCCGGCGTCCGCACCGGCACCGGTACCGGCCAGGCCCTGAACACCGGCACTTTTGAATGAAAAGTGCCTCCTGCGCCCGTCCATCAAGCGCAGGCAGCTATCCATTAAATAGCAATCAAAGACCGCCGGTCCGCTTGATCTTCGGGTCGGAATAGGTGAGCGACTGCTTGTCGTTGACCTGCTGGGCCAGGCGTTCCTGCAGCGTGGTCTTGTTGATTTCCTGGGCCATCTCCACCGCGCTGCCGCTGGCCCGCCACATCGACTGAATGAACTCCAGCAGCTGCTTGTAGATCGGCTCCTTGGGCGGCTCCTCGGGCTCTTCGACGGTGTCCTTCTTCTTGACCTCCGTCCAGTCGCGGTTGCCCGCATCGGGTGCGGACGGCTTGTCCGGCTCCCGGACGGTGGCCCCCTCGCCCAGCCGGTCGGTGGACTCGACGGGGTTGGCGGGCTGGACGGGCCGCACGGGCACCGCCCCGGACGCACCGGTGGAATACAAATCGGCGCCCTGAGGACGCCAGGTTGGCGAGCGATCGACAGGTGGCATTTGCATGGCCGTGGTCCCTTGTGTGGCGGACGCGCAAATGGAATTACCGCATCCTCGTACGTCTATAACGACAAACAAAAGGGGAAATTTAGGCCTGTTTGGCCCTTTGTCACAATTTCACGACCAAAAAAACGGGCGCTCACCCGCCAGACCAAACATCAAAACGACATCAAACGCCCGCCACCATTGAACAGAATGCTATAGAAAACGCTCCAGCAGCTTGCGAGAGGGGCGGTCCAGCACTGTTACATCTTGGATGCGGAAATGCACGCCATCGCTGGCCGCGATCAGCAGCGCGGTGCGCGAACCCAGCCGGCGGATGTCTTCCTCGGCCTTGAGGACCAGCCGAGCCGGGCCGCGATCGGTCTCCACCTCCCAGGTGCTGGGGGTCGAGAAACTGGAGACGCGCAGGATGCGCTCGATGGAGGGCACGAACTCCCGGGCCGCGAGCTCTTCCTCCACCAGCGCGCGGGTGGGGGCGTCCAGCGCGTCCAGCCGGTCGATCCAAGCCAGTTCGTGGCCGTTCTGGCCCACCAGCGACAGCCCTTCGCCGGGCGCCGCCAGAGGAAAGGCGCGCACCGGGGTCACGCCGGCATGCTCGGTGCCGCCCGGAAAGGTCAGCACCAGGCGACCGTGCGCGTTGCGGTGCAGCCGGAAGCCGTCTGCCGGGGCATCGGCGGTGGTCACGGAAGAAGAAGGTGCGGTGGCAGCGAGGGGTGCATTCATGTCATCGGCTCCGCTGAAATCAGATCTGGCCCGCCGGGTGGGCGGAGTGCAGCAGCGCGCTGTCCAGCAGCACGCCGGCGGCCTGGGCGTCTTCCTCGGCCCGGCGCGCCTGGGCTTCGTACAGGCGCCAGTAGGCGCCCTGCTTCTCCATCAGGGCATCGTGCGGGCCGACCTCGACGATCTCGCCGCGGTCCATCACCACCAGCCGGTCGGCCTTGCGCAGGGTGGACAGGCGGTGGGCGATGGCGATGGTCGTGCGGCCCTGCACCAGGTTGTCGAGCGCCTTCTGGATTTCCTTCTCGGTCTCGGTGTCCACGGCGGAAGTGGCTTCGTCCAGGATCAGGATGCGCGGGTCGATCAGCAGCGCGCGGGCGATGCTGATGCGCTGGCGCTCCCCGCCGGACAGGCCCTGCCCACGTTCGCCCACCAGGGAGTCGTAGCCGTGCGGCAGGCGCAGGATGAACTCGTGGGCATGGGCGGCGCGTGCCGCGGCGATGATCTCCTGGCGCGTGGCATCCGGCTTGCCGTAGGCGATGTTCTCGGCGATCGTGCCGAAGAACAGGAAGGGCTCCTGCAGCACCAGCCCGATATGCCGGCGGTAGTCGGAGACGGCGAAGCGCCGCACATCCACGCCGTCGACCTGGATGGAGCCCTCGCTCACGTCGTAGAAGCGGCTGATCAGGTTGACCAGCGTGCTCTTGCCCGAGCCGCTGTGGCCCACCAGGCCGATCATCTCGCCCGGCCGGATCTGCAGGCTCAGGCTCTTGATGACCGAGCGGCTGCCGTACCGGAAGTGCACGTTGTCCAGCGTGATGCGGCCTTCCACGCGCGGCAGGCGCACTGGATGAACCGGGTCGGGCACGTTGCTCACGTGGTCGAGGATGTCGAAGATGCGCTTGGCGCCCGCCGCCGCCTTCTGCGTGACGGACACGATGCGGCTCATCGAGTCGAGCCGGCTGTAGAAACGGCCGATGTAGGCGATGAAGGCCGTGAGGATACCGACGGTGATCTGCCCGCCGGCCACCAGCCAGATGCCGAAGCCCCAGACGACCAGGAGGCCGATCTCGGTCAGCAGCGTCACCGTGGGCGTGAACAGCGACCAGGTCTTGTTGACCTTGTCGTTGGCCTGCAGGTTGGTGAAGTTGGCGTCGGCGAAGCGGTCGGCCTCGCGCTTTTCCTGGGCGAAGGCCTTGACCACGCGGATGCCCGGGATGGTGTCGGCCAGCACGTTGGTCACCTCGGACCAGACGCGGTCGATCTTCTCGAAGCCGGTGCGCAGGCGGTCGCGCACCAGGTGGATCATCCAGGCGATGAAGGGCAGCGGCACCAGCGTCACCAGGGCCAGCCAGGGGTTGATGGAGAACAGGATGACGGAGGTCATCGCGATCATCAGCACGTCGGTGGCGAAGTCGAGCGCGTTGAGCGACAGGAACAGGTTGATCCGGTCGGTCTCCGCCCCGATGCGGGCCATCAGGTCGCCCGTGCGCTTGCTGCCGTAGTAGTCGAGCGACAGGGTCAGCAGGTGGTTGTAGGTGGTGGTGCGCAGGTCGGAGCCGATGCGCTCGGACACCTTGGCCAGCACGAAGGTGCGCGCCCAGCCCAGCGCCCAGGCCACCAGGGCCGCCAGCAGCAGGCCGCCGAGGTAGTACGCCACCAGGCTCACATCGATCTGCTGCCCGTTCTGGAAGGGGATCAGGATCTTGTCGACGATGGGAATCGTCAGGTAGGGGGCCACCAGCGTGGCGCCGGTGGATGCCAGCGTGAGCAGAAAGCCCAGCAGCAGCTGGTGCCGGTACGGGCGTGCGAAGCGCCACAGCCGCAACAGCACCCAGGTGGATGTCTGGGGTGCCTGCTGGCGGGCACAGGCGGGGCACTCTTCCGCATCGGGCGGCAGCACCGCGCCGCAGGCCTCGCAGTGCGCGGCGTCGTCCGGCGTCTCCGCCAGGGGCTGTCCGGCGGGCGCCTCCAGCCGCACAATCTGCTGCTCGAACTTCTGCTGCAGCAGCACCGCCTGCGGGTGCAGGCCCAGCGTGAAGCGCCACAGCGCCAGCCGCTGGGTGGCATCGTGCAGCTCCAGCGTGCCCACGCCGCCATGCTCGATCAGCCGGACCGCCAGCTCCGGCACCAGCGCCCATTCGCGCACGGTGCCGTCGGGCTCCCGGGCCAGCAGCCGCCGCGCGGTGAGCAGCAGCAGGCCCGGCGCGAAGCGCAGCGTGGCGCTCAGGTCAACCTCGAGTGCGGCCAGCACGTTTTCTGTGGGCGCGAGCCTGGCTCGCAGTTCGGCCCCGACGGGGCCCGTCAAGACACCCGAGGCGTCCGCAGGATGGTGATGTTGCATGTTGGTGGGTACTTACGCTCGGCCGATTCAGGCGTGGGGCCTGCGTGCTGGAAGGCATTCTCTCCGATGCCTTCAGGGCGGCGGCGTGATCGGCTTGTAACGCGCCGGCGCCCCGCCACGCTGACAGGGGGCGTCTGCCCCTAGACTACAGCGCACAATCGCACCAGGTTTCCTCCGCACTCCCGGCTCCCCGCGGGCCGCAGATTCCAGATTCCTTTACGCTGCACTCCATGGCGACTTTCAATGACATCCAACTGCTGCGCATCAACTACCTGCGCGGCCCCAGCGTCTGGACCTACCGTCCCATCCTCGAGGTCTGGCTGGACCTGGGCGAGCTGGAGGACTGGCCGTCGAACAAGATTCCCGGCCTCAACGAACGCCTGACCGCCTGGCTGCCGGCGCTGATCGAACACCACTGCGGCGTGGGTGAACGCGGCGGCTTCATCCAGCGGCTGGAAGGCGGCACCTGGATGGGCCACGTGCTCGAGCACGTCGTCATCGAGCTGCTCAACCTGGCGGGCATGCCGGCCGAGTTCGGCCAGACGCGCGAGATCTCGCAGCGCGGCGTGTACCGCATGGTGTTCCGCTGCCCCGAGGAAGACGTGGCGCGCACGGCGCTCACGTGGGGCCACCGCCTGCTGATGGCGGCCATCAACGACCAGCCGTTCGATCTGAAGCCCGCCATCCAGGCCATCAAGACCAGCATCAACGACCGCTACCTGGGCCCCAGCACGGGCTGCATCGTCGATGCGGCGGGCGAGCGGCGCATTCCGCACATCCGCCTGAACGACGGCAACCTGGTCCAGCTGGGCTACGGCGCCGCGCAGCGCCGCATCTGGACCGCGGAGAGCGACCAGACCAGCGCCATCGCCGAAGGCATCGCGCAGGACAAGGACTTCACCAAGCGCCTGCTCGCCGCCTGCGGCGTACCGGTGCCCGAAGGCCGCGTGGTGGCCAACGCCGACGAGGCGTGGGATGTGGCGCAGGACATCGGCGCGCCCGTCACGGTCAAGCCGTCGGACGGCAACCATGCGCGCGGCGTGACGCTCGAACTCACGGGCGAGGCCGAGATCAAGGCCGCCTTCGCGCTGGCCGAGCCCGAGGGCTCCGAAGTGATCGTCGAGAAGTTCATCGACGGCGTGGAGCACCGCCTGCTGGTGGTGGGCGGCAAGGTGGTGGCTGCAACCAAGGGCGAGACGGTGAGCGTGCACGGCAACGGCCAGGCCACCTTGCGCGAGCTGGTGGACGTGCTCAACCAGGACCCGCGCCGCGGCCCCGAACAGGAGTACCCCCTGGACTGGATCAAGCTGGATTCCGGCGCGGTGCAGCTGGAGCTCAAGCGCCAGCAGGTCACGCCCGACAGCGTGATCCCGCAGGGCCAGAGCATCCTGCTGCAGCGCAACGGCAACATGGCCATCGACTGCACCGAGGACGTGCACCCCGACGTGGCCTACCACGCCCAACTGGCCGCCAAGATCGTGGGCCTGGACATCGCCGGCATGGACATGATCCTGCAGGACGTGTCGCGCCCCATGAAGGAACAGGGCGGCGCCATTCTGGAAGTGAACGCCGGCCCCGGCCTGCTGATGCACCTCAAGCCCACCAGCGGCACGCCCCGCCCCGTGGGCATGGCCATCGTGGACCACCTCTTCCCGCGCACCGACGACGGCACCGCCGCCGGGCGCATTCCGCTGGTGGGCATCGCCGGCACGCAGGGCAATGCGTTCATCGCGCGCCTGGTCGGCTGGCTGCTGCAGCTGTCGGGCAAGCTCACCGGCGTGGCCAGCAGCGAGGGCATGTTCCTCGCCAACCGCCACACGCAGAAGACCGACGCCGCCAACTGGGCCGGCGCCCACCGCCTGCTGACCAACCGCCTGGCCGAGGCCGCCGTGGTGCAGACCACGGCCCGCTCCATCCTGGAGGAAGGCCTGGCCTACGACCGCTGCCTGGTGGGCGTGGTCACCGACATGGACGGCTGGGAAGGCCTGGTTGACCATGACGTGCGCGAGCCCGCCCAGATGACCCGCGTGCTGCGCACGCAGATCGACCTGGTGCTGGACGATGGCGCCGGCGTGCTGAATGCCGACAACGAACAGGTGGCCGACCTGGCCCGCCTGTGCGACGGCGAGGTGCTGCTGTACTCGCTCGTGGCCGACAACGCCGCCGTCGCCGCGCACCGCGCCGAAGGCGATGGCCGCGCCGTCTTCGTGCAGGACGGCCACGTGGTGCTGGCCACCGGCGCCAAGGAGCGCGTCCTGGGCACCTTAGCTGCGCTCAGCCTGCCAGGCGGCACCCAGCCCGACACGGCCGCGCTGCTGGCGGCCATCGCCACGGCCTGGGCCATGGACATCACGCCCGACCTGATCGCCGCCGGCATCAAGACCTTCGAGTACCCCCGCTGAGTCGCTATTGATTCAATAGCTACACACGGAATACCCGACTGCGCCAACGCCCCATTTCGCCCAAAGAGCACCTCCATGCAGATCTCCCGCATCCGCCTGCTGCGCGGCCCCAACATCTGGACCCGCAGCACCGCCGTCGAAGCCATCGTCCACTGCGAGCCTGCCGAGCGTGACATCACGCAGCTGGCCGGCCTGGAAGACCGCGTACGCGCGCGCTTCCCGCGCATCGGCACGCTGCGGCCCGAGGGCGCCGATGTGCCCGTGTCGCTGGCCGAAGTGGTCGAGGCCGCCGCGCACTCGCTGCAGGCCCTGGCCGGCTGCCCGGTCACCTTCAGCCGCACGCAGGCCACGGTGGAAGAAGGCACCTACCAGGTCGTCGTCGAATACACCGAAGAGGCCGTGGGCCGTCTGGCCATGGAGCAGGCCGACCGGCTGGTGCAGGCCGCGCTGGCGGACACGCCTTTCGATGCCGACGCTGTGATCCACCAGCTGCGCGAGCTGGACGAGGACGAGCGCATCGGCCCGTCCACCGGCTCCATCGTCGATGCGGCCGTGGCACGCGGCATTCCGTTCAGGCGCCTCACCAGCGGGTCGCTGGTGCAGCTGGGCTGGGGCTCCAAGGCCCGCCGCATCCAGGCCGCCGAGCTGGACATGACCAGCGCCGTGGCCGAATCCATCGCGCAGGACAAGGACCTGACCAAGCGCCTGCTGCACGCCGCCGGCGTGCCTGTGCCGCTGGGCCGTCCCGCCACCGATGTGGAAGACGCCTGGAAGATCGCCGAAGAGGTCGGTCTGCCCGTGGTGGTCAAGCCCCAGGACGGCAACCAGGGCAAGGGCGTGACGGTGAACATCACCACGCGCGAGCAGCTCGAGGCGGCCTACGCCACCTCGCAGAAGTACAGCGACGAGGTGCTGGTCGAACGCTTCCTGCCGGGCCACGACTTCCGCCTGCTGGTGGTGGGCAACCAGCTCGTGGCCGCGGCGCGCCGCGAGCCGCCTCAGGTGCTGGGCGACGGGCAGCACACCATCCGCGAGCTGGTGGAGATCGTCAACCAGGACCCGCGCCGCGGCACCGGCCACGGCACGGCCCTGACCAAGGTGCGGCTGGACGACATCGCCATCGCGCGCATCGCCGGCGAAGGCCTCACGCCCGACTCCGTGCCGGCCCAGGGCCAGCGCGTGGTGCTGCGCAACAACGCCAACCTGTCCACCGGCGGCAGCGCCACCGACGTGACGGACGACGTGCACCCCGAAGTGGCCGCCCGCGCCATCGAGGCCGCGCAGACCATCGGCCTGCACATCTGCGGCGTGGACGTGGTCTGCGAGACCATGCTGCGCCCGCTGGAAGAGCAGAACGGCGGCATCGTCGAGGTGAACGCCGCGCCCGGCCTGCGCATGCACTTGGCGCCCTCGTTCGGCCGCCCGCGCAACGTGGGCGTGCCCATGATCGACGCCCTCATCCCGCCCGGCGAGAACGGCCGCGTGCCCCTGGTGGCCGTCACCGGCACCAACGGCAAGACCACCACCACGCGCCTGATCGCGCACCTGTTCACCGCGCACGGCTGGCGCACCGCCATGACCAACACCGACGGCGTGTACGTGAACGGCCGCCAGATCGACAGCGGCGACTGCTCGGGCCCCAAGAGCGCCCGCAATGCGCTGGCCCACCCCGAGACCGATGCCGCCGTGCTGGAGTGCGCGCGCGGCGGGCTGCTGCGCGAAGGCCTCGGCTTCGACCGCTGCCAGGTGGCCGTGGTCACCAACGTGGGCGAGGGCGACCACCTCGGCCTGAACTTCATCCACACCGTGCAGGACGTGGCCGTGCTCAAGCGCGTGATCGTGCAGAACGTGGCGCCGGACGGCTACGCCGTGCTCAACGCCGCCGACCCGCACGTGGCCGCCATGGCGCCCAGCAGCCCCGGCAAGGTGATCTTCTTCGCCCTTGACCGCCACCACCCGGTCATGGCCACGCACCGCGCCCAGGGCCAGCGCGTGGTGTACGTGGACGGCGACCACATCGTGGCGGCCGAGGACTCGTGGCGCGAGCAGATCGCGCTGCGCGACATTCCGCTTACCCGGGGCGGCACCATCGGCTTCCAGGTCGAGAACGCCATGGCCTCCATCGCCGCGGCCTGGGGCGTGGGCCTGCCGTGGGACACCATCCGCCGCGGCTTGGCCGGCTTCGTGAACGACAGCGACAACGCCCCCGGCCGCTTCAACGTGATGGAGATCCGCGGCGCCACGGTGATCGCCGACTACGGCCACAACCCGGACGCCATGCGCGCCCTGGTGCAGGCTGTGGGCGCCATGCCCGGCAACCGCCGCAGCGTGGTCATCAGCGGTGCCGGCGACCGGCGCGACGAGGACATCCGCGACCAGACCGCCATCCTCGGCTCCGCCTTCGACGACGTGATCCTGTACCAGGACGCCGCCCAGCGCGGCCGCGCCGATGGCGAAGTCATCGCCCTGCTGCGCGAGGGCCTGAAGGGCGCCCAGCGCACCACGCACGTGCAGGAGATCACCGGCGAGTTCGTGGCGATCGACACGGCGCTGGCGCGGCTCGCCCCCGGCGACCTGTGCCTGGTGCTGATCGACCAGGTCGAGGAGGCGCTGGAACACCTGCGCCGCCACCAAGCCGGCGAGATCGGCGGCTGACCCCGCTGGCGGCGGGCCACCCGCGCGCTATCGAAACAAGAGCTGCCTGCGCTGATTGAACGCCCACTTCAAGACAAGAAGACCTGAAGGGCGCTTGCCATCAGCGCAGGCAGCTTTGTTTTTCATAGCAACCGGTGTGCGAACGACGGCTGCGGACGACGCAGCCGCCCGCCTCTGGGGCGGCTGATCGCCTTCACCGCCCCATTGCCTCTCAGGCCGGCCGGCTCGCTGCCCTGAACGCCCCCACCAGCGTCGCCGCGCGGCCCACCCGCCCGGCCCGCGGTGAACCGACCGGGCCGCGCCTGCGTACTGGCTCAGAATCGCTCCATTCCCGTTCCGATATCGCCCCTTCCCCTTCTTCCCTCTTCCAGGATCCGCCGATGCGCCTCACTTCCCTTTCCGCACCCTTCGCTCCTGGCGCGCTGCGCCGGCTCGCCGCCGCAGCCATCGGCCTGGCCGCGCTGGCGGGCGGCGCCCAGGCCGCCGACACCGTGGGCACGGTGGACACCGCCTTCAAGCTGATCGGGCGCGACCACGACATCATCGTGGAGGCCTACGACGACCCCGCCGTGCAGGGCGTCACCTGCTATGTCTCGCGCGCCCGCGTCGGCGGCATCAAGGGCTCGCTGGGCCTGGCGGAAGACAAGGCCGAGGCGTCGATCGCCTGCCGCCAGGTGGGGCCGATCAGCTTTCCCAAGGCGCCCGTCAAGGCGCAGGAGGAGGTCTTCAGCGAGCGCATGTCGCTGCTGTTCAAGCGCCTGCGCATCGTGCGCATGGTGGACGCGCCACGCAACACGCTGGTCTACCTGACGTATTCGGACAAGCTCATCGACGGCTCGCCGCAGAACAGCGTGACGGCCGTGCCGGTGGACCGCGCCATGCCGATTCCTGTGAAGAAGTAAGCCCTCGGACGCTGAGGGCAGCGCTATCAGATCAGGAGCTGCATGCGCTTATCAGCTCTTGATTTCAAATTCTTTATGCCTGGGAAGCCATACACATCCAGCGCATAAAGCTATCCTAAAGATAGCAAATACCGCGGCGAGCCGCTTGCTCTCGATTCGTCCTCGCCGGCCTGCGCGCAGGATCGCCGCCCGGCCTGCAGACCCAGCGCACGGCTCAGGCCGCAGCGCTGCCGCCGTCCTGCCCGGCAATCTGGCGCAGCGCCTGCTCGAACACCTCCACCGGCTGGCCGCCCTGGATGAGGTGGCGGCCGTTGACGATGACGGCCGGCACGGAGTGGATGCCGTGCTGCTGGTAGAACGCCTCCTGCTCGCGCACGGCATAGGCGTATTCATCAGACGCCAGCACCGCCCGGGCGCGCTCCGCGTCCAGCCCCAGCTGAGCGATCAGGCGCAGCAGCACGTCGTGGCTGCCGGGGTTCTGGCCGTGGGTGAAGTACGCCTCGAACAGCGCGTGCTTGAGCGCCGCCTGCTGGCCGGCCGCGCCCTCTTCGCCCGCCCAGTGCAGCAAACGGTGCGCGTCGAAGGTGTTGTAGATGCGGCCGCGCCGGCCCATGTTGAAGGTGAAGCCCAGCGCCGCGCCGCGCTCGGTGATCGCATCGCGGTTCTTCTGCGACTGCTCCGGCGTGGCGCCGTACTTCTCGAACAGGTGCTCGGCAATGTCCTGGCCTTCGGCGCCCATCTGCGGGTTGAGCTCGAAGGGCTGGAAATGCAGGTCCAGCGCCACCTCGCCCTGCAGCCGCCCGGCGGCCTGCTCCAGCGCGTGCAGGCCGATGGCGCACCATGGGCAGGACACATCGGAGACGAAATCGATCTTGAGGGTGGTGGGCGTGGTGGCGGTCATGCGGCGCTCCGGAAAAAAGCCAAGCCGCCATGGTAGGCGGGCTGCAATGCCCGTGCTGCCCACAGGAAACAGGCAGGCCTGTCCTGTGAGGGCGCGCTCCATCGCATCGGCCACGGCCTGCCCTACCATGCGGGCTTCACCATGACAGCCGATCTGCTTGCCGCTGCGGGCGCGCAACCCGCCCATCTCTTGCTAGGCCCCCAGGCGGTGCTGCTGCAGGGCGCTGCGCGGGCCGACGCATCCGTCCTGTGGGCTGCCGTCGAGGCCATCGCAGCCCGTGCGCCCTGGCGGCACATGGAAACACCGGGCGGCCGCGCCATGTCGGTGGCCACCACGAACTGCGGCGCGCGTGGCTGGGTCAGCGACCGGCGGGGCTACCGCTACGCCACGCACGACCCGCTCACGGGCGAGCCGTGGCCCGCCCTGCCGGCGGCGCTGCTCAGGCTCGCACGGGCGTCGGCGCAAGCGGCAGGGTTCGAAGCCTTCGAGCCGGACGCCTGTCTCATCAACCGCTATGCGCCCGGCACGCGGTTGTCGCTGCACCAGGACCGCGACGAACGCGATCTGGCGGCCCCCATCGTCTCCGTCTCGCTGGGCCTGCCCGCGACCTTCCTGTGGGGCGGCATGGCCAGGGGCGACAAGGCCTGGCGCGTGCCGCTGGCGCATGGCGACGTCGTGGTGTGGGGCGGCGTGGACCGGTTGCGCTTTCACGGCGTGCTGCCCGTGGCGCCGGGCAGCCATCCGCTCACCGGGCCTTTTCGCGTCAACCTGACATTCCGCAAAGCAGGCTGAACGGCGCCGCTCTCGTTTTAATAGCTATAAGCGCTTGATGGAAGAGCGCTTCGGGCACTTCGACCCCCGCGTTCTGCCTGTGCAACGGCGGGCATTGCGCGCTTGTCCTACACACGGCCAGCCGCATCTGACAAAAGATCCAGGGCTCGCATGGCAAATCACCTACAGACAAAGGCTTTATGAACATGGCAGACGCGTTCCGCCACGGCTGCGCTCCCCGGCGGGACACCCTTCCCGGCACCGCATCACGCGCCCTCTCCCTGGGCCGGTGCCGCGCTGCAGCTTTGTTGTGCACCGCTCCCTGCCAGGGCGGCCACGGCCGGGTTTGAGCACCATGCGCATCCTGTATGTGGAGGACAACTGCGAACTGCGTGAATCCATCGGCATGCTGATGGAGGGCGAGGGCCGAACGGTCACCGCCTGCGCCACCGCAGAAGAAGCCCTGGAACTCGACGCCGCCGATCCCTTCGATCTGGTCGTCACCGACGTGAGCCTGCCCGGCATGTCCGGCACCGACCTGTGCCGCAAGCTGCTGGCCGCCGATCCCGACCGCTGGATCGTCCTGTGCTCCGGCTACCAGTTCCCGCACGCGCTCAAGGCCATGGGGCCGCACGTGCGCTCGCTGCTCAAACCGTTCGAGCTGGAAGAGCTGGAAACGCTGCTGGCGTCCGTCCAGGTCCAGCTGGCCGGCCCCAGCCTGGCCTGATCCTTCGCGCCCCCCACGGCCCGCGGCAACCCGCCGCACCAGGGCGCGCCTCCCCACGCTTCTTCCCTCGTTTTTTCAACCGCCCTGCGCGGCGCGCCGTCGCGCCCCGTGGAGCGGCCGCATCCGCGGCTTCAGCCCGCGCTGTGGTCGGCTATGCCCCGGGGCAGCACCACGTGGAAGGCCGTGCGGCCCTCGCGCGAGCACACGTCGATGCGGCCGTCATGCGCCAGCACCAGCTGCTGCACGATGTACAGGCCCAGCCCCAGGCCCTGATGCCCGCCGCTGCCGGCGCGTGAGCGGCCGCGGAACGGGTCGAACAGATGCGGAATCAGGTCGGGCGGAATGGTGCCGCCGTTGGTGACCGAGAACGCCACCGCATCGGGCGCGGAGCCGTCCAGGCGCAGCAGCACCGGCTGGTCCGGCGCCCCGTGGTGCATGGCGTTGCCCAGCAGGTTGGACAGCACCTGGCACAAGCGCTCGCCGTCCCAGGCGCCCTGCAGGTCCCCCGCCTGCTCCACATCGACGACCCGTTCGGGATGGCTGGAGCGGATCTCCTGCACGGTCCGCTGGGCCGCTTCGAACAGGTCCATCGGCTGGCGCCGCACCACCAGCCCGCCGGCCTGGCGGGCACGGGTCACATCCAGCAAATCCTCGATCATGCGGCCCATGCGCCGGCCCGAGCTCTGGATCTTCTCGGCCAGCGTGTGCACCTTGTCCGCATCCTGCGGCCGCTGCAGCACCATGGCGGAGGCAAGGATCGCGCTGAGCGGACCGCGCAGGTCGTGGCTGAGCACGGCCATGAACATCTCGTTGATGCGCAGGGCTTCCGTGCGCTCGTGCAGCTCCCGCGCGATGGCGCGCTTCTGGCGGTGCAGCTCGAAGAAGACGTTGGCCTTGTTGATCAGCATGTGCGGATCGATGGGCTTGTATAGAAAGTCCACCGCCCCGGTCTCATAGCCCTTGAACTGCCAGTTCTGGTCGCGCGAGCCGGCCGTCATGAAGATCAGGGGCACATGGCGCGTGCGCTCGCTGCCGCGGATCAGCTCGGCCAGCTCGAAACCGTTCATCTCGGGCATCTGCACGTCCAGCAGCGCCAGCGCCACATCGCTGTGCTGCAGCAGCAGTTCCAGCGCCTCGGGGCCGGAGCTGGCCTTGAGGATGTCCACGCCGTCGCGCTGCAGCAGCGCCTCCAGCGCGATGAGGTTCTCTTCGACGTCGTCGACGAGCAGGCATTTGACGTTGGGATTTCCGGACGCGGACTGCGGCGTGGAAGGACTGAAAATCACACGGGTCTCCCAAGGAGCAGGGGGTTGATCAGCGACGCGATCTGCGCCGGGGGCAGCACATGGTCGGGCTCCAGCAGCGCAAGCGCAGCCTCCGGCATGGCCGTCATCTGCGCGGAGGACGGGTGCTGCACGACCGTCACGCCGCCGGCGCGCTGCACAGCCGCCATGCCGTCTGCGCCGTCCTGGTTGGCGCCGGAGAGCAGCACGGCGAGCAGCTGCGGGCCGTACACGTCGGCCGCTGACTCGAAGAGCACATCGATGGAGGGGCGCGAGAAGTGCACCGGGTCGTCCACCGACAGCGCCATCGACGGCCCGGCATCGACCAGCAGGTGGTAGTCCGGCGGAGCGAAGTACACGGTGCCGGGTTCGACCGGCTCCTTGTCCTGCGCCTCGCGCAGCGGCACCGCGCACCGCGGCTGGAAGATGTCGCACAGCAGGCTGGGCCGTTCGCGCGGCAGGTGCAGCACGATGAAGACGGAAGCCCGCAGATCGGCCGGCAGGGCCGGCAGCAGCACGGACAGGGCCTCAATGCTGCCCGCAGAGCCGCCGATGACCAGGGCATCGAAGCGGGCGGCTTTTTGCGGACCGCCAGCGCTGTGCTCACCACGCACAGGCCACGAAGAGGACGCCTTTCCGCTCATGCACCCACCCGCTTACGGTAGACGCGATCCTCCGGCACGAAGTCGTCGAAATCGGACGCGTGCGACGAAAAGCGCAGCGACTCCTTGGAGCCCAGCCCCAGAAATCCCTTGTGGCACAGCGCCTCGTGGAACAGGCCCAGCGCCCGGTCCTGCAGGTCGCGGTCGAAGTAGATCAGCACGTTGCGGCACGACACCAAGTGCACTTCGGCGAACACGCTGTCGGTCGCCAGGCTGTGGTCGGAGAACACGATGTGCCGCCGCAGGCTCTTGTCCATGACCACGCGGCCATAGGCGGCGCTGTAGTGCTCCGAAAGGGATGAGCGGCCGCCCGAGCGCGCATGGTTCTCGGTGAAGCCACGCACCCGCTCGATGTCGTAGACGCCCGCCTCCGCCTTATGCAGCGCCGTGGCGTTGATGTCGGTGGCGTAGATAAGCGTGCGCTCCAGCAGGCCCTCCTCGCGCAGCAGGATGGCCAGCGAATAGACCTCCTCGCCCGTGCTGCAGCCGGCCACCCAGATCTTGAGCGACGGGTAGGTGCGCAGCAGCGGCACCACCTTCTCGCGCAGGGCGCGGAAATAGGTGGGGTCGCGGAACATCTCGCTGACCTGCACCGTGAGGTATTCCAGCATGGCCGGAAAGACCTCGGGCTCGTGCAGCACCAGGTGCTGCAGCTGCGACAGCGAGCGGCAGTTGAAGCGCGTGAGCGCCGTCTGCAGGCGCCGCTTGAGCGAGGCCTGCGCGTAGCCGCGGAAGTCGTAGTGGAAGCGGTGGTAGATGGCCTCGATCAGCAGGTGCTGTTCGATGTCGAAGGTCTTCTTGCGTTGCTGCAGCACCGGGCCCCGCTCCCTTACTTGGGCATCCACACGCGGACCAGCGAGAGCAGCTTCTCCACGTCCAGCGGCTTGGCGATGTAATCGTTGGCACCGGCGGCCAGGCATTTCTCCTGGTCGTCCTTCATGGCCTTGGCCGTGAGGGCGATGATGGGCAGGCGCCGCCATTCGGACCGCTTGCGGATCTCCTTCATGGCCGTGAAACCGTCCATCTCCGGCATCATGATGTCCATCAGCACCAAGTCCACCGCTGCGGCGCCGGGCGTGGCGGCGCGCTCCAGCGCCTCCAGCGCCTCGCGGCCATTGCGGGCGATCTCCACCCGTGCGCCGGTGGGCTCCAGCACGCTGGAGAGGGCGAACACGTTGCGCACGTCGTCTTCCACCACCAGGATGGTGCGGCCGTCGAACGTGGCGTCGCGGTCGCGCGCGGCCTGCAGCATCTTGCGCCGCTCCATGGGCAGCGTGGATTCGACCTGGTGCAGGAACAGGGTGACCTCGTCCAGCAACCGCTCGGGCGAACGGGCATCCTTGATGATGATGGACTTGGAGAAGCGGCGCAGCTGCTGCTCCTCGTCCCGCGACAGCGAGCGGCCCGTGTAGACGATGACCGGCGGGAAGGCCACATCCTCCTGCTCGGCCATCTGCTCGAGCAGTTCGTAGCCGCTGAGGTCGGGCAGGTTCAGGTCCATCACCATGCAGTCGAAGGTGGTGGAGCGCAGCAGTTCCAGGGCGCGCTGCGCCGTTTCTGCGCCGACGATCTCCACGTCGCCGTTGGCCAGCAGGTGGCCCACGCTCTCGCGCTGGCGGTCGTCGTCCTCCACCACCAGCACGCGGCGCATGCTCTGCGTGAACTTGGCCTCCATGCGCTCCAGCGCGTGGACCAGTTCCTCGCGCTTGACGGGCTTGAGCGCATAGCCGATCGCGCCGCGGCCCAGGGCTTCCTGCGCATAGTCGGCCACGGAGACCACGTGCACGGGAATGTGCCGCGTGGCCGGGTTGCGCTTGAGCTGGTCGAGCACGCCCAGCCCGGAGAAGTCAGGCAGGTTCATGTCCAGCACCACGGCGCTGGGCATGTATTCCAGCGCCGCGGCCAGGCCTTCGCCGCCGGTGTGCGTGACGATGCACTGGAAGTCCATCTCGCGCGCCAGGTCGTACAGGATGCGGGCGAAGCGCACGTCGTCCTCCACCACCAGCATCACGCGCTTGCCCGGCTGCAGCGCGTCGCGGTCATCGGGCACGGCGCCCGGCACGCGCCGCTGCCGCACGGCCGCGGGTTCGGCCACTGCCGGTG
>JAEWPH010000041.1 GCA_023460715.1 Pseudomonadota bacterium | reverse complement strand
GATATGTTTAAAACAGCCAGCAGCCGCGCCAGCGGCAGGCCGCCCTCCCGCCGCTGCAGGCGCAGCGCCACTCCGCGCTCTTCCGCCTGGCCACCCTGACCGGCCATCTGCCGCAGGACTTTCCGCGCGCCCTGGCCGATTGCGCTACGCCGCCCCAGGTGGCCGGTGTGCTGCCCGTGGGCGACGGCGCCGCGCTGATCCGCCGACGCCCCGACATCCGCCAGGCCGAGCGCGCGCTCGCCGAAGCCACGGCACGCATCGGCGTGGCCACGGCCGACCTGTACCCCAAGGTGTCGCTGGGGCTTTTCGCCGCATCGGCCGGCAACCTGAGCGGCCTAGGCCGCAGCGACACGCTGAGCTGGAGCCTGGGCCCGCTGATTTCCTGGTCGATCCCGAACACCGGCACCGCGCGCGCCCGCATCGCGCAGGCCGAGGCCGGCACACGCGCGGCGGCGGCGAAGTTCGACGGCACGGTGCTCACGGCCCTGCGCGAGACGGAAACGGCGCTGTCCGCCTACGCCCACGAACTGGACCGCCGCGCCCGCCTGCAGGCGGCCCGCGACGCCCGCGCGCAGGCCGCCGACCAGGCGCGCGCGCTGTACCGCAATGGCAAGACCGGCTATCTGGACACGCTGGACGCCGAGCGCAACCTGGCCAGCAGCGAAGCCGCCCTGGCGGCCAGCGAAGCGCAGGTTGCGGACGACCAGGTCACGCTGTTCCTGGCGCTGGGCGGCGGCTGGTAGGGTATGCGGCGCGCGTGATTGCTATGGTTTGAATAGCTGTTTGCGATTGCCAAATGGAGGTTTCAGGTATGAAAATATCTGAGATTCAATGAAATAGAGCGCAAGCAGCTAGCGTTTTGATAGTGTGATTTGCCGCACCTGCGGCGTAGGGGCCTTGCGAAGGCGCAGCGACTTTTGGCCCCCCGGCCGGCAGGGAACGCCGCTTCTCCGTCCCGTATGCCGCCGCTGCTCCGGTGCACGCCCGTGGCCGCTGGAGCCCGTCCCGATGCCCCGGCCGATAAAAAGCAAAAAGGCCCGCGAGGGCCTTTTGCTGGGGAGAGGGGCGCCGTGCGGCGCAGCCGGTGTTGCGTGTCGCTCAGGCGTTGGGCAGGAAGCCGTCCACCGACAGGTAGCGCTCGCCCGTGTCGTAGTTGAAGCCCAGCACCTTGGCGCCGGCGGGCAGCTCGGGCAGCTTCTGGGCGATGGCCGCCAGCGTGGCGCCGGACGAGATACCGACCAGCAGGCCTTCTTCGCGCGCCGAGCGGCGGGCGTACTCGCGGGCGGGCTCGGCGTCGACCTGGATCACGCCGTCCAGCACGCTGGTGTCCAGGTTCTTGGGGATGAAGCCCGCGCCGATGCCCTGGATGGGGTGCGGTGCCGGCTGGCCGCCCGAGATCACGGGCGAGGCCACGGGCTCCACGGCGAACACCTTGAGTTGCGGAAACTTCGCTTTCAGCACGCGGGCCACGCCCGTCAGGTGGCCGCCGGTGCCCACGCCGGTGATCAGCACGTCGATGCCTTCAGGGAAGTCGGCCAGGATTTCCTGCGCCGTGGTGCGCACGTGGACGTCGATGTTGGCGGGGTTCTCGAACTGCTGCGGGATCCACGCGCCCGGCGTGCTCGCGGCCAGCTCCTGCGCGCGGGCGATGGCGCCCTTCATGCCCTTTTCCTTGGGCGTCAGGTCGAACGTGGCGCCGTAGGCCAGCATCAGCCGGCGGCGTTCCAGCGACATGCTCTCGGGCATCACCAGCACCAGCTTGTAGCCCTTGACGGCCGCCACCAGCGCCAGGCCGATGCCGGTGTTGCCGGAGGTCGGCTCGATGATGGTGCCGCCGGGCTTCAGCGCGCCGGACTTCTCTGCGTCCTCGACCATCGCCAGGGCGATGCGGTCCTTGATCGATCCGCCGGGGTTGCTGCGCTCGGACTTCACCCACACGTTGGCGCCCGCGCCGAACAGGCGGTTGATGCGCACATGGGGCGTGTTGCCGATGGTCTGCAGGATGTTCTGAACGGGCATGGCGACTCCAGTGAAAAGGGGTGGCTGATGGATGGGAAAGGCCCATTGTGGCCCACCGTAGCTGCCGTTTGCGCATATCGATATGCCCTGCCGGAGGCCGTGCCGGCCGCCACCGCGCCCCTGCGTCCCGGGGCCCGCAGGCCTATCCGTTTTCACGAGGGCAGGCTGTTTCCAGTTGTTCCGGGTGCGCTGCTGTGGGATGGCGGCGACGGGCCACGGGGCGGACGGCGGATGTGCAATCTGTCACAGATCGCAGTGCCAGCGCTTTCCATAATCCGGCCGCCCGCCGGGTCTTTGGCCGCCGGGGTCTGCGGTCGCCCTGGGGGCGAATGCGCGTTCCCTGGCCGCGAGAGGCGGGCGGTGATGCAGTCAGTTCCGGCCGGCGGGTTCGCGCGGCCTCTTCGGCGGCCCAGACCGCCTTTTCTTTTTGTGGAGGGAGTGGAGATGATGGTGGTGAATTCCAAAGTGTGGGCCTCGGCCGCTGCGATGGCGCTGGCGGCAACCCTGGCCGGGTGCGGCGGCGGCGGTGGTGGTGGCGGAGACGGCGGCAATGCCGGCGGCGCCCAGCCCGCGCCAGTGACCCCGCCCCAGGCCGCGCTGCCGCCCGGCGGCTTGTACGTGGGCTTCTATGCAGAGGATGCTGCCGCCAACCCCGAAGACCCCACGCTGGGCGCCTTCCAGATGCGTTTGCCAGAGGGCAATGCGGACTACGCCGGCAGCATGTTCTTCACCTATGTGGGCTGTCAGAGCAGCAACGTGGGCACCACCGCGGGTACCAAGGCCGACACGGCCATCCGCGGCAGCATCGCCGGCATGGTGGACGGCCTGGCGCTGCGCGGCAGCTACAGCGGCAGCTACGACGCCGCGGTGCAGCGCTACACCGGCACGTATGCGCTCGAAGGCGGCAAGCAGTACCGCGACCTGCGTCCGTGCATCGAGTACTACATCGCGCCCAACGGCACCTTCGAGATGTACCCGGTGGGTGTCGCGCAGCCGGCCAGCTTCCAGGTCCAGGTCAGCGGCCGCAACCTGCAGTGGGGCAGCCTGGGCGGCGCCAGCCAGACGCTGGCGTATGTGCTCGATCCGTCCGCGACGGCCTCCAACGCCAACCCCGTGCTGTGGCAAGGCCTGGTCTTCGGCACGCAGACGCAGGTGACCCTGCCGGACAGCGTGACGCTGACCCGCGGCCGGGAGTACGTGGCCGCGGTGGCCGTGGGGTCTGCCACCCTGCAGCGGCTGGGCTTTGGCAGCGTGCGCTTCGTGGCGCCCTGATCGGGGATAATCACGCCCGTGAAGCGCGCCAGACCGCCGCTGGTGCAATCTGGGAAACCAGGCACTGGAGGAACGTCCGGACTGCACAGGACAGCGTAGCAGCTAACGGCTGCCCACCGTGAGGTGAGGATCAGAGCAACAGAGACGAGTCCCGGGGGAGTGCCGCAAGGTAGACCACCGGGGGTGAAACGGGCAATCTCTACGCGCAGCAATACCAAGTAGGCCAACGTTGATGTGGTTCCGCAGAGTTGGCGGGTAGGTAGCATCGAGCCGGGTGGGCGACCCCCGGCCCAGAGTAATGGCGGTCACGCCCGGGCAACCGGGCGCACAGAATCCGGCTTATCGGCGCACTTCACACTTATCTCTCCAGGCCGGTGCGCGGCATGCGCACCGGCCTTTTTTCCTGGCGCGGCGCTTCGAGCAGGTTCGACGCCCTTCCAGGGGCGCGCAGGGCACTCGCCCGAACGCCATCCCCGGCAAGGACCTGGAGCGGGTGCTTTACCAGCGGTAGCTGGCCGCTGCGGTGACGCGGCGGGGCTCGCCGTAGTAGCAGACGTCGATGCAGTTGGTCACGTGCACGCGGTCGGCCAGGTTCGACAGGTTGAGCGTGAAGCGCCACGGCCCCGTCTCATAACCCGCCATGGCGTCGAGCAGCGTGTACGACGGCACCTGCACCCCTTCGATGTAGGTCGCCGTGGAACTGCCCACGAAGCGCACGCCCGCGCCGGCCTTCCAGCCCGGCAGGCCCAGCGCGCCGAAGGCGTAGTCCGTCCACAGGGACAGCTGCTGGCGCGGCACGGCACCGGTGCGCTTGCCCACCTCGGCCGGGTCGTTGCTGCGCGTGGTGCGGGCGTCGGTGTAGGCGTAGGCCGCCAGAAGGCCCAGGCTGCGGGTGGCCTGCAGCTTGGCTTCCAGCTCAAGGCCGCGCGAGCGCACCTCGCCGGTCTGCACCGTGAAGGCGTTGTCCACCGGGTCGGTGGTGGTCACGTTCTGCCGCGTGAGCTGGTACACGGCGGCGGTCAGCAGCAGGTCGCGGCCCTCGGGCTGGTAGCGCACGCCGGCTTCGTACTGCGTGCCGGTGGTCGGCTGGAACCGCGTGCCGCTGCGGTCGGTGCCCGACTGGGGCTGGAAGGACTCGCTCCAGCTCACGAACGGCGCCAGGCCGTTGGGCGCCAGGTACACCAGGCCGGCGCGGCCGGAGAAGGCATGGGAGCGCTCCCGCGTCCAGTTCTCCGCCTCGAAGTAGGGCGATTCGCGGTCTCGCGACCAGTCGTTGCGGCCGCCCAGCAGCAGCACCCAGCGGTCGGCGATGCGCGACTGGTTCTGCACGTACAGGCCCGTCAGGTCGTGCCGCTCGCGGCGCGAGGCGCGGTAGGGGCGCTGCACCTCGGGCGTGAGATCGGGCCGGCCGTACACCGGGTCGTACGCATCGAGCGGCGCGGCCATGCGCAGCCAGCGGGCCGAGCGGTGCTTCTGGCGCGTGTGGTCGGTGCCCACCAGCAAGGTGTTCTGCGTGCTGCCCAGGTCCCAGCGGTATTCCAGCGACAGGTCCATGGCGATGGCGGACGAGGCGTCCTCCCGGCGCGATTCGGCGAACCGCGGAAGGGTGCGCAGCGCCGCGTCCGAGAAGTCGCCGGTGAGCGGCCAGGTGGCCGGCATGGTGGACTCCGCATCGAAGACGTTCAAGTGGTTGCGCAGCCGCAGCCGGTCCGAGAAGGCATGCTCGAACTGGTAGCCGACCGAGCGCAGGGTGCTCTCGCTGCGGTCGCGGCCCGGCTCGCCCAGGTAGCGGTTCTCCGGAATGCGGCCGTTGGGGTTGGGCAGCACGGTGCCCCGCGCGGGGAAGCCGAACACGTACTTGGTGCGGCTCTTCTGGTAGTACGACAGCAGCGTGAGCGAGGTGTCCGCGGAGGGTTGCCACTTCAGCGCGGGAGCGATGTAGGTGCGGTCGTCGGGCACGAAGTCCACGAAGGTGTTGCTGTCGCGGGCCAGGGCGGTCAGGCGGTAGGTCCATACGCCGTCGTCCGTCAGCGCGCCGCCCAGGTCGGCCGAGAGCTGCTTGCGGTCGTAGCTGCCGGTCTCCAGGTTCACCTCGCGCACCAGGTCGGCGGTCGGGCGTTTGGAGACCATGTGGATCACGCCGCCCGGGCCGGCGCTGCCGTAGAGCACCGAGGCCGCGCCCTTGAGCACTTCCACGCGTTCCAGTCCGTAGGGCTCGGCCTTGCCGTTGAAGGCGTTCACCATCGACTTGAGCCCGTCGCGGTAGATGCTGCCCTCGATGGCGTCGGAGTAGAAGCCGCGGATGAAGAGCCGGTCGGCGGTGCGGTCGTTGCCTTCCGTGCGGAACACCCCGGCGGTGTAGGCCAGCGCATCCGTCAGGTTCTGCGCCTTGGTGGCCTGCATCTCCTCGGCGGTCACGACCGAGATGGACTGCGGCGTTTCCACCAGGGCCGTGGCGGTCTTGGTTCCAGCGGCGCTGCGCCGGGCGACGTAGTTGCCGGCGGGCCCGGTGGTGGTTCCGGCATCGGCGCCGGCGCGGCCCGTCACGCGCACTTCCGACAGGGTGGCCGAGGACGCGGCGGGTGCACGCTCCACCACCAGCGTCTGCGCGCGGATCTGGCCGGACAGCCCGGTACCCCGCAGCAGTTGCGCGATGGCGGCCGCAGGCGCCATCCGGCCCTGCACCGCGGGCGCCTGCACGCCCTGCACCAGCGCGGGCGGCGCCAGCAGCTGCAGTCCGGCCTGGCGGGCCAGCTGGTTCAGAGCCTGGTCCAGGGGCTGGGCGGGCACGGAGAACGCCACTTCTCCGGCCGGCTGTGCGGCAGAGGCGGGCGCTTCGGTGGGTTGCGCCCCGGCCGGCGGCAGGGCCGTGGCCAGAAGTGCAAGGCCGGCCAGGGCGGTGACGCGGTGGGAGCGGGGCGGGAAGCGGCGGGAAGGCATGGAGATCTCCGGGGTGCGCGAGGGCATGAACAGGCCCGGGGCGGCAACGGTGCACTCTCCCGGGTTCCATGGACTCAAACGAACGGCGCGCGCAATTCCCTCATGCGGCTTCGGGCACCGGGCACGGCCGCGGCTCAGCGCCGGGCGATGACGATCGCGCCGCCGCCCGCCTCGCGCACCGCCACGGGCAGGCTGCCCGGCAGCAGGCGCAGCCAGTGGCGCGCGTCGGCGATGCGCACCCGCGCCAGCACCGGCAGGTCGGCCGCGTCCGGCTCCACCGACAGGGGCAGGGCGCTGTAGCTGCCCAGGCGCCGCACCGCTTCGCCCAGCGGCGTATGGTGGAACTCCAGCCAGCCATCGCGCCAGGGCGCGACCGTGCCGGTGCGGGCGCTGCGCTGCGCAGGCGCTTGCGGCGGCAGCAGCACCTGCTCGCCGGCCTGCAGCTCCAGGGGGGCGCCGTGCGGGTCTTCCACCCGCACCCGGCCTTCCTCCACGGACACGCGCACGCCATGGGGCTCCAGCGCCACCTCGAAGCGCGTGCCCACCACGGTCACGCGCACGCCCTGGGCCTGCACTTCGAACGGCCGCTGCGCATCCGGCGCGACGGCAAAGAACGCCGACCCCGACAGCAGCTGCACGCCCCGGCGCAGGGCGGTGTAGCGCACATGGACTTCGCTGCGCGCGTCCAGCGCCAGCGTGCTGCCGTCGGGCAAGGGCTGCACCAGCGTGCGTCCGGTGGCCGTGGCCAGGGTCGCCGCGTACTGGGGCATCCACTGGCGCCACGCCTGCCACAGGGCCGCGCTCCCCACACCCATGCCCGCCACGCCGAGCAGGGCCGACAGCGCGCGCCGGCGGCCCTTGCGCGCCGGTGCGTCCGCTTCGCCGCGCCAGCGGTGCAGCGAGGCCTCGACGCTGTCCAGCGCCCGCATGACCTCGCGCTCGACCGTCTTGACCGAGACGCCGTGGCGGCTGGCCAGCTCGGCATGCGGCAGGCCGTCGATGCGGTCGGCCAGGAAGATGTCACGGCAGCGGGCTGGCAGCTGCGCCAGCGTGCGCTCCACTTCCGTCAAGGCCTGGCGGTAGAGGTGGGTGTCCGCCACGTCGGGCGTGGCGTGGTGGGCGGGGGTGGCCTCGGGCAGCGCGTCGGCGTCGAACCGCTCGTGGGCGCGGCGGTTGCGCCGCAGGTGGTCGATGGTCAGGTTCTCCGCCACCGTGTAGAGGTAGCTGCGCTGCTGCCGCGCGGCCTGCTGGGGGTCGGCCGCGGGCTCGAACGCCGCAGCGCCCTGAACGCCCCGCTCGGCCAGCCGCAGCCACGCGTCATGCACCAGGTCCTGGGCGGCCTGCGGTCCGGTGCGCCGCGCCACGAAGCGGACGAGGTCGTGGTAGCTCTCGGCAAACGCCACCAGCAGCGGCGAAGGGGACGGTGCGGACATGCAGAAGGGCCGGGTGGACGCAGAAGGTCTGCATTCTAAAGAATGATTCTTATTTGCAGGAGTGTGATCCGCCGGCCGCTACCGGGCCGGCAGGCCCGGTGCGTCGTCAGCGCGCGCAGTGCGGGGCGTGGCCGTCGCGCAGTTCGCGGGCCCGCTGGACGGTGTCCGGATGGCTGCTGAGCAGCGTCCATCCTTCCTGCGCCGGCTGGGGATGTGGCGACGGTGGGGCCTGGCTGGCGGGCGTGGAAGCTCCGGCGGCCGGCGTTGGCGCGGGCGTTTCGGCGTCGTGCGCAATGGCCAGCAGCAGGTCGGCCATGGGGGCGGTCGGCAGGCGCGCCTGGCCCATCAGGGCGATGGCGAAGCAGTCCGCCTCGCGCTCCTTGCTGCGGCTGTAGGCTAGGCCCGTGAGCAGCGCGCTGCCGGTGGACAGCAGGCCGGAGACGTCGCCCAGCGCCAGCCCCAGCCCGATGTTGAGCACACCCTGCTCCACTAGCATGCGCGTGGTGTGGCGGTGCACCACGTGGCCGATCTCGTGCGCCAGCACGCCGACGATGGCATCGTCGCCCAGCTGCCGCTCGCGCGCCTCCCGCACCAGATCGTCCGTCACCACGATGGCTCCGCCGGGCAGCGCGAAGGCATTGGGGCCCATGCCCGAGCGGAACGACAGCGTGTAGCGCGGCGCGTAGCCCCGGTAGCGCTGCAGTCCGGGGGGCGTCTGCGCCACCAAGGCGTCGAAGCGCTGGCGCAGCGCGGCCTGGCGTTCCGGCGCGAGCTGGCTGGGCTTGAGCATGCGCCCTTCGTCCATGCGCCGCAGCGTGTCGGTGGTAAGGGCCGTCTCCCAGGCCAGCGGGACGAAGCGCGTGAGCTGCGTGGCCGCCCACGGCGTGCCATACCGGTAGAACAGCGTGAGGCCGATGGCCGCAACCACCAGCACGGCGATGAATGCGGGCCAGCGCGTCTGCATGCGCTGGGCCAGGGTCGGGCGCTGGCCGGCCCGCTGCAAGGCCGCATGCCAGCCGGCGGCGTCCTCGATCTCCAGGCTGCCCGCGTCCTGCAGGTCCACCACCAGACGCTCCTGCATGCGCTGGGCGTGCCAGGCTTCGGGCCAGCCCACTTGGCGGTGGCCGAACACCACCGGCGCCGCGCCCTGGTGCAGCTGGTGCAGCACCAGGGCCGGCCCCGCCGTGCCGGGCTGGAAGCCGATGAGCACGGGCCGCCCCTGGCTGTTCAGCCCGTCATACCAGCGGGCCCGCACCAGCGCGGCTGGTGGCGCTGCGTTCGCGGTGGGTGGGATGGTGCGGGCGCCGGCCATGGATGCGGTATCAGCCGATCAGGTCCAGCCCGGCCGCATCGGCCAGGGCGTCGCCGATGCCGTCCTTCTGCTGGCGCACCAGCTGGCCGGCCACCTGGTCCACGCCGCCCTTGACGTGCAGGGTGACCGATTCGAGCTTCATGCGGTACTCGCTCACCATCGCGAACGGACGGAAGAAACCCAGCGTGAGCAGCGTGAAGAGCATGTTGCGCAGCCGCAGGAACACGTAGCGGCGCGCGCGCAGATCGCATTTGAAGCGGGCGATCTGGCTCACGCCGATGTTGTTCCACATCAGCTGGAACATGCGCGCCTCGCGGTAGGCCCGCGCCGGGGCCGACGCCAGCATCAGCGCGAACAGCATGACAGCGAAGGCAGCGACGATGGCGATGAACAGCCACAGGCCGAAGGCCGCCTTGGACACGATCGCTGCCGCCATCGCGATGGCCCCGCCGGCGGCCAGGCTGACCAGCAGCGAGATCGCCACGGCGCAGAGGATGAACACCAGCACGGTGGCCAGCCAGATCTTGACGAAGTCCAGGTACACGGGCTTCCAGCGGCCGGGCTCGGCGCCCACCCGCGCGCGCAGCACCAGCAGGCTGCGGTAGTTGTATTCGAGGCGGATGATGCACAGCACCGTCAGCACCACGCCCAGCAGCACCAGCGCGCCCATCGGGCGGGTGATGCGGGGCAGCTTGCGGCCGGCGCTGGCCGCCTCGGCCGTCACCTCCGGTGCCAGGGCCTGCAGGCCGAAGAACACCCCCAGCCACACCAGCGCCAGTGCGAACACCGGCCAGCTGGCGCGGTACACCTCGCCCCAGCCTGCGGTGAACTGCAGCCGCAGGCCGCGCCAGCGCGTGTTGCCCAGGCGAAAGCGCATGGCGCTGGCCCAGATGAAGGGCGACAGCAGCGCGCCGCCGAGCAGGAACAGGCCCACGGTCGTGTCCTGCCCCGTCTTGGCGGCGATGTTGTAGGCGGCCGTCAGGGCCACCAGCACCAGGAAGCCCATGACCATGCGGCGCTGCTGCGCGGTGAATTCGAGGGGGCTGTCCGCCACCAGGGAGTGCCCGTAGAAGTACTGGGCGGTTCGCCGCCGCGCCCACGGGGTGTAGAAGCCCAGCGTGACGATGGTCAGCAGCAGGTTGACGATCCACACGCGGAAGTACTCTCCGCCGCTGCCGGTGAACTGCAGCGCATGGGCCTCGATGCCGGGCACGGCAAGGAACGGATGCGGCCGGGAACGGCCGTCCGTCGTGGTGTTGTTCATGGCTCTCCCTCCTGAATCGCGGGCAGTGTATAGCAGGGAGATGGCGGCGGCGCAGGGCTTGCGGCGCCAGCGGCGCGGCTCAGCCGGGCTTGCGCCGCGCACGCGGGTGGGCCGCGTCGTACACCTGCGCCAGGTGCTGGAAGTCCAGGCGCGTGTAGACCTGGGTGGTGGTGATGTTGGCGTGGCCCAGCAGCTCCTGCACCGCGCGCAGGTCGCCGCTGGACTGCAGCAGGTGGCTGGCGAACGAATGGCGCAGCATGTGCGGGTGCACGGGCGTGGTCAGGCCGGCCTGTTGGCTGCGTTGGCGCAGCCGCAGCCAGACGGACTGCGCCGTCAGCCGCGCTCCGCGCTGGCCCACGAACAGCGCCGCGTCCAGCCGGGCCGATGCCGCGCCGCCGAAGGGCTGCGGCCGCTGCGCCAGCCAGGCCTGCAGCGCCGCCAGCGCGGCCGCGCCTACCGGCACGCTGCGGCGCTTGGAGCCCTTGCCGAAGACATGCGCCTCGCCGGCCTGCAGGTCGATCCAGCCGCGGCCCTGGCGCTGGGTGTCGGGGCCCGGCACGGCGTCCAAACCAACCAGCTCGCCCACGCGCAGGCCGCAGCCGTAGAGCAGTTCGACGATGGCGGCGTCGCGCGCCTCCAGCCACGGGTCGCCGCCGGCGTGCGCGTGTTCCGCCAGGCGCACGGCGTCGTCCACCGGCAGCGCCTTCGGTAACGGCTTGGGCGCCTTGGGCGCGCGCACGTCCTGCACCGGGTTGTGGGCCACCAGGCCCTGGCGCGCTGCCCAGGTGAAGAAGCCGCGCCAGCCGGAGAGAATCAGCGCAATGCCGCGCCCGCTGCGCCCGCTGCTGTGCATCTGCGCGACAAAGCGGCGGATGTGCGCGCTGGTGATCTGCAGCAGCGGCACCGGCACGCCGGCCGCGCACTGCACGAGCTTGTGCAGGTCGAGCGCGTACAGGGTCAGCGTGCGGTCGGCCAGGCGCTTCTCGACGCGTGCGTACTCCAGGTAGCGCTGCGCCTCGGGCGGCAGCGCGCTGACTTCGGCGGGCGCGGAGTGCTGCATACCGTCAGCGAGCGGCCCGCCGTGCACTCGTTGGGCGGGGCCGCTTCATGGGCGCGGCCCCACGCCAGGCGCGCAGCGCCACAGGGGGATGGTTCACCTCAGCCTCGACAGGGCCGAGCTGGCCAGCTCCGCCATGCGAGCGAGGAAGTCCGTGCCCATGGTGGCGTCGAAGCGGTGCGGATCGGGCGAGCCCAGCACCAGCAGGCCGAAGGTCGGGCCGTCGCCGTCGATGGCGCCTTCCCGCAGCGGCAGCAGAGCCAGCGACTGCACGTTGGCCGCATCGGGCAGCCACGCGGTGGCCTCGAAGCCGAGGTTGGGCCCGCAGAAGGGCATGGTGAGCGAGGCGGTGAAGGTGCGGGCGTCCTCGCTCGCGCCTTCGGTGAAGGCAGCGCCCTGGTGGGCGGGGGCCACGTCCCACACGCGCAGCGCGGCCTGCGGCACGTCGAACAGCGTGCGGATGCCGTCGGTGACGGCGGCCGGCAGGGCCTGCGGGTCCTTGGCGGCAGCCAGCTCGCGGCTCCACTGGTGGATCTTCGCGGCCGTGGCGGCGTTCTCGCTGCCGTGGCGCACGATCTCCATCACGCGCTGCTCCAGGCCCTTGATCTTCTCGCGCAGCATCTCGGCCTGGCGCTCCTGCAGGCTCACCGCGCGGTGGCCGTGGGGGCTGGTGATGGTGACACCGGCCAGCACTTCGGCGTGGCGCTCGAAGAAGCCGGGGGTGTTGGCCAGGAACTCGGCGATGTCGTCTTCGGTGATGGGCGGCACGGAGGAGGACGGGTGGGACGTGTGGTTGGAAGAGGGTGGGGTCATGGTGTGTCGGGAAGGTCGATCTGGCCGTCGAAGACGGCGGTGGCGGGGCCGGTCATGAAGACGGCGTCGTCGGCGCCGCCGGCCCAGGCGATGGTGAGCACGCCGCCGCGGGTCTGCACGTCCACGCGGGCGTCGAGCAGGCCGAGGCGGATGCCGGAGACCACGGCCGCGCAGGCGCCGGTGCCGCAGGCCAGGGTCTCGCCCGCGCCGCGTTCGTACACGCGCAGGCGCACATGGCTGCGGTCCACGACCTGCAGGTAGCCGGCGTTCACGCGCTGCGGAAAGCGGGCGTGCCGCTCGATCAGCGGACCGGTCTGGGCCACGGGGGCGGTGTCCACGTCGTCCACGAGCTGCACGGCGTGCGGGTTGCCCATGGAGGCGACTGCTATCAATACGGTAGCTGGTTGCGCTGGTGTATCAAGCGCCAGCGGCCATTTTTGCCCGGAACCCTGGGCGATGGGCGTGAGGCCGGTGGCGTCGAAGGGCACGCGCGCCGGCTCCAGCACCGGGCGGCCCATGTCGACGGTGACGCGGCCATCGGGCGTGAGCTGCGGCGCGATCACGCCGGACAGCGTCTGCACGCGGATGGTGTCCTTGTCCGTCAGGCCCTTGTCGCGCACATAGCGTGCGAAGCAGCGCGCGCCGTTGCCGCACTGCTCCACTTCGCCGCCGTCGGCGTTGTGGATCACGTATTCGAAGTCGACGCCTTCCGCCGGCGCGGGTCGCACGGTGAGGATCTGGTCGGCGCCCACGCCGAAGTGGCGGTCGGCCAGAAAGCGGTAGTGCGCGGGCGTCAGGCCCAGGCGGCCCCGGGTCTCGTCGAGCACGACGAAGTCGTTGCCCGCGCCCTGCATCTTGGTGAAGCGGATCTGCATGGGGGGATTATCGTCACTGGCTCAGTCCGCAGGGCCGGCCCTGTGCTCCACCAGAAAGTCCAGGAAGCAGGCGATGCGCGCCGACAACTGCGTGTTGCGGTAGTACACGGCGCTGATGGGCTGGCGCACATCGGCCGTGTCCTTGGCCAGCAGCTGCACGAGATCGCCGCGCTCCCGGTCGGTGGCGGTCATGAAGTCCGACAGGCACACGATGCCCGCGCCGGCCAGCGCCAGCTGGCGCAGCGTCTCGCCGCTGGACGCGGTGATGTGCGGGGTGACGGGCCATGCGTCGCCGTGCGCGCCGCGCAGCGGCCAGCGGTTGAGCGACTCGGGCAGGGTGAAGCCCAGCAGCGTATGGCCGGCCAGGTCCTCGACCTTGCGCACCCGGCCGTGCGCGGCCAGGTAGTCCGGGCTGGCCAGCACGCGGATGCGGCTGGCGCCCAGCGGCCGGGCGTGCAGGGTGGAGTCGCGCAGCGCGCCGATGCGGATCGCCACGTCGGTGCGGCGCTCCAGCAGGTCGATGTTCAGCTCGTCGGTGTCCAGTTCCAGCGTGATCTGCGGGTAGGCCCGGCGGAAGGCCGTCACCAGCGGCGCCACCGCATGCAGCATGAAGGGCGTGGCCGCGTTCACGCGCAGCCGGCCGGCCGGCTGCAGGCGGCGGGTGGGCATGTGCTCCTCGGCCTCGTGCAGTGCGGCCAGGATGGCGCGGGCGCGGACCAGGAAGGCCTGGCCCTCCTCGGTGAGCCCGATGCGCCGCGTGGTGCGGCGCAGCAGCGTGGTGTCCAGCTTCTTCTCCAGCCGCGCCAGCGCGCGGCTGATGCCGGAGACGGTCTGCCCCAGGCGCTCGGCGGCGGCGGTGATGGAGCCGCCGTCCACCACGGCGGCGAAGGCCTGCAGTTCTTCCAATGTGGTCTTCATGGGGATGGCTGAGAGCTGGGTGATTGTTGATTGCTGCGCAAATATATTCTGCAGAAAACCCTGTTTTTCTGCAAAGGTGATCGGCGGACACTGCGCTCCATTCCCAAGGAGTGTTTCCATGCCCATTGCTTTGTTCGCGCTGACGCTCAGCGCATTCGCCATCGGCACGACCGAGTTCGTGATCGTCGGCCTGCTGCCCACCGTGGCGGCGGACCTGGCCATCAGCCTGCCCTCGGCCGGCCTGCTGGTCAGCCTGTATGCGCTCGGCGTCGCCGTGGGCGCACCGGTGCTGACCGCGCTGACCGGCAGGCTGCCCCGCAAGGCCCTGTTGCTGGCGCTGATGGCGCTGTTCACCGCCGGCAACCTGCTGGCCTGGCAGGCGCCCAGCTACGGCGCGCTGGTGGCGGCGCGCATCCTGACCGGGCTGGCGCACGGCGTGTTCTTCTCGATCGGCTCGACCATCGCCACCGGCCTGGTGCCGCGCGAGAAGGCCGCGAGCGCCATCGCCATCATGTTCACCGGGCTCACCGTGGCGCTGGTCACCGGCGTGCCGCTGGGCACCTTCATCGGCCAGCATTTCGGCTGGCGCGAGACCTTCCTGGCCGTGTCGGCGCTGGGCGTGGTGGCCTTCATCGGCAGCGCGTTGTTCGTGCCGCGCCGCATCGCCCACACCCCGCCGGCATCGCTGGCGCAACAGGCCAAGGTGCTGGCCGAGCCGCGGCTGCTGCTGGTGTACGCCAAGACGGCCATCGGCTACGGCGGCACCTTCATTCCGTTCACCTTCCTGGCGCCCATCCTCACGGACATCGCCGGCTTCAGCGCCGGGGCGGTGGGCTGGGTGATGCTGGTCTACGGCGTCTCGGTGGCCGTGGGCAACCTCTGGGGCGGCCGGCTGGCCGACCGCCTGGGCGCCATCCCCGCGCTGCGCATCATCTTCGCGCTGTTGGCCGCCGTGTTGCTGCTGCTGCAGTTCACCGCGCCGCACCCGGCGCTGGCCGTGGCCACCGTGCTGCTGTGGGGCGCCGTGGCCTTCGGCAACGTGCCGGGGCTGCAGGTGTACGTGGTCCAGCAGGCCGAGCGCTACGCGCCGCAGGCCGTGGATGTGGCGGCGGGCCTGAACATCGCCGCGTTCAACCTGGGCATCGCCGGGGCCGCCTGGGTGGGCGGGCTGATCGTCACGCACCTGGGGCTGATGCACACGCCATGGATCGGTGCCGCCGTGGTGCTGGTCGCCCTGGCGCTCACGCACTACAGCGGCGTGCTGGATGCCCGCGGCGGCGAGCCTGCCCGCCGCCGCGGCCCGGTACCGGCCGGCCACTGACCGGCGGCCCCGGGAATGCCCGGCGGCCGGTCCCCCTTTTCGTCCCTTTTTCTTCTTCTTTCTTTCGTCCAAGGAGACTTCCCATGTCCGTCATTGATGCATTCGCCGCTTCCGTGGCCGCCCCCGCCGCCGTCACCACCGTGGTGCCGTCCTTCGGCCTGGGCACGTTCCGCCTTAAGGAGCAGGTCGCCGTCGATGCCGTGCGCAACGCGCTGGAGCTGGGCTACCGCCACGTCGACACCGCGCAGATCTATGGCAACGAGGCCGAGGTCGGCCAGGGCCTGGCGGAGAGCGGCGTGCCGCGCCGCGAAGTGTTCCTCACCACCAAGGTCTGGACCGAGCACCTGGCCGGCGACCGCCTCATCCCCAGCCTGAAGGACAGCCTGTCGCGCCTGCGCACCGACCAGGTGGACCTGACGCTGGTCCACTGGCCATCGCCCGGCGGCGCCGTGCCGGTGGCCGAGACCCTGGCCGCCCTGGCCGAGGCCCAGGCGCAGGGCCTCACGCGGGCGATCGGCGTGTCCAACTTCAACATCGCGCTGCTGCGCGAGGCCATCGCCGCCGTGGGCGCGCAGGCCATCGCCACCCACCAGATCGAACTGCACCCCTACCTGCAGAACCGCGCGGTGGTGGAATTTGCCCGCAGCCAGGGCATCCACACCACGTCGTACATGACGCTGGGCTACGGCCAGGCGCTGCAGGACCCGGAGGTGCAGGCCATCGCCCAGGCGTGCGGCGCCACGCCCGCGCAGGTGGTGCTGGCCTGGGCCATGCAGTCGGGCTACGCGGTGATTCCCTCGTCCACGCAGCGGGCCCACCTGCAGAGCAACCTGCTCGCCCGGCAGCTGCGCCTGAGCGACACGCAGATGCAGCGCATCGCCGCGCTGGACCGGGGCGGCCGCCTGGTGGACCCGGAAGGCCTGGCGCCGGCCTGGGACTGAGCGCCGCGCGGCCCCGCTACCCGGCGGGACCGGGTGCGGGCTGCGAGCCAGCAGCCGTCGCCTGCGAAGGGGCTGGGTCAAAACGGGTCGCAGCGCCCGTCCCTGCTGCGCGGGCAGCTATCGTTTTCGATAGTGACAGCCGGCCGCCGGCCGGCTGCCGATAATCGGGCATGCCCCGCGCCACCCAACAACTGCATGTCCCCCGCACTCCGGCCACACCGCTGGAGGCAGCCACCGTTCTGCTGCTGCGCGACGCGCCCCTGCCGGGCGGCGGCACCGCGCTGGAGGTACTC
>JAEWPH010000040.1 GCA_023460715.1 Pseudomonadota bacterium | reverse complement strand
CCTCGGGCACGCTGCGCATCACCGTGCTGGGCGCGGGCTGGGTCACCTGCTGCAGCGCGCGGATGGCTTCATAGCGGTCCATCACCAGCGCGTCGCTGGTGGCGCCGTCGCGCACCACCACCGGCCGCAGGAAGACCATCAGGTTGGTCTTGCGGCGCGAGCGGTTCTCGTTGCGGAACAGCGCACCGACGACCGGCAGGTCGCCCATCAGCGGCACCTTGTCCTGCGCCATCGAGTAGCGGTCCTCCAGCAGGCCGCCCAGCACGATCACGCTGCCGTCGTTGACCAGCACGGTCGACTCGATGGAGCGCTTGCTCGTCGTGGGGCCGTTGGCGTTGCTCGCCGTGGCCGCGTCCACCTGGGAGACTTCCTGGTACAGCGTGAGCTTGACGGTGCCGTTCTCGTTGATCTGGGGCCGCACGCGCAGCATCAGGCCCACGTCCTTGCGCTCCACCGTCGTGAAGGGGTTGACCGTGCTGCTGCCCGTGCTGTTGGCGTAGGAGCCGGTCACGAAGGGCACGTTGTTGCCGATGATGATCTGGGCCTCTTCGTTGTCCAGCGTCATCAAATTGGGGGTGGAGAGCACGTTGGCATCGCCCGTGTTCTCCAGGAAGTTGGCCAGCGCGCCGAGGTAGTAGTTGCCGTTGATGCGCGGCGCCACGGCCACGTTCAGCCCGCGCCCGAGGCCTGCGGCGCTGCTGGCGATGGTGGTGGCGTTGCCGCTGGCCGCTGCCAGTGCCAGGTTGAGGATGTTGGCGTTGCCGCCGGTGGTCGAGGTCGACGAGTTGGTGCCGATGACCC
Organism: Pseudomonadota bacterium; assembly: GCA_023460715.1. Lineage (GTDB taxonomy): Bacteria > Pseudomonadota > Gammaproteobacteria > Burkholderiales > Burkholderiaceae_C > Paracidovorax. Next base: position 2,384 of record JAEWPH010000040.1, on the reverse strand, counting down.
CCACGGTACCGCTGCCGTAGTTGCCCATCACGCCCTGCCACTGGATGCCGAACTCGGCCACCTTGTTGGCGGCGACCTCGACGATGAGGCTCTCTACCAGCACCTGGGCGCGGCGCCCGTCGAGCTGGTCGATCACCGCGCGCAGCTGGCGGAACTGCGGGTCGGGCGCCGAGATGATCAGCGAGTTGGTGGTCGGGTCCGCCTGGATCTGGCCCCCGGTCGAGGGCTGGTTGCTGTTGGCGTTGTTGAGGCTGCCGGCGCTGCTGCCCAGGCCACCACCGCTGCTGCTGCCGCCGATGCCGCCCATGCCGCCACCGCCCATGCCGCCGCTGCTGCTGGTCTGCGTCAGGCCGCCGGCGGACAGCCCTCCGGCCGAGCCCAGCCCGCCGCTGGAGCTGCCGCCCCCGGTGGACGGGCTGCCCGAGGCACCGTTCGTGCCCGTGCCCCACGACGCGGCCATGGCCGCACGCAGCGTGGCGGCCAGCTTCACCGCGTCGGCGTTCTTCAGGTAGACCACATGGATGTTGCCCGTGGAAGCCGAACTGCCCGGTGCCGCAGGCTGGTCCAGCCGCGCCACCAGCGAGCGCACCAGCGCCAGCCGGGCCGGGTTGGCCGCACGCACGATCAGGGAATTGCTGCGCGGCTCGGGTAGCAGGGTGGTCTTGAACGCCGTGTCGGTCTGCGCGCCGCCCTGGGCGCCTGCGGCCGTGGGCACGGCGCCCGCCACGGGCGCGGCGCTGCCGGAACCTTCGATGAGGCGCGACACCAGCGGCGCCAGGTCGCTCGCCAGGGCGTACTGCAGCGGAATCACCTCCACGTCGGTCGCGTTCGACACGTCCATGGCCGCCACGATGCGGGCCAGGCGCTGCACGTTGTCGGCGTAGTCGGTGATCACCAGCGAGTTGTTGCCGGGATTGACGTTGATGGTGTTGTTGGGGCTGATCAGGGGACGCAGCACCGGCACCAGGTTGGCCGCGTTCTCGAAGTTGAGCTTGAAGATCTGCGTGACGATCTGGCCACCGGAAGGCGCGCCGCGGCCGCCCTGCGACACGTTCACGGTGCCGGCCTGGAGCTTGGCATCGGCCTCGGGCACGACCTTGTACAGCCCTGCGGCCTCCACCACGGTGAAGCCCTGCAGGCGCAGCGCCGCCAGGAACTGCTGGAAGGCGGCAGCCGGTGTCACGGCGCGCTCGGTCACCAGCGTGAGCTGGCCCTTCACGCGCGGGTCCACCACCACGTTGCGGCCGGTGATGGTGGCCATGGTGCGGGCCACGGCCTCGATGTCGGCCCCCGCGAAGTTGAGCGTGACCGGTTCGCCGGCGCGCACGCTGCCGGTGTCGGTGTTGATCGCCGTTTGGGCTGTCAATGGGGCGCTGGCGCACGCCAGTATTGCGCCTGCTGCTATCGAATGCAGAGCGGTGCGCAGGTGGCGGCGGGACAAGGAAGTCATAGGGTCAACCCACGGTGATGATGGAGCGGGCGCCGGTGCGCCGTCCGATGATGTTCAGGAGGTTCGCCAGGGCGGCCTCGCGGTCCGGCGCGGCCGTGGCCTCGCCGGTAAAGCGCAGGCGCTGTCCCACCCACTGGCCGCTGCCGCTGAGGAGCAGCGCGCCTTCCAGGGTGGTGAGCGTGAGGGTGGGCGCGTTCCCGCCCTGCAATGCCAGGCGGTAGCTGCCCATGGGGCGCAGCGTGGACAGGCGCGAGGACATGCCCAGCGCATCCAGCTGCATCTGCCCCGACAGCACGGTGCGGCCGGCCGCCCAGTCCACGGTGAGGCCGCGCGTCTGCAGCGCGAGACGGCCCTGCGGCTGCAGCGTGTTCCAGGGCGTGCCCAGGCCGCCCAGAACGGCGGCCGGCCATTGGCTCTGGTGGTCGGCGATGGCGACATGCGCCGAGCGCCAGCCCGGCACCACCTGCAGCTGCACTGGTTCTGCCATGCAACAGTCCATGCGCAGCAGGGCGCGGGCGCCGGTCCAGGCGGGACGCAGCTGCCAGTCCAGCCGGCCTGGCAGGGCGGCCCGATCCTGGCTGCCTGCGCCGCCGGAAAGCACCAGCTGGGCGGAGCCTGTCCAGACGGTGCCACGGGGCTGCAGCAACTGCACCTGTCCGCCGCTGGCCTGGGCGATGCCGTTGGCCAGCCAGCGTGCAGGCGCGAAGATGGCCATCGCCGGCAGCGCACCCAAGAGCGCGCCCAGCACCGCCCAGCGCCACGGCGTGCGCGGCGCAGCGGAGCGGGAAAGAGGACGGGACAGCCGGGGCACGGGGGCGGGTCCGGCGGTCAGAGAGACGGCAGGGCGAGCACGACGGTGCCGTCCCAGCGGGGGCGGCCATCGGTGTCGGCGGGCGGTGCTGCAGACCCAGCGGCGGATGCCGGCGCGCCAGGT
>JAEWPH010000039.1 GCA_023460715.1 Pseudomonadota bacterium | reverse complement strand
CCGCAGGCGCGGCGCGCCGCTCGGCCTGCAGACGGCCATGCCGTGCAAAGCGGGCCAGGGCACGCAGGGCGCGCTCCGGCGACCGCATCAGCACCGTGCCGCTGCGCGCGGCCCGCTCCAGCATGGCGGGTGGCAGGGGCACGTCTTCGTTTTGCATCACGAAGATGGCGGGCTTGCTGCGCCCCTTCATGCCTTCCAGATGCGACTCCAGCCACACCGGCGCGATCTCGGGCGACGGCATGGGCAGCGACACCAGCAGACTCCCGATCGCCGGGTCGTCCTGGTGCGCCTTGACCCCGCGCGCGATCAGGTCCGGCCGGGGGCCGATCAAGGTCCCCAGATCCAGCGGGTTGCGGGGCGGCGTGTAGACGGGTAGGTGCTCGCGCAACGCCTCCACCTGTTCAGCCGACATGGGCGGCATGGCCAGGCCCAGAGGCTCCAGGTAGTCGAGCGCGATGCCGCACAGCGCGCCAGAGGCGGTGATGAGGCCGAGCCCGCCTTCGGGGGCCTGCGGGAAGCGCAACAGCAACTGGCCCAGGTCGATGGCCTCTTCCAGGCTGTCGACCACCAGCACCCCGGCCCGCTCGACCGCCAGCCGCATGGCGGCATGGTTGCCGGCCAACGCACCGGTGTGCGACTGGGACGCGGCCTGCGCCAGCTCGCTCCGCCCGGGATGCAGCAGCACGACGCCCTTGCCCGCAGACTGCAGATCGGCCAGCGCGGACAGCACCTGCGGCACCGCGCGGATCTGTTCGGCGTACACCACCACGGCCGCGGTCGCGGTATCCGTCGCCAGGAAGCGCAGAACTTCGGCCAGGCCCAGTTGGGCCTCGTTCCCCGTAGCCAGCACATAGGACACCGGCACGCCCCGCGCCTGGAGCGATGCCGAGACATGGATGCCGATGCCCCCGCTCTGGGCCACGACGGCCACGGCCGGGCCGTCATCGGGCCGCAGACGCGGAGGGAGCACCAGTTCGACCATCGCGACGTAGAAGCCATCCACGTTGTTGAAGAAGCCGATGGTGTTGGGCCCGAGCAGCCGCATCCCGCCCGCACGGGCCGTATCGGCGATCTCCTGCTGCCGGTCGCGCCCTGCCTCGCCCATCTCGGCAAAGCCCGAGGCGAAGCACACGGCTGCGCGGACACCGCGGGCCACACAGGCCTGGACCGTCTCCAGCACCACGTCGGAGGGCACCAGCAGGATGGCCAGATCCACCCCCACGGGCAGATCCGCAACCGAGGTCAAAAGGGTTCTGCCGTCCACCGAACCGCCGCTGCGTCCCACCAGGTGCACATCCCCGTCGTAGCCCGCCTCCAGCAGATTGCGCAGGACCACCAGCCCGGCAGAACCGGCTTTCGTCGACAGGCCGACGATGGCCACCGACCGGGGCGCGACCAGCGGCTGCAGGTCGTCCGTCTTGCGTTGCATGTCCATCACTGCACTCCTTGGGGCTGCGCGGCTGCCGGCACGACCTTGCCCGTCCGCTTCTCGAGGAAGGCGCGCATGCGCGCCTTGGCTTCCGCATCGGACTGCGTCACCGTAGCCATCAGGCCTTCGGTCAGCAGGCCATGCGCCATGGGCTGCTCCGCGATCAACGGGAGGGCCTGGAGAATGGCGAAATTGGACAGCGGCGCATTGCTGGCAATGCGGGCCGCGAGTTCCATGCCCTTGCGCAGGCCCTCACCCGCGCCGACGAGGTGGTGGGCCAGGCCGATGCGAAGCCCTTCTTCTGCGGTGTAGACATGTCCCGTGAGCATCATCTCGGCCACGCGGGACGCTCCGATCAACTTGCTCACCCGCACCGAGCCGCCGCCGCCCAGAAAGATGCCGCGCTGGCCTTCCGGCAACCCGAAATAGGCACTCGGCTCGGCCACCCGCACGTGGGCCACCGAGGCCAGTTCCAGCCCACCGCCGATCACCGCGCCGTGCATCACGCACACCACGGGGCAGCGCCCGAACTGGATGCGCTCGAAGGCCTCGTACCAGACACGCGAGTGCATGAGGCCCTCGGCCGGAGACGTCTCGGCCAGTTCGCTCAGATCGAGCCCCGCGCAGAAATGCTCGCCGGCTCCGTCGAGCACCACGGCCCCGGTCGATGCGGGCAGGTTTTCCATGGCATGGCGCAGTTCGGCGATGACCTGCAGGCTGAGCGCATTGCGCTTGTGAGGCCGGTTGAGAGTCAGGCAGGTCACGGCGCCATGGTGGCTCACCGTGACGTGCGTGGAAGGAGGCAGTTCTGGGGGCATGGTGCTTGTCAGGAAGGGAGCTGAGGGGCGCCATCCAAACCATCAATTAATGATTAACCTGGATAACGTTTTGATCGTAGCCCAAGCCTTGGACCTCGCACTCGGTGCAAACCCTAGGGCAGATCGACAGCCGGCGAAGACTGCGCGGTGGCCCGGTGCGCCACGGCACCATGCGGCCTCACGGCCTTCCCGTCGCGCTGCACGCGGTCGCGGCGTCCACGTCGGGCGACATCTGCCTGCGCTGGCACGGGCGCACGGGCTTCGTCCTCGCTCTGACCGCATTCAAACCGGGCTGGCTGCCGGCATGGCGAGAACAGCGCCTCGAACGCAGGCACCCCAGCCGGACCGGTCTTGCCCATCAGGGAGCCGCGCGGGCCGGCGAGTGGTCCTGGTCGGTAGTCATGGCTGCGCCGTCTGCGGCGCAGCGCGCTCCAGCCGGTAGGCCAGTTGCGCACGGCTCAGGCCGAGCATGCGGGCAGCGGCGGACAGGTTTCCGTCGCAGGCCTGCACCGCCTCCTGCAGCAGACGCGCCTCTACGCGGGCCAGGTCCAGGACGGGGGCGTCCAGCGTCGCGCGCAGATGGCCCAGCAGATTCGGCACCCCGCCGGAAGGAAGGGTTACCGGGGCCACCAGGTCCCCATGCGGAGACAGGGCGAGCACGGCACCCGGCACCCGCGATTCCCCGCGGAACATGTGGTGCACGTCGATGGCCGCGCCATCCTCCGCGCCGATCACGCCGCGCTCGATCAGGTTCAGCAGTTCGCGGATGTTGCCGGGCCAGTCGTACTGCAGCAGCGCACGCACGGCCTGCGCGCTGAAGCCCTGCACCTGGCGCCCGTGCCGCTTCGCTTCCCGGTTCAGGAAGTGGTTCATCAACAGCGGAATGTCCTCACGCCGCTCCCGCAGGGGCGGCAGGTGGATGGGAAAGACGTTGAGGCGATAGAACAGGTCGGCACGGAACCTTCCCGCCTGCACCTCGGCCTTCAGGTCGACATTGGTCGCGGCCACCAGCCTCACGTCCACCCGCTGCACCCGCGTACCGCCCACGCGCTCGATCTCCCCCTCCTGCAGCACGCGCAACAGCTTGGCCTGCGCCACCAGACTGAGGGTGCCGATCTCGTCCAGAAACAGCGTGCCGCCATGCGCGCGCTCGAATCGGCCGGGGCGGGCCGCCGTGGCACCCGTGAATGCGCCCTTGTCCACACCGAACAGTTCGGACTCCCACAAGGTTTCTGGAATGGCCGCGCAATTGACCGCCAGAAACGGCTGGTCGGCGCGGGCGCTGACGAGGTGCAGGCGGCGTGCGAAGGCCTCCTTGCCCACGCCGGACTCGCCCGTGAAGAGCACCGTGGCCTGCGTTCGCGCCACGCGGTCCAGCATGTGGCAGGCCGATACGAAAGCCGAAGAGGCCCCCACCACCGCGTGGCGTTCGTCCCACTCGGCGGTCGAAGGAGCCGGCGGCGCCGACGGTGCAGGCACGCCGAATGCCGGCACCGCCGCAGCAGGCCGCACGATCGATCGGAAGTCGTGTGCTTCCAGGTAGCGCAGGTCCTCGCTGATGTCGCCCCAGGCGGCCGCGTGCCGGCCCACCACGCGGCACGCCGCCGCGCCCTGGGCGCGGCACTCGACCTCCCTGAAGATCACCTGCTTGCCGAAGAGCGTCGTGACGTACCCGGTGGCGTAGCCGATCTGCTGCCAGCAGGCGGCCTCGGTCCCTATGCCATACGCGGCGATGTGCGCATCGTCTTCGCTGGAGTGCTCCCAGATGAACTCGCCCTCGTACACCCCACGATCGATGTCGAAGGCAAACGACAAAGGCGTGACCTTGACCATGCCCTCCAGCGCATGGAGCCGCGCACCGGCCATGAAGACGGCCGCCGCATCGGCGTCGGGCCAGCGCTTGCGCACCAGGGCCGCATCACGGGCACCGCTGACATAGCCCGCGCGCGTCAACAGTCCCCGCGCACTGGCGAGCCCCAGCGTGTCGATGAGCTCGCGCCGCAGATGCCCCAGCGCCGAGTTGTGGATCAGCACCATGCGCTGGTCGTTCAGCCAGATGCGGCCGTCGCCCGGCGAAAAGAAAAGCGACTCGGACAGGTCTGCCAGCGTCGGCGCTGCAGCGCTCTGCGTCCAGTTGAAGCGGCCACTGTCGCCGCTCCTCAGCACGGTGGAGGATCGGCTCGCCATGTCGGCCAGCGAGATGCGTTCATGGGCAGCAGAGGTTTTCATTTTTTCGTGAATTTGGTCGCCGGAAGTCTGCACTGCAATTCATGATTTGCGCCATTGGCACCCACCCCGATGGGGCGCCGGCACCGCTCCGTGCCAGCGCCAGCCGCCCCCCGGGAAAGTCCTGAGTTCGGGCTGCAAGCGCCAGCGAAATCAGGCACTTGCCAGCGCTCTCCCTTGCTTTTCCGCACTGCAGCATTCCAAGCTGGCACGCGCGCTGCAATAAGCCTTGCGCAGAACCGACCACGAAGGGGTTCGGCAGCGTCGGGCGACCAATACATCCCTTGATCGCCACAACGCCTCAGTACGCCCATTTCGTTAGTCACACTAATGTTAACCGTCATTACCAATTAACAGAAGCATCGAGGAGCACACGCGCATGGCCCACGTCCCGTCCTTTCTCACGCCGCACCAGTGGCAGCAACACGTCTACGTCGGCGGCTGGCGGCCATCGCACCAGAAGCTGGAAATCGTCGAGCCCGCGACCGGGAAAAGGCTGGCGACGACCGGGCTGGCCAGCGTGGAGGACGTGGCGCAGGCCGCAGCCCTGGCGCAGCGCGCCCAGCAGGATTGGGCGGCGCAGCACCCGCGTGACCGTGCAGCCGTCCTGCACCGGGCTGCCGCCCTCTTGCAGCAGCACCACGACGAGCTGTCGCTCTGGGTCGCCCGCGAAACCGGCGGGGTCCTGCCCAAAGGGCAGCATGAGGTCCGCGAATCGGTGGCCTTTTGCCTCCAGTCAGCGGCCATGCCGACCCAGTCGCAAGGCCAGGTCCTTCCGAGCGTGCCAGGCCGGCTGAGCCTGGCACGCCGCATGCCCCACGGCGTCATCTCAGTGATCTCGCCGTTCAATTTCCCGCTGATCCTCAGCCTGCGCGTGGTGGCCGCGGCACTGGCCACAGGCAATGCCGTCCTGGTCAAGCCCGATCCGCGCACCCCCATCAGCGGGGGGCACCTCCTGGCGCAGCTGTTTGAGGCCGCAGGGCTGCCGCCCGGCCTGCTGTCGGTACTGCCCGGGGGTGCCGATGTCGGGGAAGCGCTGGTGACCGCACCGGAAGTCTCGATGGTGTCGTTCACCGGCTCGGTGGGCGTGGGCCGGCGCGTCGGAGAGCTCGCGGCCCGCCATCTGAAGAAGGTGTCGCTGGAACTCGGCGGCACCAATTCGCTGGTCATTCTGGACGACGCCGACCTGGACCTGGCCGCCAGCAATGCCGCGTGGGGAGCCTGGCAACACCAGGGCCAGATCTGCATGGCGTCCAACCGCGTGCTGGTACACGAGTCCATCGCGCCGGCGCTGCTGGAGCGGCTGGTGGCCAAGGCCAACCACATGACCGTCGGAGACGGGGCGACAGGACCGGTCTCCATGGGCCCGCTGATCGACGCCCGCCAGCGCGACCGGGTGCACCACATCGTTCAGGAGGCCGTGCAGTCGGGAGCGCAGTTGCTGGCCGGCGGCACCTACGAAGGGCTGTTCTACTGCCCCACCGTGCTTACAGGCACGCGCCTGGGCATGCGGGTGCACGACGAGGAAGTCTTCGGCCCCGTGCTCAGCCTCAACACCTTCCGCAGCGACGAAGAGGCGGCGGCGCTGGCCAATGCGCACCGCGGCGGCCTGTCGGCCGGGGTCATCACGCGCTCGCTGAACCGGGGCCTGGCGCTGGCGCAGCACCTGCGCGCCGGCATGGTCCACGTCAATGACCAGACCGTCAACGACGACGTCGTCAATCCCTTCGGGGGACCGGGCGTCGCCGGCAACGGCAGCGTGCACGGCGGCCCGGCCGACTGGGAGGCCTTCACGGTGTGGCGCTGGCTGACCGTGAAGGACGCACCGCCGGCCTACCCGGTCTGAACGCAGGCCCCCGCAGACAAAGACAAGGAGACAAGATGAGCCTGAACAACAAGACGATCGTCGTCACCGGCGCCTGCTCCGGCATTGGCGCAGAGACGGCGCGGCTGCTGCGCCAGCGCGGCGCACGCGTCATCGGCATGGACCGCAACGATCCCACGCTGACGCTCGACGGATTCATCAAGGTGGATCTGTCGCAGGAGGCCGCCATCGACGCCGCAGTGCAGCAGTTACCCGCACGCATCGACGGTCTGTGCAACGTGGCGGGCGTGCCCGGCACCGCGCCCGTCGAGCAGGTCGCACGGGTGAACTACCTGGGCCAGCGCCACCTGACGGAGAGCGTCGCCCAGCGCATGGGGGCCGGCGCCAGCATCGTGCAGGTGTCGTCGATCCTGGGTTACTTCTACGCGCAGCGCAGCGACCAGCACAAGGCCCTGGCGGCGGTGAGTGGGTTCGAGGCCGGGCTTTCCTGGCTCGCCAGCCGCCCCGTGGAGCAGAAGGGCTGCTACGAGTACTTCAAGGAAGCGCTGATCGTCTGGACCCTGCACCGCTCGTACAGCCTTTTCAAGGAGCGCGACATCCGCATGAACTGCGTGGCGCCCGGCCCAGTGTTCACCCCCATCCTGGGCGACTTCGTCACCCAGCTCGGTGAAGAGCGCGTGCAGGCAGACGCAGAGCGCATGAAGCGACCGGCCTTCGCCGACGAGGTGGCCCCGGCCATCGCCTTCCTGTGCAGCGACGACGCGCGCTGGATCAACGGCGTGAACCTGCCCGTCGATGGAGGGTTTGCCGCCACCTATCTCTGAGTCCGCGGTGCAGCGCCTGCGCGCACGCGGCTCCCCCACACCACAAGAGAGGAGACAAGAAAATGCGTTTGCATCCCTTCGCCCTGGCAGCCGTGGCCGCCCTGGGCTTGCCGGCCGCACAGGCCTTCGACATCGAAACCCCGGACCCCGACATCAAGGCGCGCCTGGACTTCACGCCCAAGGTCAGCATGGGCTACCGCGTCAAGAATCCTTCGGAAGCGCTGAGCCGGCTGGACGTGGGCGTGGACCCCGGCACGGTCAACGAGGACGATGGCAACCACAACTTCCGCCGCGGACTCATCTCCCGGCGGGTCGATCTGCTGACCGAATTCGACGTGACCGGCCGCAACTTCGGCATGCGCCTGAGCGGGACGGCCTGGCATGACGGAGCCTATACCGGCCGCAACGACTACCAGGGCACACCCCTGTATGCGGGGGGGCGGGCGCTGGGCCCGGTCGTCTCCACCGCCAACAACCTGCCTGGACAGGCGCCCAATGAATTCCTGCCCGCCACGCGGCGCCAGCACGGGCGCAGCGGCGAGATCCTGGATGCCTTCGCGTATGTGAAAGGCGATGTCGGCAGCATGCCCTACACCTTGCGCGTGGGTAAGCACACGCTGCAATGGGGCGAAAGCCTGTTCTTCGGGCAGAACGGCATCGCCAACGCGCAGGGTCCGATCGACATCGCCAAGATCGCCTCGGTGCCGGGCTGGCAGTTCAAGGAAGTGCTGCTTCCGGTCGAGCAGGTATCGGGCACGCTGCGCCTGGCCGAAGGCGTTCAGCTGGGCGCCTACTACCAGCTGAAATGGCGGCCCAGCAAGCTGCCCGGCGTAGGCAGCTACTTCTCCAACCAGGACTACGTGGGGGGAGGCCGTGTCAACTTCGGGACCAACCCGGACGGCTCCCCGAATGATCTGCCCGTGCAGCCATCCGCGGACATCCGTCCTAAGGACTCGGGCCAGGGCGGCATCCAACTGCGCTGGAGCCCGCAGGGCGGCGAGTACGAGTTCGGCTTCTACGCCGCGCAGTACCACGACAAGACCCCGAGCGCACTGGTGTTCGACTTCGCGCAGGGCAACACGCATCTGGCGTACGCCAGCAACATCCGCACGTTCGGGGCCAGCGTCACCTCGTCGATCGGGCAGCTCAACTGGGCCGTGGAAGGCTCCATGCGCACCAACGCACCGCTCAATGGAGACCCCGCCGTCCTCGGCGGGCCCATTCCGACTTGCACCACCCAGCGCGCCAACCCTTGCTATCCCGTCGGCCGTACCGCCCACCTGCAGGTGTCGGGCATCTACGTGCTGCAACCTTCTGCCCTGTGGCAAGGGGGCGCGGTGCTGGGCGAGCTGGCCTATAACCGCCGCCTCAAGGTCACCCGGGACATCTTCGCGATCGGTCCGGACGGCACGTGGGTCGGACTCGGCGGTCTGGACCCGAACACGACCAAGGGCGCCTTCGCGCTGCGCATGCTGTTCGAGCCGACGTACTTCCAGGTGGCGCCGGGCCTCGACCTGTCCGTGCCCATCGGCTTTGGCTACAACTTCGGAGGCCGGTCCTCGGCCATCGCCAACTTCGCCGGCGGGGGCTCCAACACCGGCGACTGGACCATCGGCCTGAAGGCGACCTACCAGAACGTCTGGAAGTTCTCGCTGACCTATTCCGACTTCTTCGGCTCGGCCAAGACCTTCACCCAGACACAGGTCCCCGGCAGCGCCTCGCCGCGCCAGCTGAGCTTCGGCCAGACCCTCCGCGACCGCGCGTACGTCGCGTTCAGCGCAACCCGCACCTTCTAAGACCACCCCAAGGACCGACGATGATGAAAATTCCCTACGCCTTCTGGACGATGGCCGCCGCGGCTCTGCTGCCCCTGCAGGCGCTGGCCACCGCAACCGCCGACGAGGCGGCCCAGCTCAAGAGCACGCTCACGCCGCTGGGCGCGGAGCGGGCCGCCAACAAGGACGGCACCATTCCCGCCTGGGACGGCGGCATGACCAAGGCGCCGGCAGGCTACCGCAACGGCGATCCCCGGCCCGACCTGTTTGCAGGCGAGAAGCCCCGGCTCCAGATCAACGCCAAGAACATGGAGCAGCATGCCGACAAGCTGACCGACGGCGTGAAGGCGTTGATGAAGAAGTACCCCGACTTTCGCATCGACGTCTACCCGACCCACCGCACCGCGGGCGCGCCGCAGTACGTCTACGACAACACCTTCAAGAACGCCACGCGCGCCAAGCTGACCGACGGCGGCCAGGGCGTCGAAGGTGCGTTCGGCGGCATCCCGTTTCCCGTTCCGCACGACGCCTACGAAGTGATCTGGAACCACCGGCTGGCCTGGCTGGGCGTGAACACGCAGACCCCGCTGCGCGTATGGGTGATGACGTCGGACGGCCGGCGCAGCATGGCTTCGGGCGGGTCGCAGACGTTCCGCCGCCCCTACTACGACCCCGACCTGTCCCCCGAGAAGTTCGACGGCTACTACTCATTGGGCAAGTTCGCCGCCACCGAGCCAGGCTCGAAGGCCGGGGAAGCCATCCTCGCGCACGACGGGCTGAACGCCTCGTCGCCCCGCGGACTGTGGCAGTACCTGGTGGGCCAGCGCCGCGTGCGCAAGTCGCCTTCGGTCGGCTACGACACGCCGGACGCCGTCACCTCCGGCATCGGCCTGTTCGACGAGGCGTTCAATCTCTTCGGCCCCATCGACAAGCACGAGCTGAAGCTGGTCGGCAAGAAGGAGCTGTACATCCCGTACAACAACAACCGGGCGGCTACCCTGAAAGTGGCCGACCTGGTCACGCCGTCGACGCTCAACCCCGACGCCGTGCGCTGGGAGCTGCACCGGGTCTGGGAAGTCGAGGCCACCCTCGCCCCCGGCAAGCGCCATGTGGCGGCAAAGCGCAAGTACTACATCGACGAGGACAGCTGGCAGATCGTGCTGTTCGACGGCTGGGACGCCAAGGGTGAACTGTGGCGCACCAACTATGCCCTGATGCTGACCGCGCCGGACCTGCAAGGCGCTGTGCTGGGCAATGTGTTCTGGGGCGGCTACGACATGCAGACCGGCGCCTATTACCTCAACATGGCCTCGAACGAGCTGCCGAGCCAAATGAAGACCATGCCCACGCTGCAACGCAGCTTCTTCAGCCCTGAAGAGCTGGCGAACGAGGGAACGCGGTGAGGCGGCGTGACCTGCTGATGGGTACGGGGCTGGCATCGCTCGGCGTGGTGGCGGCTGCACAGGGCGTGCCGCCCGCTGCAGCGTCCGCAGCGTCGGCGCCCGCGTTGCCGGGCGTGCTGTCGCGCCCAGCCCAGGCCACGCACCTGGCCACGCGCTCCGCACTGCTGGGCGCCACCCGCGCGGGCCAGCGCCTGCTGCTGTGCGGCGAGCGGGGTATCGTCCTCTGGAGCGACGACCAGGGCCAGCGATGGAAGCAGGCGCGCGTGCCGGTGCAGGTCAGCCTGACGGCGCTGGCTTTCGCCGACGATGCGCGCGAAGGCTGGGCCTGCGGCCATTTCGGCGTGCTGCTCCACACGCGGGACGGTGGCGAGAATTGGACGCTGGCCCTGGACGGCGCGGCCGCCGCCCGCCTGCAGTCGCAGAGCGCGACCGGAGAAGCCCAGCGCCGGCTGGCGCAGCGCCATGTGGACGAGGGCCCCGACAAGCCGTTCTTCGACGTGTCCCTGGTGCAGGGCCGCGTCGTGGCCGTGGGCGCCTACGGCCTCGCTGTGCAGGGCAAGGATTCCGATCGTGCAGCGTTCACGCCCCTCGGCCCGCAACTGCCCAACCCGAAGCAACTCCACCTGTACGCGGCCTGCGCCCACGGCACACAGCTGTACGTGGCCGGAGAGCAGGGGCTGCTGCTGCGATCCAGCGACGGAGGCGGCCAGTTCGACGCCATGGCCACGCCGTACAAGGGCAGCTTCTTCGGATTGCTGCTACCGGCAGACGGCGCCGTGCTGGCGTATGGCCTGCGCGGCAACATCTGGCGCTCGGCCGATCGCGGCGATACCTGGACCCGCATCGCCAATCCCTTGCCAGCGAACCTGGGGGCCGGCGTGGTGCTGGACGACGGCCGAACGGTGCTGCTGGCGCAGAACGGCGACCTGCTGGTCAGCACCGACCAGGGCCAGCGGTTCGAGCACCGACCGGCCGCCCACCCCTTTCCAGCCGCAACCCTGGTGGCCACCGCCGATGGCCGGCACGCCGTGCTGGCAGGCCTGCGCGGCCTGCAACGCGTGGCGCTTTGATCCATGTCTGGCCGCGTTGCATCCGCCTGCGCTGCGCACAGTACCTGCACACGGCCGCGCGCACGGCGGCATGTACGCCGCAGGTGCCCCATTTCCGCCCTTCGCCCCACCCCGACACCGAGAGCCCGACCGTGAGCCTGCCCACCGACGACACCGCACAGCCGGTCATCAGCCAGCTTGAGCATTTCGATACCGCCAGCGGCTCTGCCGCCGAACGCCTTTTCTTCAACCACCGCCCGTGGGTGCTCGCCATCAGCCTGATCGCCACGCTGATCCTGGGGTGGCATGCGCTGGCCATCCAGCTGTCGGCCAGCTTCGACAAAACGATTCCGACCCGCCACCCCTACATCGTCAACTTCCTCGAACAGCGCGAACAGCTGGGCAGCGGCGGCAACGCGCTGCGCATCGCCGTGCAGGCCAAGACCGGCACGATTCTCGACAAGGGCTATCTGGAAACGCTGAGCCGCATCAGCGATGAGCTGTTCCTGATGCCCGGGGTGGATCGCCCTTTCCTGAAGTCGCTCTGGACCAGCAACACCCGCTGGGTGGCGGTGACCGAGGACGGTCTGGACGGCGACACGGTGATGAGCGACAGCTACGACGGCAGCCCCGAGGCGATGGCCGCCGTGCGCGCCAACATCGAGCGGTCGGGGGAGATCGGCCAGCTGGTGGCGGCCGACTTCAAGAGCACCATCGTCTACGTGCCTCTGCTGGACAAGGACCCGCGCACCGGCCAGGCGCTGGACTATGGCGAACTGGGCCGCCGGCTGGAGGCACTGCGCGCCCGCTACGACAACGACCGCACATCGATCCACATCATCGGCTTCGCCAAGGTCATGGGGGATTTGATCGACGGCGTGCGCCTGGTGGCCTTGTTCTTCGCACTGGCCATCGTCATCTGCGCGGGCGTGCTGTTCGCCTACACCCGGTGCGCCCGCTCGACGTTCATCGTGGTGGCGTGCTCGCTCGTGGCCGTCGTGTGGCAGCTGGGCCTGCTGCGGCTGCTGGGCCAGGCGCTCGACCCCTACTCGGTGCTGGTGCCGTTCCTGGTCTTCGCCATCGGCATGAGCCACGGGGCACAGAAGATGAACGGCATCCTGCAGGACGTCGGCCGCGGCACGCACCGCGTGGTCGCCGCGCGCTACACGTTCCGGCGGCTCTTCCTGGCGGGGCTCACGGCGCTGCTGTGCGACGCCGTCGGCTTCGCCGTGCTCGCGCTGATCGACATCCGGGTGATCCAGGATCTGGCCGCCAACGCCAGCATCGGCGTAGCGGTGCTGGTGTTCACCAACCTCGTGCTGCTCCCTGTGCTGCTCTCGTACCTGGGCGTGAGCCGCCAGGCCGCGCAGCGCAGCCTGCAGCAGGAGCAGGCGGGCGAGCTGCGCGGCGCGTGGGGCTGGCTTGCGGCGTTCACGCAGCGGCGCCCGGCCCTCCTGGCCATTGCGGCGGCGGCCGCGCTGCTGGCGGGCTCGGTGGCACTGTCGATGCGCATCCAGGTGGGCGACTTGGATGCGGGCGCGCCCGAACTGCGCGCCGAATCGCGCTACAACCGCGACAACGCGTTCGTGGTCCAGAACTATGCGGCCAGCACCGACATCCTGACCGTGATGGTCACGTCGCCCGACGACCAGTGCACCCGCTACGCCACGCTGAGCCAGGTCGACGAGCTGGCTTGGCGCCTGCAGCAACTGCCCGGCGTGGAGGGCACGCAGTCCATGGCCGGCCTGGCCAAGCTGGCGATGGTCGGGTTCAACGAAGGCAACTTCAAATGGTTCGACCTCATCGCCAATGACCAGGCGCTGGGCGGTGTGCAGGCGATCGCGCCCCGCGAGCTGCTGAACAAGGCCTGCTCCTTCCTCAGCCTGCACGTGTTCCTGAAGGACCACAAAGCCAGCACGCTCGACCGGGTCGTCGCGGAAGTGGAAGCCTTCAAGGCGGCCCAGCCGCCATCGGACGTCAAATTCCTGCTGGCGGCGGGATCGGCCGGCGTGGAGGCAGCCACCAACCTGGTGGTGCGCAAGGCCATGCGGGAGATGCTGCTGTGGGTGTACGGGGCGGTGATCCTGCTGTGCTGGATCACCTTCCGCTCCTGGCGCGCGACCGTGGTGGCCGTGCTGCCGCTGGTGCTGACCTCCATGCTCTGCGAGGCCCTGATGGTGCTGCTGGGCATGGGCGTGAAAGTGGCCACGCTGCCCGTCATCGCGCTGGGGGTGGGGATCGGCGTGGACTACGCCCTGTATGTGCTGGCCGTGATGCTCCAGCGCCTGCGGCGCGGCGATACCGTGGACCAGGCCTACCGCGCCGCTTTGCAGTTCACGGGGCGGGTCGTCATGCTGACCGGACTCACCCTCGCCCTCGCCGTGGGCACCTGGTTCTTCAGCCCCATCAAGTTCCAGGCGGACATGGGCATCCTGCTGGCCTTCATGTTCCTGTGGAACATGGTGGGCGCGCTGGTGCTGCTGCCGGCGCTGGCCCGGTTCCTGCTGCCCCCGTTGCGCCAGCACCCGGCCCCCCCGGCTGCGACCGGGCTGCCGGCTGGTGTGGTGCAGCCGGCAGCACGGTGACGGCTTGCCGCGCGGGCCGCCCGCAGAAGGCGAGCGCCGTCCTACGCAGCACGGCGCACGGTGCCGACAGGGGCCGCGCCGTGTGCAACGTCAGATCAGGATCAGGTCGCCGGTGCGTTGCACCGGCCCCGTCGCCCAACC
>JAEWPH010000038.1 GCA_023460715.1 Pseudomonadota bacterium | reverse complement strand
GGCCAGGGGGTGCTCGCTGCCGCTCTGCACGCCGGCCACGGCGGCCAGCACGGCAGCTTCGTCCTGGCCCGGCGCCACATCGAACGCCGCCAGACGCGGGCGGCCCACGGTGAGCGTGCCCGTCTTGTCGAACGCCACCGTGTCCACGCGGTGGGCACGCTCCAGCGCCTCGGCATCCTTGATGAGAATGCCGTGCCGGGCCGCCACGCCCGTGCCGGCCATGATGGCGGCGGGCGTGGCCAGGCCCAGCGCGCAGGGGCAGGCGATCACCAGCACCGCCACGGCATGGATCAGCGCAGCCTCCATGCCCGCGCCGGCCCACCACCAGCCCAGCAGCGTGCACAGCGCGATCAGCAACACCACCGGCACGAAGACGGCCGAGACACGGTCTACCAGCCGCTGGATGGGCGCCTTGGCCGACTGAGCGTCCTCCACCAGCCGGATGATGCGCGCCAGCACCGTCTCGCTGCCCACGGCCGTGACCTGCACCACCACGCGGCCATCGCCGTTGATGGAGCCGCCCGTCAGCGCCCCGCCGGGCTCGCGCGGCACGGGCAGGGGCTCGCCCGTCAGCATGGATTCGTCCACCTGCGTGTGCCCTTCCAGCACCGTGCCGTCCACGGGAATGCGCTCGCCGGGCCGCACCACGATGCGGTCGCCGGCCATCACCTCGGCCACGGGCACATCCACTTCGCCATCGCGGCCGATCAGGTGCGCCACGTCGGGCCGCAGCGCATGCAGCGCGCGGATGGCGGTGGTGGTCTGGCGCTTGGCGCGCGCCTCCAGCCACTTGCCCAGCAGCACCAGGGTGATGACCACCGCCGAGGCCTCGAAGTACAGGTGCGGCGCGTGCCCCGGCTGCGCCGTGAGCCACAGCCAGACCGACAGCCCGTAGCCTGCGCTGGTGCCGATGGCCACCAGCAGATCCATGTTGCCCGCCAGCGCCCGCGCGGCGTGCCATCCGGCCCGGTAGAAGCGCGCGCCCAGAATGAACTGCACCGGTGTCGCCAGCACGAACTGCAGCCATGCGGGCAGCATCCAGTGCCGGCCGAACAGATCCCCCAGCATGGGCAGCACCAGCGGCGCCGACAGCGCCAGCCCGATCGCCACCGGCAGAAAGCCCGCCCAGGGCGACGCCTGCTCCGCGCCCGCTTCCTGCTCCTGCAGCGAGCGCGGCTCGTAGCCCGCATTGCGTACCGCCCGGCGCAGGAGGGCTTCCATCTGCGCGGCCGACTCGCCCGCCGGTGCGGCATAGGCCACATGCGCGCGCTCGGTCGCCAGATTCACCGTCGCGTCCTGCACGCCCGGCACCTTGCGCAGCGCACGCTCCACGCGGCCCGAGCAGCTGGCGCAGGTCATGCCGGCAATGCCCAGATCGAGGGAACCGGCGGTGCCGGAGGACGGATGGACGACGGAGGCGGCAGACGTGTTCATGTCCTGCACCATAAACCCTGACAGCGTGGCAAGGTCAAGCAGACAAGCTAGCCCACGCGGCTTGACTCTGCCACCATGTCAAGGTTCATCATCGGCAACGGCTGACCTTTCAACCCCCACCCCCTCACAGAACGGAGCACCCCATGCAACACATCCTCCAAGTCCAGGGCATGACCTGCGGCCATTGCGAACGCGCCGTCGTGCACGCCGTGCGCCAGGTCGACCCTGAAGCGCTGGTGCAGGTGGACCTGCCCACCGGCAAGGTGACCGTGGAGAGCGACCACGCCCGCGATGCGCTGGCCGCGGCCATCACGGAAGAGGGCTACGCGGTCGCCGCATGAGCGCCCGCACCGCCCCGGCGGCGGCGATTGCGGCCGCACGCGGCCCCGTGCCCATCGGCACGGCGGCCGAGCGCGCGGGTGTGTCGCCGCGCATGGTGCGCCACTACGAATCGCTGGGCCTGCTGGCGCCCGTGGCGCGCACCGACAGCGGCTACCGGCAGTACACCGAGGCCGACGTGCACACGCTGCGCTTCATCCGCCGCGCGCGCGACCTGGGCTTTGCCATGGACGAGATCGCCACCCTGCTCGGCCTGTGGCAGAACAAGCGCCGCGCCAGCGCCCATGTGAAGAAGATCGCCCAGGCGCACATCGACGACCTGGCCCAGCGCATCGCCGCCATGCAGGCCATGCAGCGCACGCTGCAGTCGCTGGTGGGCTGCTGTCACGGAGACGACCGGCCGGATTGCCCGATCCTGGATGATCTGGCGGCGATCCCTGAGCTCGATCGTTAACTCACATTTTGATAGCTTCCTGCGCTTGATACACAAGCGCTAGATGCCAAAAATACTGCCAAATTCCAGGTCAAGCGCTGCTTGACCCCTGTGGCAGACTCGCCGCTTTGCTTTTGCCCACGCGCGCTGCCCCATGCTTACCGGTGAACTGAGAAACAAAGTCGATCAAGTCTGGAACGCCTTCTGGTCCGGCGGCATCGCCAACCCCATCGAGGTCATTGAGCAGATCACCTACCTGCTTTTCCTGCGCGCGCTCGACAGCGACCAGACCCGCGAAGACAACAAGGCCCTGCGCCTGAAGACCCAGCCCGTGCGCCTCATCCCCGCAGGCACCGACGCGCAAGGCCGCCCGCACGACGCCATGCGCTGGTCCCGCTTCAAGAACCTGGCGCCCGCCGAGATGTTCGACGTGCTCAGCAACCAGGTCTTCCCCTTCCTGCGCGGCCTACAAATGTCCGGAGGCCCGGCGGCTGAAAGCGCCTTCGCGCACCACATGCGCGATGCCCGCTTCACCATCCCCACGCCCGGCCTGCTGGCCAAAGTGGTGGACCTGCTCGACACGATTCCGCTAGACGACCGCGACACTAAAGGCGACCTGTACGAATACATGCTCGGCAAGATCGCCTCTGCCGGGCAGAACGGCCAGTTCCGCACCCCGCGCCACATCATCGACCTGATGGTGGCGCTCACCGCCCCCACGCCCCAGGACACCATCTGCGACCCCGCATCGGGCACCTGCGGATTTTTAGTGGCCGCAGGCGAATACCTGCGCCGCACCTACCCCGACATGCTGCGTGTACCCGCCCAGAACAAGCACTTCCACAGCGGCATGTTCCACGGGTACGACTTTGACAACACGATGCTGCGCATCGGCAGCATGAACATGGTGCTGCACGGCGTGGAACACCCCGCCATCGAATACCGCGACTCCCTCGCCGAAGGCGCGGCCGGTGATGCCGAGGCCTACAGCCTCATCCTGGCCAACCCGCCCTTCGCGGGAAGCCTCGATTACGAAAACACCGCCAAGGATCTGCAGCAGACCGTCAAGACCAAGAAGACCGAGCTGCTTTTCCTCGCCCTCTTCCTGCGCCTGCTCAAGACCGGCGGGCGTGCCGCCGTCATCGTCCCCGACGGCGTGCTCTTCGGCTCCAGCAAGGCCCACAAGGAACTGCGCCGCAAGCTGGTGGAAGAGCAAAAGTTGGATGCCGTCATCAGCCTGCCCGGCGGCGTGTTCAAGCCCTACGCGGGCGTCAGCACCGCCATCCTGCTCTTCACCAAGACCATGAGCGGCGGCACCGACCACGTGTGGTTCTACGACATGCAGGCCGACGGCTGGAGCCTGGACGACAAACGCCAGCCCCTGCTGGATGCCAGCCTTTTGAGCCTGCAGCGCTTTGTGGAAAAGCGCAGCCAGCTATCAGAATCAGAGCACGCCAAAAACAACCTGCCCGACGTGCTGGAACGCTGGGGCCAGCGAAACGGCACCGAACGCGACCGCCCCCGTACCGCGCAAAGCTTTTGCGTGCCCAAGGCCGACATCGAGGCCAATGGGTATGACCTGAGCATCAACCGGTACAAGGAAGTGGTGCATGAACAAGTGCAGCACCGGGCGCCGGGGGAGATCCTGGCGGAGCTGCGGGCGCTGGAGGAGGAGATCGCGCGGGGGATGGGGGTGTTGGAGGGGATGTTGAAGTGAGTACATGGAAAACTGCCTCACTCGGTGAAATTTTTGAAATTGCCCGTGGCGGCTCACCGCGACCAATTCAGGACTACCTCACTGACGATCCAAATGGGGTGAACTGGATTTCAATCTCCGATGCATCCGCGAGTAGCAAATTCATCACGGCAACCAAAAAGCGTATTCGTCCAGAAGGCGTTAGCCGCTCTCGGATGGTCAAACCCGGCGATTTCCTCCTGACGAACTCAATGAGTTTCGGGCGGCCTTACATCATGGGTACGAATGGCTGCATTCACGACGGTTGGCTCGTCCTGAGCAGCAAGCATGACGACGTCGATCAGGATTATTTTTTCCAGCTTCTAAGTTCCGACTTCATCTACGCAAAGTTTTCCAAGCTCGCAGCCGGTGCGACGGTCAAGAATCTGAATATCGATCTGGTGTCAGGGGTTGAGGTGACGTTCCCTCCGCTGGAAGAACAACGCCGCATCGCCGCCATCCTCGACCAAGCCGAAACCCTCCGAACCCAACGCCGCACCGCCCTGGCCCTGCTCGACAGCCTCACCCAGTCCCTCTTTCTCGATATGTTTGGGGACCCGGTGGCGAATCCAAAGGGGTGGAAAAAAACACCGTTTGGAGATGTCTGCCCGACACGGTTAGGAAAGATGCTTGACGCAAAACAGCAGACAGGTCAAAACACTCGATGCTATTTGCGGAATGCGAACGTCCAGTGGTTCCACATTGACGTTACCGACCTACTTGAAATGGACTTCGATGCAGATGCACGAGAAACATTTCGACTCCAGGCTGGAGATTTGCTCATTTGCGAAGGTGGGGAACCAGGCCGAGCGGCAATATGGAACGGTGAGCTTGAAGACGTTTACTACCAAAAGGCACTACACAGAGGTCGTCCGAATCCAGCACTGGCAAAGGCTGAGTTTTTGGTTTGGCTACTGTGGTTCTTGGCCAAAAGAGGTGGACTTGGAGATCACGTCACTGCGGCAACGATCGCCCATCTAACCGGAGAAAAGTTGAAGGCTATGGAAATACCACTTCCTCCCCTCCCCCTCCAAAAAACCTTCGCCACCCGCATCGCCTCCATCGAAGCCCTCAAAGCCACCCACCGCCGCGCCCTGGCCGCGCTGGATGCGCTGTTTGCCTCGCTGCAGCAGCGTGCTTTTAGTGGCGAAATGGCTTCCGCGCCGCATCAACTGAATGCCGTCGCGTCCGGGGTGGCTGCACAGAACATTGGAGCACTGCAGCGGCTCGAAGCCTCCATCGGCCTGGAAGCCTTGATCTATGTCGCCAGACGCATGCCCGGCGGGGACCATTACAAGTCGCTCAAGGCGCTCTACTTTGCCGACCGGCACCACTTGGAGCGCCACGGGCGCCTGATCTACAACGAGACCTATTGCGCCCTGCCCCATGGGCCGGTGCCGCAGGCAGCCTATGACGCCACGCGGGTGCTGAGCGGCGAGCGCCTGCTGAGCGACTTCGACGATGAAGCCCTGCGGGCGGCACTGCGCCGCCAGGGCCATGCGTTGACAGCGCTGCGCGAGGCCGACTTCAACCGGCTCGACCGTGCGGCGGCGGAAAGCCTGGAATGGGCGGTGCGCTACTGCCGGGACATGACGTTCGAGCAGACCAAGGCGGCTTCGCACGACAGCGCCTACGAGGCCACGCCCGAAAACTCACCCATTCCGCTGCAGGCGCTCATCGATATGGTGCGGCGTTGAAGTGTTGCCCGCCGCCCCATCAAGTACCCGTCAAGCAAAGCTCCACGGCTAAGCCGTTGTCATGCAACGATTTTTTTGGCGCTCTGCACGGCGGGCAGGCTGACGATCAAGTACCCATCAAACAAATCAGGCCCAGTGCGGCACGTAGCGGCGCAGCTTGGGCGCGGCCTCCGCGTCTTCCAGGCGGATCACTCCAGCCGCCAAGGCTTCCTTGAGCAGCCGTGAGGCGATGGCGCTGTTCTTTGGGTCGATGCCGAAGCGCTGGCGCAAGGTGGTGTTGGTCATGTGCTCGCGCTGCACGTAGCGCAGGCAGGCGTGCAGGTATACGGCCCGCACGCGGTCTTCGCGGTCCATGCCTGCCAGAGGGCGCGGGGCGAACAGGGTGGCCCGGGTGGAGCCGCCCACCACTTCGAAGGCGGGCGCCGGCAGCTGGTACATCTCTGTCTCGAAGACCACCTTGTCCACGCCGCTGCCGCGCTCTTCGCAGATGCCCACCAGGCGCATCACCGAGGCCAGGCTTTCGTTGCGCGAGCGGGGTGGATGGTCCAGCATGCGCTGTGGCTCCATGAGCGGCGCGCCCGGATTGGTGATCTCCATGCGGTCGTCGAAGATCTCCACCATCGGGCCACTGCCGCTGATGCTGAAATCCTGGTGGATGAGGGCATTGGCGACCAGTTCGCGTATGGCCAGTTCGGGGTACATGCGCACTGATTTGCGCAGGGCCTGCCCGATCACCTCGTTGATGGGAAGCAGGTTGTTCACGAAACCCACCAGCCCTTCGAAGCCTGCGGCATAGCCGCGCATGCCTTACTGCTCCCGCAGCGTCTTGACCCGGCCGGTGCCTTCGTACACCACCACCCGCACGGCCTTGCGCTGCAGCCGGGAGAAGTCCAGCAAGCGCTTGGCGAAGAGCAGCGCGCCCAGGTTGAAGATGCGCCAGTGCGCGCCTCCCATGGGCTCGATCATCCTGTGGGCCTGCAGCGCCGCCAGCATGCCGTCCCGGTGATTGGGTACGGGCTTGTCCAGCAATTCAAAGAAGGCGGGATAGTCGAGCAGCTTCAACACTTCGTCGGCGGTCAGCTTTTCTGCTGCCGGCAGCATCTCGAACGGCGTGGAGTCCAGCATGCGCCACAAGGCGCGTTCTTTTTCCGGAAAGTCCTTGAGCTGCTTTTTGTAGGTACCTATGCGGATGTATTCGGTGCCCTGGAATTTCACAGGGTGGCGGAATGCCGCATCGATCTCCAGCAACACGACGGCGAAGCCGTCCATGTCAATCTGGAAAAAGCGGAACCCGATGCGGGGCTCCAGCAGCCGCAACAGCCAGCTTTCCAGTTCCTCGTTCCCCTGGCGAGCCGCCTTGGGTTCAAAGGATGTGCCGACGATGGAATGCCCGCCATCGGCGATTCCCCAGATCAGATAGGCATGGGCCCGGCCTTCCAGCGCGGCGCTGTTGGACAGCGCGGAGATGTACTCGCCGATATCCCGCGGCTCTGCCTTGTTGTGCTTGAATTCGAGCCAGCCAGTTTCTGCGGGCAAAGCCGTCAATTCGAGAACAAGGCTGCGCAGATATTGCTGGTCGCGGGTAGTCATGGAGTTCTTGCCTCGTGCAACGCAGGAAGTATGGCAGCATCTCTTGCAAATCCGGGGCGGCGATGCGGCATGCGCCCAACTCAAAGCATCACTGAACGAGAGGGAGTCGCACTTGAGCAGTGCACCATCCAATTTCGGCTTTCTGCAACCTGATTGGCCCGACCTGCTGGCCGAGGCCCGACGTGCCGAGGCCGCCGCCTACGCTGACCCGCGCACCGCCTGCTTTTACGCCCGCCGCGCGCTAGAGCTGGCCGTGGCTTGGCTGTACCAAGCGGAAGGCGGTCGGGGTGGCAACCTGCGCATGCCGTATAAGGCCGATTTGTCGGCCTTTTTGTTCGAGCCCAGTTTTCAGCAGCTGGTGGGTCCGACGGTGCACACCAAGATGGATGTGATCCGCCGCCTGGGCAACAAGGCGGTGCACGACGTGCGCCCCGTGGCCGCGCAGGATGCGCTCAATGCGCTGCGCGAACTGTTCCATGTGGCGTTCTGGCTGGCACAACGCTACGCGCGCCGTGTGGGCGACCGGCCCGCGGCGGGCCTGCAATTTCGCGTGGACCTATTGCCCAAACCCACCGGTATCGACGCCACTGCGGAGCAAGGTGCCAGCCGCGCGGCCCAGGCGGCAGCGCAAGAGGCATTGGCCCGGCAAGCCCAAACCCTGGCAGAGCGCGACGCCGCCCTGCGCGAAGCAACTGTACGCAATGCCGAACTGGATGCGGAGCTGGCCCGCTACCGCGCCGAGATTGCCGCCGCCAAGGCCGCTAACGCTGTGCAGCCCGTCACCGCGCACGACTACAACGAGGCCGCAACCCGGGACCTGTTCATCGACTTGCTGCTCAAAGAAGCGGGCTGGGCGCTGGACCAGCCGCGCGACCGCGAGTTCGCGGTGCAGGGCATGCCCACCCCTGATGGCAAGGGCCGCGTGGACTATGTGCTGTGGAGCGGCGAGCTGCCGCTGGCCATCGTGGAAGCCAAGCGCAGCCGCCGCAGCGCCAAGGAAGGCGAGCAGCAAGCCCGCCTGTATGCCGACTGTCTGGAGCGCAGCACCGGCCACCGCCCGGTGATCTATGGCACCAATGGCTACGAGCACTGGATGTGGGACGACACCACCAGCCCGCCACGCCCGGTGCAGGGCTTTCACACGCGGGACGAACTGGAGCTGATGGCCCAGCGCCGCACCACGCGCAAGCCGCTGGCCAGCCTGCCGATTGCGGCGGGCATTGTGGAGCGCCACTACCAGCAGCGCGCCATCCGCCGCATTGCCGAAACCTTTGAACGCGACCAGCACCGCAAGGCCCTGGTGGTAATGGCCACAGGCGCGGGCAAAACGCGCACGGTGATTGCGCTGGTGGACTTGCTCATGCGCTCAGGCTGGGCCAAGCGCGTGCTGTTTTTGGCCGACCGCGTAGCGCTGGTGAACCAGGCAGTTAATGCCTTCAAGGCCCACCTGCCCGACGCCGCGCCGGTGAACCTGGTGACGGACCGCGCCACCGAAGGCCGGGTTTATGTGTCCACCTACCCCACGATGATGGGGCTCATCAACGAAAGCGCCAATGCAGGTACAGGCGGCCAGCGCCGCTTTGGCGTGGGGCACTTCGACCTGATCGTGGTGGACGAGGCGCACCGCTCCATCTACCAAAAGTACCGCGCCATCTTCAGCTACTTTGACGCGCTGCTGGTGGGCCTGACGGCCACACCCAAGGACGAGATCGACCGCAACACCTACAGCCTGTTTGGCCTGGAAAGCGGTGTACCCACCGATGCGTATGGGCTGGATGACGCGATTGCCGAGGGCTACCTGGCCCCGCCCAAAGCGATTTCGGTGCCGCTGAAGTTCCAGCGCCAAGGCATTCGGTACGACGAGCTGAGCGACGACGAAAAAGACCAGTGGGACGCGCTGGAGTGGGACGAAGAAGGCGGCGAAGCCCCCGACGAAGTGAGCGCTGAAGCGGTGAACCAGTGGCTGTTCAACACCGACACGGTGGACAAGATGCTGGCCCTGCTGATGGAGCGCGGCCACAAGGTGGCGGGCGGTGATCGGCTGGGCAAGACCATCATCTTTGCCAAGAACCAGCGGCACGCCGAGTTCATCCAGCAGCGCTTTGATGCGAACTACCCGGAATACAACGGCCTGTTCGCGCGCACCATCACCTTCAAGACCGAATACGCGCAGTCGCTCATCGACGCCTTTGCGCAAAAGGACCGCGCCCCACACATCGCCATCTCGGTGGATATGTTGGACACAGGCATCGACGTGCCCGAGGTGGTGAACCTGGTGTTCTTCAAGATCGTGCGCTCCAAAGCCAAGTTCTGGCAGATGGTGGGGCGCGGTACGCGGCTGTGCCAAGAGCTGTATGGGCCTGCGCAAGACAAGAAGGACTTCTTCATCTTCGACTTCTGCCAAAACCTGGAGTTTTTCAGCCAGGAATTGGAGGGGAGCGAGGGGGCGGTGGCGCAGCCGCTGTCGCAGCGCTTGTTCAATGCTCGGCTGGAGCTGATCGAAGTGCTCGACAAGCGCTTGTCCAGTTTGGCCAGCCACGGTGTGGCCGATGAGGCACAGCAATCGCCCGTGCTGACCGAGGCGGCCATTCGCCAAGACACCGCAGATCTGCTGCACAGCATGGTGGCGGGCATGTCACTGGACAACTTTGTGGTGCGCCCGCAGCGCCGCT
The DNA here is from genome assembly GCA_023460715.1 of Pseudomonadota bacterium. Taxonomy (GTDB): domain Bacteria; phylum Pseudomonadota; class Gammaproteobacteria; order Burkholderiales; family Burkholderiaceae_C; genus Paracidovorax. The sequence goes on along the minus strand of JAEWPH010000038.1, from coordinate 42,702 downwards.
GGGTAGAAGCCTGGGCGCAACCGGATGCGTGGAAGCGCCCCAGCGCCGAGCAACTGGCCGAAGTGTCAATGCACCTGTCCGGTCTGCCCACCGCCGTGCGCGACGATGAAGAAGACGCCAAGCGCTTCGACGCCCTGCTGCTGAACACCCAACTGGCCCTGCTGCGCAGCGAGCCGGCGCTGGCACGGCTGCAAACCAAGGTGCAGCAAATTGCCACTGCTTTGCTGGAGAAGGCCAACATCCCCAGCGTGCGCGAGCACCTGCTGCTGATCGAGGCCATCGCAGGTGAAGAGTGGTGGCAGGACGTGACCTTGCCCATGCTGGAGCAGGCGCGCCGCAAGCTGCGCAGCCTCATCAAGCTCATCGAAAAAAGCAGCCGCAAGGTGGTCTATACCGACTTTGAAGATGAGATTGGCGAAACCGCACAAGTAGATTTACCCCTGGTGGCCAGCGCGGTCGACTTCGAACGCTTTCGTGCGAAGGCCAAGGTGGTCCTGCGCGCCCATGAAGACCGACTGGCACTGCGCAAGCTGCGCCGAAATCAGCCGCTCACGGCCGCTGACCTGCAAGAGCTGGAAACCCTTCTGCACGAGGCGGGCGGCACGGAAAGTGACATTCAGCGTGCCGTGGCGCTGCATGCCAATTTGGCGGTGTTCGTGCGTTCTCTGGTGGGGCTGGAGCGTGAAGCGGCCATGGCGGCGTTTACCACGCTGATTGCAGCCGGTACCGCCAGCGCCAGCCAGCTGCAATTCATCGAAGAAATTGTCCAGCACCTCACCGAGCACGGAGCCATGCCCGCAGCACGCCTGTATGAGTCGCCGTTCACCGACATCCATGTTCAGGGACCGGACGGCCTCTTCGACGCACCAAATGTCGAGCAACTTTTCTCCGTCTTGCAACAGTTTGAATTGCCAAGAGCCGCCTAGAGGAAACTATATGCAACCACCTAGCGCATCCCCGCTGCAGGTCGACCGGCACGGCGCCATCGTCACGCTGCAGTTCCACCGCCCCGACGCGCTCAATGCCGTCGACGTGCCCATGGCCACCGCCCTGCGCGACGCCGCGCGCCAGATCGCAGCCGACCGCAGCGTGCGCGCCGTGGTGCTGCGCGGCGCCGGCAAGGCCTTCATGGCGGGCGGCGATCTCCCCACGCTGCAGGCCGACCCGGCGCAAGGCGCCGCCGACCTGCTGGGCCCGTTGAACGAGGCCATCACGCTGCTGTCGGCCATCGACGCGCCGGTGATCGCCCAGGTGCACGGCGTGGCCGCGGGCGGTGGCATGAGCCTGATGCTGGCGGCCGACTTCATCCTGCTGGCCGAAGGCACGCGCCTGAACCTGGCCTACATCAACCTGGGCACCAGCTGCGACCTGGGCGCGTCCTGGGCATTGCCGCGCCTGGTGGGCCTGCGCAAGGCGCTGGAGATCGCGCTGCTGGGCGACACCCTCACCGCCGACGACGCGCTGCGCCTGGGCCTGGTCAACCGCGTGCTGCCCGCTGCCGAACTGGACGGCGCCGTGCAGCAGCTGGCCGAGCGCCTGGCCGCCGGCCCCACCGTGGCGCTGGGCCACATGCGCCGGCTGATGCGCACCAGCTTCGACCGCGACCTGCCCGACCAGCTCGCCGCCGAGGCGCGCGCCTTCCACGAATGCGCACTCAGCGCCGACCTGCCGGAAGGCATCGAGGCCTTCTTCGCCAAGCGCAAGCCGCAGTTCACCGGGCGCTGAGCGCCTGACCGATTCCCACCTCTACACCCCCATTGCCATGACCGCATCCCCCCACCGCGACGTCTTCGTCGTCAGTACCGCCCGCACCGCCATCGGCACCTTCGGCGGCGCGCTGAAAGACGTGCCCAACACCCAGCTCGCCACCACCGCCGTGCGCGCCGCCATCGAGCGCAGCGGCCTCGCGCCCGATGCCATCGGCCATGTGGTGATGGGCAACGTCATCCCCACCGACACCAAGGACGCGTACCTCTCGCGTGTGGCCGCCATCGACGCCGGCTGCCCAGTCGAAACGCCCGCCTTCAACGTCAACCGGCTGTGCGGCTCGGGCCTGCAGGCCATCGTGTCGGCGGCGCAGGCCATCGGCTACGGCGACTGCGACGTGGCCGTGGGCGGCGGCAGCGAATCGATGAGCCGCGGCCCCTACTTCGACACCGCGGCGCGCTGGGGGGCGCGCATGGGCGATGCGAAAAGCATCGACTACATGCTCGGCATCCTGCACGACCCATGGCAGAAGATGCACATGGGCATCACCGCCGAGAACGTGGCCGAGCGTTACCGCATCAGCCGAGAACAGCAGGACCGCCTGGCCGCCGAGAGCCAGCGCCGCGCCGCTGCCGCCATCGACGCGGGCTACTTCAAGGAGCAGATCGTTCCGGTGGAAATCGCCACCCGCAAGGGCACCACGCTGTTCGACACCGACGAGCACGTGCGCGGCACCACCACGGTGGAAGTGCTGGCCGGCATGAAGCCCGCGTTCAAGAAGGACGGCGGCACCGTCACGGCGGGCAACGCCTCGGGCATCAACGACGGCGCGGCCGCCGTGGTGCTGGTGGCCGGCGACCGGCTGCAGGCACTGAACGCGCGCCCGCTGGCGCGCCTGGTGGGCTATGCGCACGCCGGCGTGGACCCGGCCTACATGGGCATCGGCCCGGTGCCGGCCACGCAGAAGGTGCTGCAGCGCACGGGCCTCACGGTGCAGGACATGGACGTGATCGAGGCCAACGAGGCCTTTGCCGCCCAGGCCTGCGCCGTCATCCAGGAACTGGGCCTGGACCCGGCCAAGGTGAACCCCAACGGCTCGGGCATCTCGCTGGGCCATCCGGTGGGCGCGACGGGCGCAATCATTACCACCAAGGCCATCGCCGAGCTGCACCGCACGGGCGGCCGCTACGCGCTGGTGACCATGTGCATCGGCGGCGGGCAAGGCATCGCGGCGGTGTTCGAGCGGGTGTGATGGCGGCGTGCACCGGCGCTGCGGCGCCGGCCGCCACGGTGTGTATATCAGCGAGGTGGCCGCGCGATGAAGGCGCGCTTGTCGTCGCCATCGAAGCCCGCAGACGCATAGAACTGCAGCGTGGCCGCATCCTTGCGGCCCGTCATCAGCATGGCCTTGTAGCAGCCACGGGCCCAGCACTGGCGCAGGGCCTCCTGCAGCACGGCCTTGCCGTGGCCCTGGCCGCGGTGGTGGGCGTGGGTCACCACGTTCTCGATCACCGCATAGGGCCGGCAACCCCGCGTGAGGTTGGGGATCACCGTCACGACGCAGCTGGCGATCAGTTGGCCATCGACATAGCCGCCCAGGCAGACATGGCGGTCATCGCGCAGTATCTCCTGCCACACGGCCTGTGCAAGCGCTGCCGCAGGCGGTGGTGCGTCGTCGGTGTGTAGGTGCGCATAGAGCGCCAGCAGTGCCTGCAGCTCGCTCTCGCGCACCTCGCGGATGTCGCAGCACGCCATCGGCTGGCCTGACTTATTTGTAGAACGCCTCGACCGTGCCCTTGAGCGTGATCAGCAGCGGCCGGCCCTTGCGATCCAGCGTCTTGCCGGCGGGCACCTTGATGAAGCCCTCGCTCACGCAGTATTCCTCGACGTCGAAGCGCTCCTTGCCGTTGAAGCGGATGCCGATGTCGTGCTCGAACACGGCGGGCACGTGGAACTTGCTGCGCGGATCGACGGAGAGGTGGTCGGGCAGTTCGGGGCGTTGCGGGGTGTCGGTCACGGCATCTTCTTTCTGAGTCAAAGGGAAACACAATCCAGGGGCCGATTGTCCAAGGTTTAGGCTGCGGTCCGGCGCATGCCGCCCCGCGGCGGCGGCACGACACGGCAGTGGCCGCAAGAAACAGGAGATCCGATGGAAGCATTTGCCTTTGGCGGCCAGGAGCGGGAGCGGCTGGAGGTCGCCATCGCCGGCTATGAGCGCACGCCGACAGGCGACTACTACGACGACAACTGGCTCACGGCGGACATCTCCGTGCACTGCGGCGCGTTCCAGGGGCGCTTTGCAGCCGCCCTGCTCACGCATGAGCTGCAGACTTTCCATGACCAACTGGCCGCGCTGTACCAGTCCCTGTCGGGCAACGCCGCCTTCAACACACTGGAAGGCCAGCTGGCACTGTCGGTGACCGGCGATGGCCGGGGGCATCTGCGGATCACCGGCGAGGCGACGGACCAGCCCGGCAGCCCGCAGCGCCTGGCGTTCGAGATCGCCATCGACCAGACCCAACTGCGGCAGTCCCTGCACGGCCTGGCGGCCGTGCTTGAGGCCTATCCAGTGCGAGGGTGACGAGCCACCTCAGCGCAGCATGGCATAGCCCACGCCGATCGCCGCCGCCAGCCCCGCAGCATCGGCGAACAGCGCGCAGGCCAGCGCGTGGCGCGCGTGCTGGATGCCCACGCTGCCGAAGTACACGGCCAGCACGTAAAACGTGGTCTCGGTGGAGCCCTGCACGATGGCGGCGAGCCGCCCGGCGAACGAATCCACGCCGTGCACCTGCATCACATCGATCATCAGCCCCCGTGCGCCGGCCCCCGACAGCACCTTCATCAGGCCCACGGGCAGCGCCGGCAGAAAGTCGGTGTTCCACCCCAGCGCTGCCACGCCCGCGCCGATGGCCGAGAGCAGAAAGTCCATGCACCCCGCCGCGCGGAACACGCCGATGGCGACCAGGATGGCGATGAGGTAGGGCACGATCTGGATCGCCACGCCGAAGCCTTCCTTGGCGCCGTCGATGAAAGCGTCGTACACGTTCACGCGCCGCACGGCACCCGCCAGCACGAACAGCATCACCACGCCCAGGATGACGGCCGCGCCCGTGGTGCCCGCGATGCGTGCGGCCTGCTCGGCCGGCAGCCGCGCCAGCGCCGTCACCGCCGCCGCCAGCAGGCCCGCCGCCACGGCCACCGGCACCAGAAAGCGCGCGCGCCACAGCGGCAGCCGCTGGCACACGGCCACCGCCAGCACGCCGGCCAGCAGCGAGATGAAGGTGACGATCAGCGTGGGCAGAAAGATGTCGGCCGCATTGAAGCCGGCGCCTAGGCCCTGCTTGAGCGCGATGCTCTGGCGGATGGCGATCACCGAGGTGGGAATGAGCGTGAGGCCCGCGGTGTTCATCACCACGAACATGATTTGCGCGTTGCTCGCCGTATCGGGCTGGCGCGTGTTCAGCGTCTGCAGCTCGCGCATGGCCGTCAGGCCCAGCGGCGTGGCGGCGTTGTCCAGCCCCAGCAGGTTGGCCGAGATGTTCATGGTCATCGCGCCCTGTGCCGGGTGGCCCTGCGGCACCTCGGGGAACAGGCGCCGCAGCAGCGGCCCGGCTGCGCGGGCCAGCAGTTCGACCATGCCGGCGCGCTCGCCCACGCGCATCAGGCCCAGCCACAGCGCCATCACGCCGGCCAGGCCGAGCGAGATCTCGAAGCCCGAGCGGGCGCCGTCGAACAGCGCGGCCAGCAGCGCCTGGAAGATGCCGTCCTCGCCCAGCAGCCAGCGCGCCACGGCGGTGGCGAATGCCACGGTGAAGAAACCGATCCAGACCCAGTTGAGCGCCATGGACGGCGATGGTAGCGGCAGCCGCCGCGCCCGCTACAGAAGAAAGCCGATCCAGCGGCCCGCCAGCAGCGCCCCGAGCCACAGCGCCAGCGACAGCACCGCCTGCAGGCGCGCGATGCCACCGGCCCGGCCCGCCTGCAGCGTGGCGGCCCAGCGCCCGGTGCCGTGCATGGCGGCCACATTCGCCAGCGCCAGCCCGATCAGGGCGAGCTTGGCGAGGAAGGCGGGGTTGTTCAGATACTCACTGCCGCGCACCGCGAACAGCCACAGGCCGGTGGCCGCCGCCAGGCCCAGCCCGGCGGCCGCGGCCCGCGAGAGAAACGGCCCGATGAGCGCCAGCGGCAGCGCCCGGCCCACGGCCTGGAGCAGGCGCAGGTCCAGCAGCACCGCGGCGCCCACCCCCAGCCCCAGCGCGGCGATGTGCACGGCATTCACCACCAGGTAGGCGGTGCCGGAATGCACCAGCCACGCCACAGGCGGCAGGGCAGGCAGGGCGTCGAGCACGGTGGACAACACGGCGGGGCCTGGATCCAGGGGTTCGAAAAAGGGTGGGGGGCTTCAGTGCGGGTGGCAAGCGGCCGGCGGCGGCCAGAGCGGCCGGAGCGACCACATGGCCGCGATGCCCCGGCCGGTCAGCGCTTTTCCACTCGCTCGGGGTACATCACGTACGGCTTGCCGCCCACCGTGATCTGCACCGCCTTCATGCGCTGGCGCGTGGCGTCCTTGTCGCGGTTGCCCACGACGGTGATGGCATCGCCGGCCCGGGCGGACTGGGCGGTGAAGCCCGAGCGCTCGGTCTGCGTCGGGTTGCCCAGGTCCACGCGCCAGACCTCGCCCTGGGCCGTCTTCACGTCGATCCACGGATGGGGCGGCGCCACCTGCACGCGCTGTACGGTGCCGGCCAGTTCGCTCTGGGCGTCTTCGGCCCAGGACCAGCCGTGGTGGGCATGGGCCAGGCCGGGAACGGCGGCCCCGGCGGCCAGCGCGGCGGCCAAGGACAAGCGGCGGACGGAAATCAACATGGCAATACCTCCGGTCGTGGTCGGTCAGTCGAAGGTCCGCATCGTGCCTGCACCCGGGCGGCAGCGCCACACCATGCCCCCTGCGCGCACGCGGGATGGCGCGGTGCAGGGTGGCGCCCCGGGCTCAGAACGGTGCGTCGTCGTCCTCGGCCGTGGTGGCCGGGGCGGAGGGCGCCGGCTGCCCTTGCGGTGCGGCGGGCGCGGCAGCGCCGCCGAGCTCGGTCCGGCCCTCGCCGCCCAGCGCCTCGACCAGGTCGGGGATCAGCTTGGTCAGCTCACCCGTGGCGATGGCCACGTCGGTGTCGAAGCCGCCGTCGTCCTTGCCGTTGCCCTCGAACACCGTGTCCAGGAACGACACCTTCTTGACCTGCAGCCCCTCGCTCAGCACGAAGGACACGCGGTCGTCCCAGGTCATGGCCAGCTTGGTCGGCAGCTTACCGGCGGCGATGTGCGCCTGCACCTCTTCGATGTCCAGCGGGTGGCGCGAGTAGCGCACCACGGCCTTGGATTCGTCGGCACTCTTCAATTCGCATTCGCGGTCCACGCTGAAGCCCACGGGCGGCTCCTGCGTGCTGAGCCAGTGGGACATGGCCGCCTGGGGACTGGTCTGCGTGTCCAGCAGCGCCACCGACAGGCCGGGCAACGCATCCACCAGCAGGCTCACCACCTCGTCGGCACGGCCCTGGCTGCTGGTGTCCAGCACCAGCAGATGCGCCTGCGGGTCGATCCACACCCACATCGATCCCTGCTTGGTGAACGCCATGGGCAGCAGGTCGAGCTTGGCCTCTTCCTTGAGTTCCTTGCTTTCCTTCTTGCCGGGCTTGCGGCCGGTCTCCTGCTCGATGCGCGCGGCCTTTTCCTTGACCTTGCGTGCCAGCACCGAGCCGGGCAGCACCTTGGACTCGACCATGAAGCGCAGGATCCACTGCCCGCCCACCGATTCGGCGAACAGCCCGTGGGCATCGCCCCGCGGCGGCACCCAGCCGATCGACTTTTCCTGCGTGGCACCGCACTCCGCAAACGGCGTCTTGGCCAGCGCCTCTTCCAACTGCGTCAATTCGACCTGCCACTGCGGCGCAATGCGGTACACGATCATGTTTTTGAACACGGACTCACCCTTCGTACATCTGAACTCTGCTGTGCCGGCGCGCGCTCGCGGTCGCCGCACCGGGCCGCCATTGTCGGCGCTCGCGCCACGGCCTGCGGGCGAGACTACGCACCGTTACGCCCGGTAAAGCATATGCTACATTTTTTATAGCTATATGCGCTTATGGATAGGGCGATAGCGGCCCATTTGACCTGAAACCGCCCCAGCCTCCACCCGGCCGTGGCAGCGGCGCCGTATGCCGGCGGCGCAACCGAACGTTGGCACAACTTTACACACCCACATGCGCCGCGCATGGCGCAGATACATCGGCGCCAGACACTGCATCCAGGCGCCAGGGCTTCGTGCTTCCTCCGGATCCCGCCCCGGCGCTTCTCCTTCCACCGTGAAGACCACCGAAAGGAAACACCATGGCCCGCCTTCTCCCCCAACGCATCGCCTCCACCTCGCTGGCCGCCGCCCTGCTGGTCGCCATCGCCACCCCCGTCCTGGCACAGCCCGCACCGTCTGCCCCGCCGGCTGCCGCCACGGCACCCGCCCCGGCCGACGGCGCGCAGGGGCCGCGCCACCAGCGCGCCCATTCGCCGGAACAGTTCAAGGAGCGCATGGCCCAGCGCGCGGCGCAGCTCAAGCAGAAGCTGCAGCTCACGCCGGCACAGGAACCCGCTTGGACGGCCTTCACCACCGCCATGCAGCCGCCCGCCGGTCCGCGCCACGCCAAGCTGGACCGCAAGGAAATGGACCAGCTGACCACGCCAGAGCGCATCGACCGCATGCGGGCCCTGCGCGCACAACGCTCGGCTGAAATGGACCGCCGCGACGAGGCCGTGAAGACCTTCTATGCCGCGCTGACGCCCGCGCAGCAGAAGACCTTCGACGCCGAAGCCCGCCGCATGCATCCCCGCATGGACGGCGGCCCTGGCCACCGCGGCGCCGACGGCGAACCCGGCAAGCACGGCCGCCCGGGCAAGCCCGCTGCGCCCGCAGCATCGGCGGCGCCTCAGTAACCGGCGCTGGCGGCAGAAAGGGGGGACACTGGCGGCACACGCCTGCCGCCTCCCGCCTGCACCACCTCGCACCCACCCGGCTTCGGCCGGGTGTCCGCGTTCTGGGCCGCCGGAAACCGGTCTGCCCGTCGCCACGGTGGAGCGTGGTGTGGCGCACATCCCGGGGCCGTTGTAAAGCACATACACCGATGCCCGACAACCGTCCATGGTCGAGGCAGCCGCCTACAAGCGCTCGGCGCAACGGAGGAATAGAGTCGTTACATATTTTTATAACCCTGACTGCCCATGTTGCACTCTGCCCTGCACCGTCCACTCTTCCAGGGCCGCCGCCCTGCCAGCGCACGCTTCGCATTTCCGCTGACGATCGCTGCCGCAGCCATCTCCTGGAGCGCCGGCCTCGGCAGCGCACAAGCCCAGCCCGTGTCGGATGCGTACCACGCCCCCTCGGTCTATGTGCAGGGCAACTGGGCCGAACACGGCAGCGATGCGGCAACCATCGGCGTGACCCTGCCCTGGAGCCAATGGCGCAGCGAATTCTGGGGCAGCGAACTGCGCGGCCACTGGGACATCAATCTGAGCCGCTGGTCCTTCGACGGCGTAGCTGGCTACAACAGCATCAACGTGCTGAGCGTGACCCCCACGCTGCGCCTGCGCCCCGACCAGGGACGCTCCGCTTGGTTCTGGGAAGCCGGCATCGGCGCCACGCTGGCAGATGACCGCTACCGCACCACGAACAAGGAATTCAGCACCTCGTTCAACTTCGCCTCCCACCTCGGCCTGGGCGTGAATTTCGGCACCCAGCGCCAGCACGAGGTGTCCGTGCGCGTGCAGCACGTCTCCAACGCCAGCATCAAGCGCCCCAACCCCGGCGAGAACTTCGTTCAGTTGCGCTACGGCTTCCACTTCTGAGCGGCGGCGACCCGCGCCCCACCACTAGGCCCTTCGGGGCCTTTTTTTTCGGCTGCGATCAACCGCCCGACGGAGCCGGCTGTGGAAAAGCCTGGGGATGGAATCGGAACAACCGGAGGCTTATCCACAGCGCAGCCCGCCGCGCCGAAGTTGTTGTCGGCGGCTCCCGGCGTTCCCCCGGGTTCCGGGCACAGGGTTGAACGGAAGCCAAGTCCTTGGCAGGCAACAAAAAAAACGGCTTGTCCACACAAAGGGGCGCGCTCTACTACTACTGCTATTGATTTATAGAACTTCTAAGGAATAACCAGAACCGAGAGGCCGCGCTTCAGAACAGGCCATGCACGGCGCAATCCACCGGAGCTAAAGGCCATGGCAAAGAGCCGCACGGGCCCTGGCGCCGAATGGGCGGGGCACCCCGTGCGGCGAGGCCTGGGCTGCCCCTTCGCCTCCACCTTGTCGTGCAGGGAGCGAACGGCCGCAGGCCTGGGGACGACTGCGGTGGCGTGCATGGCACAGGCCGGACGGGATGCAGGGTGACGCCACGGCGGTTTGCCGGGCCATGGAAGGCTTGTGCAGGGCGTTCGATGCCCCAGGGGCAAGCCCTCTGGTGCTGATGTCCCTGTGCGGCCCACCACGGGGCGGTCACTGGCGACTCGGTTTTGCCTGGGGCAGGTCCCGGATCGGCGTCCGGTTGCCCGAATGGGAACAACCATGGGGACAGTTGTGGAATAACCGGGCAGTTGTCCACAGAAAAAGGAAACCGCTTCTCTTTATCCCCTTTCAGGGTGCAGTGCGCGCGGGGGGCCACCCACAGGCTTGTGCATGGGCCAATGCATTGATCCGCTGGGGCAAAAGCGACTTATCCACAGAAAGCTCCCGCCTCTACTACTACCACTATGTTTTTATAAAAGAAATAAAGAAGAAGACAGGGACAACAGGAACCTCCCGGGGCACCGGTTTTTCGTGATGGAGGTCCGAGGAAAGCCCGTTGAGCGTGCGAGGTGGGTCGCTGGGATCGGTGCCGGGCGAGGACAGGCCGAGAAAACGGGGGAGAAGGAGACTGGCCGAACCCGATACGGCGGGGGTTGGGCAAGGGAGAGAACGTCTTTGCAAGGCCCCTAGAAGGCCTTTGCCGGGCTTCAGGGGATGCTTTCAGGGGGGAGCAGACCGGCGAAGGCGCCGGGGGTCCGGAAGATCGCTGCGTACGAACGACGCGCGGAGGGATGTCAGAGGGCGAACGCTTCGCGGTCCTTGCCCGCGATCCACTTCGGCGGTTTGCCCCGGCCGGACCAGGTGGCCCCCGTCACGGGATTGAGGTACTTGGCGGGCGCCTTGCGGGGTTCCGGCTGCCAGGGAAAGACCTGCTGGGCAGTGAAGCCGAACTCTTCCACCAGCTGTTTCACGGTGACGAGGGCGGCTTCGGAGGCCTGTTTGCGGGCTTGGGCGATCTGTGCGTCGAGCGCCTTCTTCTGGGCGAGGAGTTCTGAGTAGCTGGCCATCTGCAGTTGCGGTGTGGAAAAGCGCAACAGCATAGAGGATGGACAGGCGCGCCCACGCCGGGTGGTTGGAAGCCCGCCGTGGGATTGCAACGTGGCTGGCCTCTCGAGAGCGAGCGGCCCGGGACGCTGGCCCGGTCAGCCCCGTGCGGGGCGCGGCATGGCGACGCCTGCGGCGCGCTGCACAAGAAACTGCTCCAGCAGGTCCACCGGCAGGGGCCGGCTGAACAGATAGCCTTGGTACAGGCGGCAGCCGGCGCGGGCCAGGCGGTCGCGCTGCTCAGCCGTTTCCACCCCTTCGGCGATCACTTCCAGGCCCAGGCTGCGCGACAGGCCGATGATGGTGTCCACGATGGCGGCGTCGTTCGGATCGGTGAGCAGGTCGCGCACGAAGCTCTGGTCGATCTTGAGCTGGTCCAGCGGCATGCGCTTGAGGTAGGCCAGGGAGGAATAGCCCGTACCGAAATCGTCGAGCGAGAACCCCACGCCATAGGAGCGCAGCGCCGCCATGGTGGCGATGGTGGTTTCCATGTCCTCCACCAGCAGGCTCTCGGTCAGTTCCAGCTTGAGCTGCCCGGACGGTGCGCCGGTGATGGCCAGCACCCGCGCCACGTCGTCCACGAAGCCGGCGTGGCGGAACTGCCGCGAGCTCACGTTGACCGCCATGGTCAGGTGCGAGCGGTCCGGGTCGTCCTGCCACATCGCCAGGGTCTTGCAGGCGGTGTGGAGTACCCAGCGGCCCAGGGCCAGCACCAGGCCGGTTTCTTCGGCCAGCGGAATGAACTGGCCGGGCGGGACCATGCCGCGCTGCGGGTGGGCCCAGCGCAGCAGCGCCTCGACGCCGACGACGCGGTGGGCGTCGTCCATCTGCGGCTGGTAGTGCAGCAGGAACTCTTCCTGGGCCAACGCGGCGCGCAGGTCCGACTCCAGCGTGGCGCGCGCGGTGACCACGTCCTGCATGTCCGGGTCGAAGAAGCGCAGCGTGTTGCGGCCCGCCGTCTTGGCCTGGTACATGGCGAGGTCGGCCTGCTTGAGCAGCTCCCCCACGCTGGTGTGCGCGTCGTTGAATGGGGCGATGCCGATGCTGGGCGTGGTGCGGTAGTGGTAGCCCGCCAGCGTATAGGGCGCGCCCAGCACCGACAGCACCTTCTCGCCCAGGCTGCGCGCGTGCAGCGCCAGCTCCTCCGGAGCAGCGCTCAATTCCTCGACCATCACGACGAACTCGTCGCCGCCCAGCCGGGCCACGGTGTCGATGCTGCGCACACAGGTGTTGAGCCGCTGCGCCACCTGCTGCAGCAGCAAGTCGCCCTTGTCATGCCCCAGGGTGTCGTTCAGCGTCTTGAAGTTGTCCAGGTCGATGAACAGCAGCGCCCCGCCCTGGTGCCGGCGCTGGGCATTGGCCAGGGCATGGGCCATGCGGTCCATGAGCAGCATGCGGTTGGGCAGGCCGGTGAGCGCGTCGTAGAAGGCCAGGCGCTGGATCTCCCGCTCGGTCGCCTTGCGCTGGGCGATATCGGAATTGATGGCCAGGATGGATTCCGGCCGCCCCTCGTCGTCGCGCACCAGCGTCCAGCTGCCTTCCACTTCCAGGGGCTGTCCGCCGGCGTGGTACTGCGTGATCTCGCCCGTCCACTCGCCCTGCTCCAGCGTGATGGCCGTGGCCCGCAGGAACTCCTGCAGGTCGTCCTGATACAGCAGTTCGCTGATGCGCCGGCCCATCGCCTGCTCGCTCGGCCAGCCGTACATGCGTTCGGCGCCCTGGCTCCAGAACAGGATGCGGTGGTCCAGGTCGCGCACGATGATGGCGTCGCGTGCCTTGTCCAGCAGCGAGGCCTGCCGGCGGTTGCGCTGGTCGGCCGTCTGCCGCTCGATCTCGGCACTGGCGCGCGCCGCGAAGATCTGCAGCGTGTTGACGACGAACTCCGGGTCCTGCAATGCGTGGCGGAACATCACGAAGATCAGGCCCATCGGCTGGCCGTCGCTGGCCGTCAGCTGGTGGCCGACATAGCTGCGCGCCTGCGCCCGCTGCACCAGGTTGGCGTGGGGGTACTCCCGCAGTGCGTCGTCGACCACCACCAGCTGCCGCTGCGTCACCAGAGCGTGGCCCGGCGTGCCTTCCAGCCGGTACTCGGAGTTGGGCAGGCTCTCGCCCAGCAGGATGCGCGACAGCGTCATGGCCCGCTGGGGGGCGCCGCCGGTGCCGGGCAGCAGCCGTGCCACCCCGGCTGCCTGCGCACCGAGTGCATCCGCCATGTTGTGGGCCAGCGTGCCGAAGAATTCCGCCCCCGTGCTTGCCGACACGGCGGACGCCACCTTGAGCAGCGTGGCCTGCAATCGCTCCTGCTCTTCGCGTACGCGCAGCGTCTCCAGGCCGTACGCCACATCGGTGGCCAGCTCTTCCAGCAGCTGGGTCTCCTGGGCGCTGATGTGCAGCACCTCGGGGGCATACAGGTACAGCACGGCGAACGTGCGGTGCGCGTTGCGCAGCGGCAGGCAGATCACGGCGTGGAAGCCGTGGCCGATCATCTGGTCGATGTCCTGGGCGAAGGTGGCGCTGCGGCGGATGTCCCGCACGATCACGGTCTTGCCGCTGCGGATGGCCACGCCGGCCGGGCCGCGGCCGGCCGGTGAGTCCGCAGACCAGCTCAGCTGCAGTCCCTGCAGAAAGTCCTCGTTATGGCCGGCGTGCGCGACGGGTTCGACGGTCTTGCCGGCATCGTCGCAGGCCATACCCACCCAGCCCATGCGGTAGCCGCCGATCTCCACGGCGATGCGGCAGATGTCGTGCAGCAGGTCGGTGCGCGAGCGGGCGCGCACGATGGTCTCGTTGCAGGCGCTCAGCAGCCGCTGGGCGCGGCCCAGCCGCGCCAGCTCGCGTTCCACGCGCAGGCGCTGCGTCACGTCCGAGCCGAGCACCTGCCGCGCCGCCACGCCGTTGAAGTGGATGCCGCCGACGGAGATCTCCATGTCGATCACCGTCCCGTCCTTGCGCCGGTGGCGGCGCAGCACGTTGCTGCAGGGCTCGTGGTGGGCCATGGCTTCGGTGGCGGCCACCAGCTGTTCCTGGTCCTCGGGCAGCCACAGGTCGCGCATGTTCATGCGCAGCAGCTCCTCTTCGGTGTAGCCGTAGTGCTCCACCATCGCGCGGTTCACGGCCAGGATCTGCAGGCTCTTGAAGTCGTACACCCACAAGGGCTGCGGGTGGTCGGCGAACAATGCGCGGTACTGCTGCTCGGAGGCGCGCAGCTGTGCGTCCACCCTGCGCAGTTGCACCGTGGCCCCCAGCGATTCCGCCAGGATCTGCAGGTGCACGGTGTTGCGCGCCGAGAAGGCACCGGCCTGCCGCGACAGCACCTTGAGCAGGCCCACCACGTCGTCGCCCGCGCGCAGCGGTGCGGCGATGAAGCTCTCGCAGCCTGGGCAGTCCGTGGCCTGTGCCGCGGTGGCGGCCGGCAGGTCGCAGCTGGTGACGGTGCGGCCGGCGGCCAGGCGCTCCCACAGCGGGTGGTCCTGCAGCGCGGTGCGGGTTCCGGGCAGCGGTGCCAGTGGCGCGTCGCCCGCACTGCCCTGCACCTGCAGTTGCGTGCCATCGACCAGCGCCACCATCGCAGCGTCGGCTTGCGTGAGGCTGCGGGCCGTGGCGGCCACCAGCTGCAGCACGTCTGCCAGCGGCACGTCCAGCGACGAGATCCGCTGCTGCACGCGCACCAGCTCGGCGTGCGTCTGCGCCTCGTGCTGGGCCTCCAGCTCGGCCTCCTTCTGCGCGCTGATGTCCGTCATGCCGCCGACCATGCGCACCGCACGGCCGCTGCCGTCGCGGATCAGGAAGCCCCGGTCCTGCACCCAGGCATAGCTGTCGTCGTGGCGGCGGAAGCGGTAGGTGGCCGTCCAGAACTCCTGGTCGCCCTGCATGGCGGCGTGGAGTCCGTCCTGTACCGATGGGCTGTCCTCGGGATGCAGGCGCAGCGTCCAGGAGCTGCTGTCCGCCGGCAGCGTGTGCAGCGGAACGCCGAAGAGCGTCTGCATGCCCTCGTTCCACCAGATGGCGTCGGTCTCCAGGTTCCAGTCCCAGATGGCATCGGCGGTGGCCCGGGTGACCAGATGGAAGCGCTCCTCGCTCACGCTTCGAGCGGTCTCTGCCGCAAAGGGCTCGCCCACGTCCCGCGGGGCGCTGGGAAGCCGGTCGACCACGCCGCCGTGCTCGGCGGCCAGTGGGGTCATCGAACGATGGCGCCGGCGCATTGCCAGCAGGGCCAGGACTTGTTCGGCCACGGCCTGCAGGGCCTCGCGCTGCGGCGGCTCCAGCGGGCGTACCTGCGTGTCCATGACCACCACGGCGCCCAGCACCAGGTGCTCGGCGGTCACCAGCGGCATGCAGGCCACGGCGCGCACATGCGGGGCCTGGGCCACCAAGGGATGGCTGTGCAAGCTCGGGTGCTGGGTGGCGTCATCGACCATCACCAGCTGGCCGGCGGCGGCGATGGCGCACAGCCCGTGGTCTCCGTTCAGGGCCGCGGCGGGCACGCCGGTATGGGCCTTGAACCACTCGCGGCCATCGTCCAGGAAGCCGATGGCGGCCATGGGCATGCCGCACAGATGGGCTGCGAGCCGTGCCAGTTGCTGGAAGGCTTCTTCGGGCGGGGTGTCCAGAATGCCGCAGGCCCTCAGGGCTTCATGCCGGGCTTCGATCGCGGTGGCAGCGGTCGGCGGCTGCATGGCTCAGGCCGCCCGCGGCAGGGGGCGCAGGTCGTGGCACAACGCAGCGATGGATGGCACCGGCATGGAACGGAAACCCGGAAAAGGGGGACGCGGTGGGAGGGTTGATCAATGCTACACCGCCCCATGGCGCCCCCGCGCCTGCTGCCGTGCCGCAGGGCGGCACGAAGCCGCACACGTGCTGCCACTGTTGGTTTACTGCCAAAGGGAGGGAGCGGTGCCGGTCTTCTTCCTGAATGGCTGGGCGCCGGGTGCGTGGCGCGGGCCACGCCCGCGGATCAGGCGTTGCGCGCGCGCCGGGCCCGCACGGCGGCGGCCAGGCTCTGCAGCACGGGCACGGTCTGCTCCATGCTGATGCAGGCGTCCGTCACGGAAATGCCGTGGGCGAGCGGCTGGCCGGGCACGATGTCCTGGCGGCCTTCCTGCAGGTGGCTCTCGATCATCAGGCCGGTGATGCGCGTATCGCCCGCGGCGATCTGTGCGGCCACGTCGGCGGCCACCTCGATCTGGCGGCGGTGCTGCTTGCTGCTGTTGGCGTGCGACACGTCGACCATGACCTGCTCGCGCAGGCCGGCGCCCTTGAGCAGGGTGCACGCAGCCTCGACATCGGCCGCGCTGTAGTTGGGTTGCTTGCCGCCGCGCAGGATCACGTGGCAGTCGGTGTTGCCGCGCGTTTCGAAGATCGCAGCCTGGCCCATCTTGGTCATGCCCATGAAGGCATGCGGCGCGCGCGAGGCGAGGATCGCATCGCTCGCCACCTTCAGGCCGCCATCCGTGCCGTTCTTGAAGCCTACCGGGCACGACAGGCCGCTGGCCAGCTGCCGGTGGCTCTGGCTTTCCGTGGTGCGCGCGCCGATGGCGCCCCAGCTCACCAGGTCGCTGATGAACTGCGGCGACAGCAGGTCGAGGAACTCGGTGCCCACGGGCAGCCCCAGCGCCAGCACGTCCAGCAGCAGTGCGCGGGCCATCTCCAGCCCTTCGTTCATGGCGAAGCTGTCGTCCATGTGCGGGTCGTTGATGTAGCCCTTCCAGCCCACGGTGGTGCGCGGGTTCTCGAAGTACACGCGCATCACCACGAGCAGGTCCTGCGCCAGCGCATCGGCCTGCACCTTGAGCTGGCGCGCGTAGTCCATGGCCTGGTCGTGGTCGTGGATGGAGCATGGCCCCACGACGACGATGAGGCGGTCGTCCTGCCCGTGCAGCACGCGCGAGATGGCGGCGCGGCTGTTCTCCACCAGCGTATGGGCGGCGTCCGGGGCGGGCAGCCACTCCTGCAGCAGCGCGGGCGTCACCAGGGGGCGGACGGCGCGGATGCGGGTGTCATCGATGCGGGTGGTGTCGTGGGTGGAAAGCGGCGCGGCGGCGCGGTGGGCATGCGTGGTCATAACCCGTGATTGTCGCGCGAGTGGTGTGCGGCGCTTCACCCGCGTGGCGCCGCGGGCTGGGCAGCGCCGGAAAAGCGTCCGCTCAGGGCCGGCGGTACGCCGTGGGCTGGCGTGCCCAGTAGCCCGAGGTGAGCCGGTCCAGACGCACCGTGCCCCCGGTCGACGGCGCATGCACGAAGCGGCCTTCGCCCACGTAGATGCCCGCGTGCGACGGCCGGCCGGAGCCGAAGACCACCAGGTCGCCCGTGCGCAGATCGCCGGCATCCACGGGCTGGCCGAAGCCGGACAGCTGCGCCACGGTGCGCGGCGGGGACACGCCGGCGCGGCTCGTGTAGACGTAGCCGATGAGGCCGCTGCAGTCGAAGCCGCCTTCGGGGGTGTTGCCGCCGAAGCGGTAGGGCGTGCCCACCAGGCCCAGGGCGTGGATGGCGATGTCGCTCGACTGCTCGGGCGTGAGGACGGGGTACGACACCGCGCCGCGGGCGGGCCGCGAGGGCGGCGCCGTGCTGCAGCCGGCCAGCAGCGCAGCAGTCGCCGCGGCGGCGATCAGGCTGGAGAGTGCGGTACGCATGGGGCGAGAGGGTAATGGATGTCCACGGGGGCTGCGTCTGGCAGGGGCAATCGCCCTGGGACCCGGCCATCGGCGGAAAGTTTGGCTTGGATCAAATTTTTACGCCCTTCCGAACGCCTGCCTGCGCCCGGCAGGGCGGCATATTCGGAAACTGATCGATCGGCTGGCCGGCCCGCTCCGGCACGGGGACTGCATCATGGCAAGGCATTGGGGATACAGGATGGGGGGCGCCGCACTGGCTCTGGCGGCCACGCTGGCTGCACCGGTGGCGACGGCGCAGCCGGCACGGGCGCGCGCATCGGCCCGCGTGGACCTGGACGCCCGCCTGCGCGAGGCCCAGGCCAGTCCGGCGCTGGAGCAGGGCCTGCTCAAGACAGGGCGCCGCGTGGCCACCGTCTGCGCCCACTGCCACGGTGAAGGCGGCTCCAGCGTGAAGCCCGACATCCCCAACCTGGCCGGCCAGAACCCCGCCTACCTGATGGAGCAGCTGCGGCAGTTCGCCGACGGCCGGCGGCGCAACGAGTTCATGGAAGGCATGATCCGTGCGATGGACAGCGACGAGAAGGTGGGCATGGTGCTGTTCTATGCCAGCCAGCCCGTGGCGCCGCGCCCGCCGGCGCCCCCCGCGCTGGTGGCCGCGGGCCGGGAGTACTACGGCAAGGTGTGTTTCCGCTGCCACGGCACGGACGGATACGGCAACACGCTCATCCCCCGCATCGCCGGCCAGCAGACGGGCTACCTGCGCACGACGCTGCAGCGCTACCGCGCCGGATCGGGCGTGCGCGTGGAACCGCTGATGTCCTCCAGCACGCGCCTCATGTCCGATGCGGAGATCGACGCCGTCGCGGCCTACGTGGCGTCGATGCCCTGACGCGGCGAGCGGCCCTTCCGCTCAGGCCGTCACGGTGGTGGTCACCGCAGGCTGCGGCTCGCGCTGCGCGAGGCGGTTGGCCGCGCTCACCACCGCCTGCACCGAGGCCGTGACGATGTTGTGGTGCAGGCCCACGCCGAAGGTCGAGCCGGGCTGTCCTTCCAGCGCGGCCTCCACGATGGCCAGCGCCTGGGCGTTGGCACCGGCGCCCGTCGCGCGCTCTTCGTAGCTGTGCACGCGCAGCGGCAGGCCGAGCGCATCCACTGCCGCGTCGATGGGGCCGTTGCCCTGCCCCTGCAGGGTCTGGCGCTCGCCGTGGATGGTCACTTCCAGCTCGATGCTCTGCCCGTCGTCGGCCAGGCGGTGTGCATGGCACACGATGGCGCTGTCCGGCTGCTTCGGCGTGTTGAGGTAGGTGGCCTGGAACAGCGACCACAGCGCCGCACCGGTCATCTCGGTCTCGCTGCTGTCGGTGTGGCGCTGCACGATGGCGCTGAACTCCACCTGCATGCGCCGCGGCATGACCACGCCGCGCTCGCGCTCCATCAGGAAGGCGATGCCGCCCTTGCCCGACTGGCTGTTCACGCGGATCACGCTCTCGTACGTGCGGCCCAGGTCCTGCGGGTCGATGGGCAGGTAGGGAATTTCCCAGAGGCCATCCGGATCGTGCGCGGCAAAGCCCTTCTTGATCGCGTCCTGGTGCGAGCCCGAGAACGACGTGAACACCAGGTCGCCCACGTATGGGTGGCGCGGGTGGATGGGCAGCGAGGTGCATTCCTCGGCCACGCGGGCCACGGCGTTGATGTCGGAGAAATCGAGGCCCGGGTGGATGCCCTGGGTGTAGAGGTTGAGCGCCACCGTCACCACGTCGAGGTTGCCGCAACGCTCGCCGTTGCCGAACAGGCAGCCTTCCACGCGCTGGGCGCCGGCCAAGAGGGCCAGCTCGGCCGCGGCCACGCCGGTGCCGCGGTCGTTGTGCGGGTGCACAGACAGCACGACATGCTCGCGGGGGGCGAGGCGCCGGTGCATCCACTCGATCTGGTCGGCGAACACGTTGGGCGTGGCGTTCTCCACCGTGGTGGGCAGGTTGATGATGATGGGGCGCCCCGGGCCCGTGCCCCAGGCTTCGATGGCCGTCTGGCAGGCCTTGAGCGACACGTCGAGTTCCGTCGCGCTGAAGCACTCGGGCGAGTACTGCAGCGTCCACTGCGTCTCGGGCTGCGCGTCCGTCAGGCGCTTGAGGTGCGAGACGTGCTCGTGGATGAAGGCCATCACCTGCGTCACGTTCATGCCGAACACCACGCGGCGCCACACGGGGGCCGTGGCGTTGTACAGATGCACGATGGCGCGCTTGGCACCGTGCACCGCCTGCACCGAGCGCTCGATGAGGTCGCTGCGCGACTGCGTCATGACCATGATGGTCACGTCGTCGGGGATCAGGTCCTCGTCGATGAGCCGGCGCACGAAGTCGTAGTCCGTCTGCGAGGCGGCCGGAAAGCCCACCTCGATCTCCTTGAAGCCGATGCGCACCAGCTCCTGGAAGAGCTTCATCTTGCGCTCGCCGTTCATCGGCTCGAACAGCGCCTGGTTGCCGTCACGCAGATCGGTGGAGAGCCAGACGGGCGCGCGGGTGATGGTGTTGGAGGGCCAGGTGCGGTCGGTCAACGCGATGGGGGCGAAGGCCTGGTACTTGGTAGACGGTTGGGCAATCATGATCGGCTCCACGAAACATTCGGACGGCTGAAAAACACGGTCGAATTCCCCTGCAGCCCTCCACAGGGGTGGAGGCTGGTTCGCGGGCCGGGGTCAGGGGGAAAACGGGTGTTGCGCTTTTAGGCAACGGTGATGGCGAACGCAGGCAGACCCCGGCCAGGCACTAGGCCTAGCGATAGCGGGGATAGGGACATGCGGCGTTGCATAGGGTTTGCATGCTATCACAGGCTTTTTGGCGCGTGTTGCGGGCTCGCCCTCTGTTCGCCGGCGGCCGCTGCGCGCCCAATGCAGCCCAGCGGCGGGGCGACGGGCCTTGCCGGCACCACAACAGCCCAGGAGCCCTGCGATGCAGCACCGCCAGATGTTCGTCAACCTGCCCATCCGCGACATGGCCCGCTCGCGGGCCTTCTTCGAGGCGCTGGGCTATTCGTTCAACCCGCAGTTCAGCAACGACCAGGGCGCCTGCCTGGTGCTGGGCGAGCATGTCTTCGCCATGCTGCTGGTGCACGACTTCTTCCAGACCTTCATCGACCGGCCGATCGGCGATGCGACGCAGACCGCCCAGGTGCTGGTGGCCCTGCCCTGCGGTAGCCGCGACGAGGTCGATCAATTGGTGGATGCGGCCCTGGCCCGGGGCGCCACCACGCCGCGCGGCGTGCAGGACCTGGGCTTCATGTACAGCCGGGCCTTCGCCGATCTGGACGGCCACATCTGGGAGCCGTTCTACATGGACGAGGCCGCAGCGCAGGGCGGATGAGAAAGGAAAGGCCCTGGCAGGCACCGCTGCCGCCAGCGCGCAGGGTTGCAAGCTCAACAGGCCGCTAGCGCCCGTCCATTAAGCGCAGTTAGCTATAAAATAAATAGCAAAAGAGTCAGGCGACGAGCGGCGCGGCGCGTCCGGCCAGGAACTGCCCCACCTTGGGCTTGGCGCAGCGCTGCAGGGTGCTGAGCAGCGCATGGTCGGGCCGCTCCACGCGCCAGCGCGCGCGCAGGTCGTGCTGCATGCGGGTAAGCAGGGACGCGGCCATTTCTGCATCGGCCAGCGCCCGGTGGGCGCGCCCGGCGCGGGGCAGGCCGAGGTGGTCCACGATATGGCCCAGTTTGTGGCTGGGCGCGTGCGGGTACAGGCGCCGCGACAGCAGCACCGTGCAGGCAAAAGCGTGCGGTGCGGGCAGGTCCGCATGGGCGAGTTCGTGGCCCCAAAACTTGCTGTCGAACGCCGCGTTGTGCGCGACCATGGGCGCATCGCCCACGAAGCGCGCGGCGTCGCGCATCACGCTTTCGGCAGCGGGCGCTTCGGCCACCATGGCGTTGGTGATGCCGGTCAGCTGCGTGATGAAGGGCGGAATCCACACGCCGGTGCGCATCAGGCTCTGGAAGCGGTCCACGACCTGGCCGTCCTGCACCAGCACGATGGCCACTTCGGTGGCGCGGGCGCCCTGGGCGGGCGTCATGCCCGTGGTTTCAAAGTCGATGACGGCAATCGTGGAACGCATGCCGCGATTGTCCACAGCGCGCCGCAGCGCACGGCAGCGATGTCCCTGCACCGCACTTCGTTTCTATCAAAAGCAAAGCTGCCAGCGCTGGTCACGCCAGCGCTGGCAGCTCTTTTGGCGTAAACCCGCCGCGGCGAAATCAGCCCGCGCCGCGGCCGCCCCCGCCGGACGAACTGCCGGCTGAGCCCTGGCGCGACTGCACCTGGTTGCCGCTGCCGATGTGGGCGTCGCGGTCGTGGCGGCTCTCGGGCGTGCGGCGGCCCTCGTTCTTCTGCGTGGGCTCCTGGTCGCCCTGGCGGTTGTGGTCGTTCTCCACCTTGCCGGTGCCGGGTTCCTGGTTGTCGTTGGCCATGGTTGTCTCCTCGAAAAGGGAAGGAAGAAAAGAAGGGCGGCGCACGTGGCGCCGCGGGCGCTTCAGGGAGCGTGCGGGCAGCGAACCCGTGCGCTCCGGCGATCAGCCCACCGAGAGCTTCTTGTGCTCGCCCAGATCGCGCGGCGGCTCGCCGGTGATGGCGGCCTTGGCCATCTTGAACAGCTGCACCATCTTGCTGTCGTCCACGTCCCAGTACTCGGCGTGGTCGATATGGATGGCCAGCAGCACCAGGTTGGGGTCGGTCACGCCTTCAGGGAACCAGGCCTTGGCCATGGGGCTCCACAGCGCTTCCTTCTTGGCCTGGTCCTCGATGAAGCCGGCCGTGCCGGAGAGCGACACGTAGCTGTCCTTGCCGGGGTCGCTGTAGGTCACGTTGACCTGGCTGTCGCGGTGCAGACGCTCGTACAGCTCGCCGTTGCGCGGGATGAAGAAGAACAGCTGCGACTGCTCGTCGATGGACTTGTTCTGCGTGGTGAGCGGGTGGGCATGCAGCATGCCGCTGGCAGCGCGGTGGGTCAGCATGCCGAAGCGGATGTCCTTGATCAGCTTCCACAGCGTGTCGTGGCTCGATTCGTTCTGGCTCATGGGGCCTCCGTCGGTCGGTGAAGGGAATGGCGAGGTACAGCGGTGGTGGGATACCGCCCGCACCGTGTCCATCCACCTTAGGCCGCAGAACGGCCGCCGCGGGTCGGTGTGCGGCCCCGCCGGGTGTGGGGCCCGTCCGACAGTGCGCCGCAGTGCCCAGGCCTCGGGGCACGTTCCCTAGCGGCAGACCATGCGGCTACCGGACGGAGGCGGACAACGGCCTTGCGCCCGTGCGGCGCTCAGGCTTTCTTGAGGAACTCGGACTTCAGCAGCAGGCTGCCCAGGTCGGTCTTGCAGTCCACGTTGTGGCCGTCGGCGCCGTCCACCAGGCGGATGCCCTTGATCTTGGTGCCCTTCTTCAGCGTGGCGCCGGCGCCCTTCACCTTCAGGTCCTTCACCAGGATCACGGCGTCGCCATCGGCCAGGGCGTTGCCGTTGGCATCGCGCACCACGCCGTCGCCGGCGTCGGCCTCGTCGGTGGCCGCCGAGCCGCCATCCATGGGCCATTCATGGGCGCAGTCGGGGCAGATGTACTGCGTGCCGTCGGGGTAGGTGTTCTCCAGGCCGCATTGGGGGCAGGCGGGCGTCGTGTGGGGCATGTATTGCGTTCGTGAGCGAGTGGAAAAAAGAGAGGAAGGCGCGGCCGGGGCCGCAGCGCGCTCAGGCCGAGCGCCGCTCCAGCGCGAACGGCGGCAGGCCCTTGAGCAGGCGCTGCCCGTACGACGTGCGCACCAGGCGTTTGTCGTAGCAGTACACGTGGGCGCGGTCTTCTTCGGTGCGGATGGCGCGGCCCACCCACTGCGCGAGGCGGATGGCGGTGGCGGGCACCACCAGCTCGCTGAACGGGTCGCGGCCGGCGGCGCGCAGCCATTCGGCACGCGCCTCGCCCACGGGGTCGTCGGGCGGCGCGAAGGGCAGCTTGGTGATGAAGAGCGATTCGCACAGCGCGCCGGGCAGGTCCAGCCCTTCGCCGAAGGACTGCATGCCGAAGATGATGGACGGCTCGCCGTTCGCCACGCGCTCGCGGTGGCGCGCCAGCAGCTGTGCGCGCGGCAGCGCCGTCTGCACCAGCACCGTGCTGCGCATGGCGGTGGGCAGCGCATCGACGGCCTGGCGCATCTGGTCGCGCGAGGTGAACAGCACCAGCGCGCCGGATTCGACGAGGGCCAGATCGGTGAGCAGGCAGTAGACCATCTCGGCGGTGAAGGCCTGTGCCTCGCGCGGGTCGGCCGTGGTCTCGGTGGCCACCAGCGTGCCCTGCAGCGCGTAGTCGAACGGGCTGGGCACTTCCAGCGTGGTGACGTGGGCGTCGCCGTGCAGGCCGGCCTCGCGCAGGAAGAAGTCGAACTGGCCGCAGCTGGTGAGCGTGGCCGAGGTGAGCACCGCGCCGCGCACGGCGGACCACAGCTGGTGGCGCAGCGTGTTGCCCGGCAGCACCGGGCTGGCATGGCCCTTGACGACGATGTAGTCGCCGTCGACTTCCAGCGTGAACCACTTGGCGGCTGGCACGGCGCCCTCGGGCGCGTCCTGCAGCAGCAGCTGGGCGGCGGCATGCACCGCCTCCAGCCGCGGCGCCAGCGCGCCGATCTGCGCGTACAGCGTGGACAGGCGGCGGGCCTCGTCCGGCTTGTCGCGGATCTCGGCGCGCAAGGCCTTGGAGATGGCACGCAGCGCATCGAGAAAGCCCTCGGCATGGTGGGCGGCCTGGCTGAAGGGCTCGACCAGCGCGGCTGGCAGCACGCCGCCCGGCACGCGGGCGCGGGTGGGCACGCCGGGGGCCTGCGCGCGGGCACGGCCGCCCCAGCCGGGGCGCGGCGCGCGCAGCTCTTCGCCGTACACGTCCATCACCAAGCGGGCGGCCTCCGTCAGCGCGGTACGCAGGCGGGCGGCGTGCTGGGGGATGTCGGCGATCTCTTCCACTTCCACCAGCGCGCCCACGCGCAGGGCGCGGCTGGAGAGCTTGTCGATCCAGGTCAGGCGGGACAGATCGGCCTCGCAGGCGAACTGCTGCAGCGCGGTGGCCGGCAGATGGTGCGCTTCGTCGAGCACCAGCAGGCAGTTGTCCAGCTCGGGCAGCAGCCGCGCGCCCAGGGACGACAGCAGCAGATCATGGTTGGCCACGATGACCTGCGCGGCCACCAGCGCCTTGCGCCGGTCGTAATAGGTGCACTGGCTGAACACCGGGCAGTGCTTGCCCGTGCAGCTGCTGGCCTCGGCAGCCACGGGGCTCCACACCTCGGGCTCGGGCGGGGTGTCCAGCGTGTCGCGGTCGCCGTCCCAGCCGGCGGTGGCGAGCGCGTCGGCCATGGAGGCGTAGAACTTCATGCGCGCCTCGGATTCGTGGCGCGGGCGTTTGGCGCGCTGCTCGGCCTCTTCCTCGGCGAAGAGGTCGTCATCGGGCGCGTCGCCCTCGGCCGTGCCGCCGGTGGCCAGGCGCTCCAGCTTGAGCTTGCACACGAAGCGCCCGCGGCCCTTGGCCAGCGCGAACTTGAAGGGCTGCTCCATGCGCGCCGCCAGCGCCGGCAAATCCTTGTTGACCAGCTGCTCCTGCAGCGCCACCGTGGCCGTGGAGATCACCACCCGGGTGCCGCGCGCCACTGCCATGGCGATGGCCGGCACACTGTACGCGAGCGACTTGCCCACGCCCGTGCCCGCCTGCACCACGGCGATGGAGCGCGTGGGCGGGGGCGCGTCGCCGGCGCTGGCCTCGTCGCCCCCCTCCTCCAGCTTGCCCAGTTGGGCCCGGGCGAAGGTATGGGCGACCTGCTCGGCCATGCGCCGCTGGCCGGCGCGGCTGCGGAAACCCTCGGTGGCACCGACCACCGCATCGAAAGACTGCAGGGCCTGCGCGGCCCATTCCTGTTGAGACATACAGTAGTAGTGTGGCATGGAAGCGCTGCGGGCACCGTGCCGCCGCCCATCCGCGATGCGTTCTGACGCGCCCGGCTGCGACAACGGGCCTGCCTCCCTGCCTACAGCCATTGCGTGCAGCCCGCGCCTAGCATGGGCCATTCCTATCAAGACAAGGCCCCGACCATGACCCGCCCCACCCCCGGAGCCGGCAAAGACCCGGAAACCCAGACCCCGCCCGACGCGCCCGCCACGTCTGTGCAGCGCTCGGTGGACACCCAGAACCCCCGCGTGCCGCCCAGCGGCGATCTCGAAGGCGAGGACGGTTCCGTCCCCCAACTGCCCCACGAGCGCGACCAGTCCGTCGGCATGACGGACGGCCAGCCCGACGAGAACGTCGAGCAGGCCTACCGCGACGTGAGCCGCGGCCTGCAGGACACCGACCGCGGGCCTCCGGCGGACCGGGCGTACCAGAAGCAGAAACAGCAGTAGAGCGGCAAGCCGGGGCACCCTCGCGCCCTGCCAGTTCGCCGGATGATGCTCATCTATTGATAGCTGCTTTCGCTTATTGGATAAGCGCTGGCGGCATATTTTTCTTGTACCCAGGCTGTGGCGGCAGGCCCGCTGCCGGTACGCTTCGTCCCGTCCGCCTTCCCCACTCCCCCGGCTCAGCGCAGCGCGAGCGCGCCCACCACCCGCGCGGCGGCGCGGATCTCCGTCTCGGCATAGCCTGCATAGCCCAGCAGCCAGCCCCGCCTCGGCGACGCGACCGCGTAGCGTGACAGCGGAGCCAGCATCACGCCCGCGGCCTGCGCGATGCGCGCCAGGCGCTCGTCGTCGGTGTCGGCGGGGGCTTCGTGCAGCAGATGCATGCCCCGGTCGCTGGGGCACAGCTGCCAGAGGCCGTTGCTGGCGTCGGCCAGGGTGCTGATCAGCACCTGCTGGCGGTGCTGGTACAGATCGCGAACCCGGCGCAGGTGGCGCAGCAGATGCCCCTCGGCAATGAAGCGGGCCAGCACGGCCTGCGTGTCGCCCGGCGCATGCCGGTCGGTGATGGCGCGGGCCATGGCAAAGGCCTCGACCAACGCAGGCGGCACCACCACAAAGCCCAGGCGCAGGCCGGGGTGCAGGGTCTTGGAGAACGTGCCCAAGTACAGCACCCGCTCCGACCCCGGCAGGCTGCACAGCGCCGGCACACGCTGGGCGGCGCTGCCGTACTGGAACTCGCCGTCGTAGTCGTCTTCCACCACCCAGGCGTCCTGGTCGCGTGCCCATTGCAGCACGGCCTGGCGGCGCGGCAGGTCCATGCGCACCCCGGTGGGGAACTGGTGCGTAGGCGTGACCACCGCCATGCGTGCGGCCGGCCACTGCGCCGCGCCCTGCGCAATGCACAGGCCGCTGGCATCCGTCGGCACTGGCCGGGCCAGCGCACCGTGGCCCACCAGGCTGGCGCGGATACCGGGGTAGCCGGGGTCTTCCACCAACACCTCGTCACCCACGTCCAGCAGCAGGCGCGCGATGAGGTCGATGCCCTGCTGCGAGCCCGAGCACACCACCACCTGCGCCGCATCGCACCGGATGCCGCGCGACGCCCACAGCCACTGCGCCACGGCTTGGCGCAGATCCGGGTCGCCCGCCGGGTCGAGGTACTGCGCGCGGGTGATGCGTTGGGCCGGGGTGGCTTGGCGGGCCAGCCGATCCCACACCCCAAACGGAAAACCCGCCACGTCGGGCGCGCCGATGCGAAATGCCCGCGCGGGTACCAGCGGCGGGCGCCAGCGCATAGCCGTGTCCGCCACCAGCTGCCCCCGCCGCGACAGGGCCCGGGGCGAGGCCACCAGCGCTGCTTTCGCGCCCGGCGTGCCCGGCGCACGGGCCGCCAGTGCGCGGCCCACATAGGTGCCGTCGCCCACGCGGGCTTCCACATACCCTTCGGCCAGCAGGCGCTGCACGGCCCACAGCACCGTGTTGCGCGATACGCCCAGCAGCTCGGCCTGCGCGCGCGACGGCGGCAGCCGCGTACCCGCGGGCCAGCGGCCTTGTTCGATGGCGCTGCGCAGCTGCGCATACACCTGCTGGCGCAGCAACGGGGCTGCGGCAGATGTGGCAGACGGCGCAGCCGCAGGGTGGGCACGCACAAGCGCGGCATTGGCTCTGGGTGTGGGCATGAATTGGCTCCTTGGCTGCCTGGATGGGTGCCTAAACTGAAGAACCATTTTAGAAATCAGGAAAGACTCCCTCCATGGCCGCATCGCACACCGCCACCGTCGTCTGGACCCGTGGCACCGATGACTTCCTCGACAAGCGCTACCACCGCGGCCACCAGTGGCAGTTCGACGGCGGTGCCATGGTGGCCGCGTCGTCATCGCCGCATGTCGTTCCGCTGCCTTATTCCGATGCCGCGGCGGTGGACCCGGAAGAGGCCTACGTCGCCGCGCTGTCGAGCTGCCACATGCTCTGGTTTCTGGACCTGGCCAGCCGCGCGGGCTGGCGCGTCAACCGATACACCGATGCCGCGGTAGGCACCATGGCCCCCGATGCGCAGGGCCGCCTCGTCGTGAGCCAGGTGCAGTTGCGCCCAGTCACCGTGTTCGATGCGGCCCACGCCCCGACTGAAGCGGCCCTGGCCGAAATGCACCACCGCGCCCATGCGGCCTGCTTTCTGGCCAACTCGGTCAGAACGCAGATCGACTGCAGCCCGGTGCTGGAGGTGGAGGGGCCGGGCGCCTGAGCTGCCCGCGCCGGGCTCCGGTGCCGGGTATCGGCCCCGGAGCGTGTCGCAGGCGCCGTTGCGCGATCGCCCGATGCGCCTTCGAGCCTCGCAGCCAGTGAGCTCCCGCCGCCGTCAACCCTCCAGCATCTCCACCCGCAACGCCACCACCGGCCCGGCCACGGCCGGGTGGGCGGCCAGCGCGTGCACCGCCAGGTCCACCGTGGCCTGGCGCACGGCATCGGTCAGCACCAGCACATGGGGCGTGCCGCAGGCGGGCAGTGTCTTTTCGTTCGCCAGTTCCATGCGTTGCACCGGCACCTGCTGGGCGGTCAGCCAGGCGCCTACCGCCTCGATCTGCGGGGCCTGATGCACCGGCACGCGCAGGTAGTGGCGGGTGTGCACGGCGGCGCGGGTCAGCACGGCCAGCTGTTCGTCCACGGCATGGGGGTGGAAGCCCAGGTGCGGCACGCGCTGCTGCGCGGCCACGGTGCCGGCGGGCAGCCGGGCCACGTCCACAAGATCGGCGATCACGGCGGAGGCCGTGGGCTCCGCGCCTGCCCCGGCGCCGTAGTACATCGTCACGCCCGACGCATCGCCCTTCACCATCACGGCGTTCATCGAGCCGTCCACCTGCGCCAACAGGTGCTGCGCGGGAACCAGCGCCGGGTGCACGCGCAGCTCAACACCGTCAGCCTGGCGACGTGCGATGCCCAGCAGCTTGACGCGAAAGCCCAACTGCCGCGCGCATTCGACGTCCAACGCCTGCAGCGTGCGGATGCCCTCCACCTGGGCCTGGTCGAAGCGCACCGGCATGCCGAAGGCGTTGGCCGCCAGCAGCGAGGCCTTGTGCGCGGCGTCCACGCCGTCCACGTCGAAGGCGGGATCGGCCTCGGCATAGCCCAGGGCCTGGGCCTCGGCCAGCGCGGCGGCGAAGTCCACGCCGTCCTCGCGCATGCGGGTCAGGATGAAGTTGCTGGTGCCGTTGATGATGCCGGCCACCCACTCGATGCGGTTGGCCGTGAGCCCCTCGCGCAGCGCCTTGATGATGGGCAGGCTCACCGCCACCGCGCCTTCGTAGGCCACGGCCACGCCCTGCCGCTGGGCGGCGGCGAAGACCGTCTGCCCGTGCACCGCCAGCAGCGCCTTGTTGGCCGTCACCACATGCTTGCCGTGGGCGATGGCGGCCAGCACCCAGTCCAGCGCCGGGCCGGTGCCGCCGGCCACTTCCACCAGCACGTCCACATCGGGGTGCGTGGCCACGCGCAGCGGGTCGCGGGTCAGCTCCACGCCCGGCGCGCCCTGCAGCACGGCGGCTGCGCGCTCTAGGTTGCGGGCAGCCACGGCCACGATCTCGATGCCGCGTCCCGCGCGCGCCGCGATCAGCGCCTGGTTGCGCTGCAGCACCGCCCAGGTGCCGCCGCCCACCGTGCCGATGCCGATCATGCCCACGCGCAGCGGGCGCATCGCGGTGGCAGGCGCGGGGGCGCTGCCGGGCAGGGATCTCAGGTGGGGCTCATTGAACATGGTGGGTCACTCTCTCCAAAAGGCCGCGGTCCACAAAGGAAAACGGTCCAACAAAAAACCCAGCTGCCAGATCTGGGTTCGTTCGGGGAGGGAATGACACCAGGTGGCCGCCGGTACGGCCACCCCGCGCAAGCTAGGTAGCCGCGGTGGTAATGGTGGTAATCATTCGTGCGTTCAACCGCGCCTGGGCCGAGGCGGCAGGCAAGATGTGGAAAGCGGTGTGAAGGCACGACATGGTGGGCCGAGTGTACAGGACGCGCTGCGCCCAGTCGACCGCTCATGAATTGATAGCTGCTTGCGCTTATGGAATAAGCGCTGCAGCTGTTTTTTGTTTGCATCGCCCGGGGCTGGGCGATGCAGAGCCTCACTGCACCAGCGTGGCGTTCAGGGTGATTTCGGGCACGCCGGCCAGGGCCTTGGACAGCGGGCAGTTGGCCTTGGCGCCTTCGGCCAGTTCCTGGAACTTCGCCTCGTCGATGCCGGGCACCTTGGCCGTCAGCGTAAGGGCGATACGGTCGATCTTGAAGCCTTCGCCGTCCTGCACCAGGCGCACCTTGGCGGTGGTGTCCACGGTTTCCGTCTGGATGCCGGCCTTGTCGGCGGCGAACGAGAACGCCATGGTGAAGCAGGCTGTATGCGCCGCGCCCACGATCTCCTCAGGGTTGGTGCCCTTGCGGTCGTCGCCGAAGCGGCTGGCGAAGCCGTAGGGGTACTTGTTCAGCGCGCCGGTCTCGGTGCTGATCTGGCCCTGGCCGGCCTTGCCGGCGCCTTCCCAGTGGACGGATGCGGTTTTTTCTGCGGACATGGAGGGCTCCTTTGCGGTGTGGATGGGTGGTACGAGGACGAAGGAGAAATCACACCATGGCCGGCCCGCGCGGTGCTGTGGGACAAGCGCGCGTGGGGCTGCCCTACGCCACCGCAGTTCCCCACGGTGGAGCGCGGAAAAGGGCTGCGTGCTGCGGGTTGCTTGTCCTACGCGGGGGGGGCATGCGGATTTCTACGATCGGGCCTTCGTCTCTCCGAAAGTCGCACGCTTGGCCGCCTCTTCCAACGAACCGCTTCCCCCGCTGCCCATGGCTGCGCCCGACCTCCGCGCACCGCAGACCGTGCTGGTGGTGGACGATCTCGAAGCGCACCGGCAGGTGCTGCAGGAGCTGCTGAGCGAGCAGGCCGATGTGCTCATCGCCGCTGGCGGCGCCGAGGCCCTGGAGGCCGCCCGAGACCTGTGCCCCGATCTGGTCCTGATGGACATGCTGATGCCCGACATGGACGGCCTGCAGGTGCTGCAGGCGCTCAAGGCCGATCCGCAGACGCGGGACATTCCCGTCATCTTCCTCACCGCGCTGCACCAGCCCGAAAGCGAGGCGCAGGCGCTCGCCCTGGGCGCGGTCGACTACATCACCAAACCCGTCCATTCGCCGGTGATCATGGCGCGCGTGCAGGCCCAGCTGCGCATGGCGGCCGAGCGCCGGGCGATGCTGGAGCTGGTGTTCATCGACGAGCTCACCGGCATTCCCAACCGCCGGCATTTCGACGAGGCGCTGCGCATCGAATGCGGCAAGGCGCGCCGCACCGGCCGGCCGCTGAGCGTGGGCATGGTCGATGTGGACTGCTTCAAGCAGTTCAACGACCGCTACGGCCATGTGGCCGGCGACGACGCCCTGCGTGCCGTGGCGGGCGCCCTGCGCCAGGCGCTGCGCCGGCCGGGCGACTTCGTCGCGCGTTTCGGGGGCGAGGAGTTCGCCTTTCTTGTGCCCGACGGCGGCCGTGGGGCAGGTGCTGCCGCCGCGCAGATCGCCCAGGCGGCGTGCGATGCCGTGCGCGCCCTGGGCATCCCGCACGAAGATTCATCCGCCGCGCCGGTGCTCACCGTCAGTGTGGGCCTGGTGACCGGCCATTGCGTGCGCGGCGAGGAAGGCCTGCCCCTGCTGGACCAGGCCGACCAGTGCCTGTATGCCGCCAAGGAAGCCGGCCGCAACCGCGTCGTGGTCCGCAACGCCTGAGGCGGCCGCCGCGCGCCGCTCCGCTTTTTTCGCTCTCAGCCTTCACCGGCCGGCGTCGCGCCCGCAGGCCGGCGCGCCATGCGGATCGCGTCGAACGGGCAGCGTACCGCGCAGAGCGCGCAGCCGGTGCAGCCCGGCACGTCGTGCAGCACCGAGCGCTTGGGCCCCCAGGGCTGCGGCCCCTGCACCTGCAGCGCCAGCACATGGGGCGGGCACACGGCCACGCACCAGCCACAGCCGGTACAGCGGCTGGTGTCGATAACGGGCAGGGTTTTGCGGGCGGCGGACATGGGGCTTTGCGTCAGCGGATGGCGGCGGCTGCGGTGGTGTGGCGGAACGCCCAGTGTGCGCCATGCAAGGCCTTGCCGTGGTGGATTGCACCGGGCACACCACCAGGCGCTGGGCAGGGCCTGCCGCGCACGTCGCTTCGGCGCTGCGTACCCAGGAGTCCTTCATTACATTGCTGCCATGCCAGATACCCCCGTCCCCTCCTCCTCTTCTTCTGCCGCCCCTTCCGCCCCCACCCAGGCCATCACCCGCCACCTCGCCATCCATGGCCGGGTGCAGGGCGTGTACTACCGCCAGTCGATGGTCGACGCCGCCGCACTCCTGGCCGTGCGGGGCTGGGTGCGCAATCGCAGCGATGGCTCGGTGGAGGCTCTGG
This sequence comes from Pseudomonadota bacterium, assembly GCA_023460715.1. Taxonomy (GTDB): domain Bacteria; phylum Pseudomonadota; class Gammaproteobacteria; order Burkholderiales; family Burkholderiaceae_C; genus Paracidovorax. The sequence continues at coordinate 10,148 of JAEWPH010000038.1, read as the reverse complement.
TGCAGGGCGCGCCGCACGCGGTGCAGGCCCTGCAGGACTGGGCCCGCCAGGGACCGGCCGGCGCCCGGGTGGACGCGGTCGTGGCCACGGACCTCCCCGCCCCGCCGGACGAACTGGGTGCCGGCTTTGTGCGCCGGCCCACGGTGTGACGGGGCGGCGGGGGCTGCAGCGGGCGTGCAGCAGGCCCGGGGTGGCGCAGCGCGCGGCCGTGTCTGACCGATGGGCTACCGCGGCCGTCCGCGCTGCGCGGCACTGGTGGCGCCGTAAGCGCAATAACCCGGCTTGGGGCTCTTCTTCTGGGGGTGCAGGCGGCAGGTGTCGGGCCGCTGTTCATACACCGTGCAGCGGCGCGTGTTCGCATCCAGGAAATGGCAGTCGCCGCTGGCGCGCCGTGCCATGGTGAACACCACGTTCTTGTGATTGAAGTGGTCGATCAGCCGCGCCTTCTGCAGCCGCTTGGCGATGTGTCGGGGTTCCTCGTGCTCGGCCTCGAACGCGTCCACCAGGCCCAGCCGCACCAGGTCGGACAGCTGCACCTCCAGCGGCATCGTGCAGCAGTTGGCGGCGCAGGTATCGCACAGGCCCGCGCGGTAGCGGGACCAGGTGTCCAGCCGGTCGACGTCAACGATGGAGATGGGCGAGCGCATGCGCCGATTGTCGGTCCTGCAGGCGGTGCGCGCATCGGCCTGGCAGGGACGGTCTACCCGCCGCGCTCGGGCAGCCACTCCACGCCGGTGCGCCGCACCAGTTCTTCGTAGCTGATCGGGCGCGAGGCCTTCTCGTCGTCGCGGTTGGCCTGCCAGTGCGCCCAGGCACGCTGCGTGTGGCTGTCGTACACCAGCTTGAAGAGATGCGTGGGCACGGCCACCCCACGGGGCCCGATGCGCGGGCCGCCCGGCTCGAACACCGGCGCGGTGATCACGTAGACATCGCCCTGCGCGCGCTGCACGTACTTGCGCGTGTCCTGCTCCACCTTGGCCCAGGCGCCGCCGTTGTGCTTCTGCGCCTGCGGAACGATGTTGGCCAGCGAGAACGACTGCGCCATGGCCGCCTCGGTGGCCATGTCCGCCGCCGGCGCCATGTGCCCGCGCGAGTAGCCGGAGCGCTTGTAGTCGTCCAGCTCCGCTCGCTCGGCCCGGGGCAGCCGCGCATCGGCGAAGAACCGGTCGGACTTGGCCCGCGGAATGCCGCCCAGCGCGTTCTTGTTGAGCCGCTGCGCCACGAACACTGGCGTGCGGGTGTCGCCGCTGTGCAGCACCGCGAACGCGTCGAAACACAATTCCCGCTGGCGCGGCTGCCGCGGCACCGCTGGCGGTTGCCCGCCTGCGAAGAAAGCCGCGCATTGCCTGAACGACGCGGGTAGCCGGGCGATGTCGGTGGTGGGCTGGGAGGACGCGGCACCCACGGAAGGGGCCGCAGCGAGAAGGGGCGAGGCAATGGCACACGCCGCCAGGGCCCACCGCAGGGCGGGCCGGGCAAACACAGAACGCACGGAAGAAAAAACCTGTCAGCTGTCGATCGGACGAAGCGGCGGATTGAACCACCGATCGGTATGCGTCTTGAGCAAGATCAAGCCCGTTTTGGTAACGGAATGCGCACGTTTCCGCACCGTGGACCGCGCGCGATCCTTACCTTCTGCGTCGCCGTCCGACACACGGAACAGTCCCGCTGTGCAACAACGGGGGCAGTTGGTGCCGAGCCTGCCTTGCGCTCCCGCCGCTCGCTTCCTGTTCTCACCGCACCGCATGCTTGCGGAGATGCCCGCCATGACGCCTCCCTCGACGACAACGACCACCAGCCCCCACACCACCACCTTCCGCGAGCTGCACAAGAAGGCCATGGCATGGTGCCGCGACTTCGAGCAGTACAAGGAGGACTGCAAGGTGTTCGGCGAGCAACTGCGGGTGGACTACATCACCTACCTGGGCGCCCGCTCGACGGACGTGGAGTTCCACGTGCTCGACGAGCGCCTGGAACGCGTAGCTTCCGAAGGCACCACGCTGTCGCCCCGGCTGAAAGTGGGCGACGATGGTTTTCTGTACTTCGGCCTCACGCTGTTCTTCAAGGAGGCCGGCCACTGCCTGGATGAGCACATCCGCGTGGGCGTGCAGCGCAGCCGCAGCCAATGGAAGGTGCGCTGGGGCCGCATCGAGTCCACCTACGCCATCAACAGCTCCCACACCGCTTTCTTCGACCGCGTGACGGCCCCGCTGGTCGACAAGTTCGCCACGCCGTTTCACAAGGTGCGCGGGCAGCTGGGCTTCGTACCGTACGTGAGCAACGACGAGCACCTGGTACTGGCGCCCGTGGGAGAGCCGCGGATCGTGGGGGAAAGCGCCGAGCCGCCCAGCGCGTGATGCCCACGGGGCGGGGCTGCGTCCGAGAACGCAGAGACCCGCAAGTGCCGGCTTCTTTCTCCACGTGGTCCCACGAGTTCGCCGTGCGACCTAACAGGGAACGCCTCTGTCAGTGCATAAATCCCACGAATGACCACAATCGATCTATGGATGCCGCGATTGTTTCAATCGGGTGAATATTCCATTGCGTGTGGGCCGATTTATCCCCGGGTTTACCCTGCGTACAGTCCATCCCATCGGTGAGCGAACAGATCGACGGCACTCACCGACGCAGCAGCCGGACGCTTCTTGCGGCGACCGACCTGCTTGTGCACCGTTGACCCCAAGGACATCACCATGAACAAGAACTACCGCACCCTCGCCACCCTGACGGTCCTCGCCATGAGCGCGTTTGCCGCCCAGGCCCAATCCCCGTTCGAAGGCGACCTCTCCAACACCCCTGACATCCAGTCCGTACCCAGCACGCTGACCCGCGCAGCCGTCGTGGCCGAACTGCAGACTGCCCGCGCCAACGGCACCCTGGCGCGCGATGGCGACCTGTCCCAAGCCCCGCGCAGCATCGCCCAGGTGCGCAGCACGCTGAGCCGCGATGCCGTGCGCGCCGAAGCCATCGCCGCTGCCAAGGCTGACGCCATTGTGCAAGGCGATCATTGAGTGCAGCGGACGGCAGTGGCTCGCTGCTGCTGCAGGCTGACCGACACGCATGGAAAAAAGCCCGCTGAGGCATCTCAGCGGACTTTTTTGTCCTGTATCGCGGGCCATTGCCACGGCGGCTTCGGGCAGGCCGAAGGCACTTGCGCGAAGGCTCCAGCGGTCCAGCGGCAGTGCCGGCCTGGCCGCAGTGCTTCAGCAGCGGCAGCAGTAGCCGCCGCTCAAACGTCGATATTTCCCGCGCGCAGCGCGTTGGTCTCGATGAAATCCCGGCGCGGTTCCACTTCGTCGCCCATCAGCATGGTGAACACGCGGTCGGCTTCGATCGCATCGTCGATCTGCACGCGCAGCAGGCGGCGCACTTCGGGGTCCATGGTGGTTTCCCAGAGCTGCTCGGGGTTCATCTCGCCCAGGCCCTTGTAGCGCTGGCGGCTGGTCGTGCGTTCGGCCTCGGAGATGAGCCACGCCATGGCCTGGCGGAAGTCGCCGATCTTCTCTTCCTTCTGCTTCTCGCCTTCGCCGCGCAGCGCTTTGGCACCTTCGCCGATGAGGCCGCGGAAGGTGTTGGCGGCCTCGGCCAGGGCGGCGTAGTCGGCGCCGTGCACGAAGTCCTGCGTGATGATGCTGCTCTTGACGTTGCCGTGGTGGCGGCGGCTGATGCGCAGGATGGGCTTGTCGGTGCGGGCGTCGAATTCGCCGGCCACTTCGGCGGGAACGCCGTTGGTGGACAGCTCGCGCAGCTTGGCCTGCAGGGCCACGGCGCTGGCCTCGGCATCCGCCACGGTGTCCAGGTTCAGGCTGATGCCGTCGGCGATGGCACGCAGGGCTTCCTGGTCCATGAAGGCGGACAGGCGGTCGATGACGTGTTCGGCCAGCTGGTGTTTGCGGGCCAGCTCGGACAGCGTCTCGCCGGTGATGGTCTGCGCGTTGGCGCCGCCGGTGGTCACGCTGGCGTCCTTGAGCGCCACACGCAGCAGGAAGGTATCCAGCGCAGGGCCGTCCTTCAAGTACAGCTCTTCCTTGCCGGCCTTCACCTTGTAGAGCGGCGGCTGGGCGATGTAGATGTGGCCGCGTTCGACCAGCTCGGGCATCTGGCGGTAGAAGAACGTGAGCAGCAGCGTGCGGATGTGCGCGCCGTCCACGTCGGCGTCGGTCATGATGATGATGCGGTGGTAGCGCAGCTTGTCCACGTTGAAATCGTCGGCGCCGCTCTTGCCGTCCGACGGGGTGCTGCCAGCCTTGCCGATGCCGGTGCCCAGGGCGGTGATCAGCGTGAGGATTTCATTGGAGGTGAGCAGCTTCTCGTAGCGCGCCTTCTCCACGTTCAGGATCTTGCCGCGCAGCGGCAGGATGGCCTGGAACTTCCGGTCGCGGCCCTGCTTGGCGGAGCCGCCGGCGGAGTCACCCTCGACGATGTAGATCTCGCACAGCGAGGGGTCCTTCTCCTGGCAGTCGGCCAGCTTGCCGGGCAGGCCCATGCCGTCGAGCACGCCCTTGCGGCGCGTCATTTCGCGGGCCTTGCGCGCGGCCTCGCGGGCACGGGCGGCTTCGATGATCTTGCCGCACAGGATCTTGGCGTCGTTGGGGCGCTCTTCCAGGTAGTCGGTCAGCGTCTTGGCGACGATGTCCTCCACCGGCGCGCGCACTTCGCTGGACACCAGCTTGTCCTTGGTCTGGCTGCTGAACTTGGGCTCGGGCACCTTCACGCTCAGCACGCAGCACAGGCCTTCGCGCATGTCGTCGCCGCTCACCTCGACCTTGGCCTTCTTGGCCAGTTCGTTGGTTTCGATGTACTTGCCGATGACGCGCGTCATGGCGGCGCGCAGGCCGGTCAGGTGGGTGCCGCCGTCACGCTGCGGGATGTTGTTGGTGAAGCAGAGCACCTGCTCGCTGTAGCCGTCGTTCCACTGCATGGCGACTTCGACGCCGATCTCGGTGCCGGGAATGCCGCCGTAGGTGTCGGCCGGGCGCGAGCCCGTGGCGTAGAACGCCGTGGGGTGCAGCACCTTCTTGCTGGCGTTGATGAAGTCCACGAAGCCCTTCACGCCGCCGGCGCCCGAGAAGTCGTCTTCCTTGCCCGTGCGCTCGTCCTTCAGGCGGATGCGCACGCCGTTGTTCAGGAAGGAGAGCTCACGCAGGCGCTTGGCCAGGATCTCGTAGTGGAAGTCGTTGTTCTCTTTGAAGATCTCGGTGTCGGGCAGGAAGTGCACCTGGGTGCCGCGCTTGTCGGTATCGCCCGTAATGCGCATGGGCGAGATCTCGACGCCGTCCACCGTCTCGATGATGCGGTTCTGCACGAAGCCCTGGCTGAACTCCAGCACGTGCACCTTGCCGTCGCGGCGCACCGTCAGGCGCAGCATCTTGCTGAGCGCGTTCACGCAGCTCACGCCCACGCCGTGCAGCCCGCCGGACACCTTGTAGCTGTTCTGGTTGAACTTGCCGCCGGCGTGCAGTTCGGTCAGCGCGATCTCGGACGCCGAGCGCTTGGGCTCGTGCTTGTCGTCCATCTTCACGCCCGTGGGAATGCCGCGGCCGTTGTCGGTCACGCTGATGGAGTTGTCCGAATGGATGGTGACGACGATATCGTCGCAGTGGCCGGCCAGCGCTTCGTCGATGGAGTTGTCCACCACCTCGAACACCAGGTGGTGCAGGCCCGTGCCGTCCGACGTGTCGCCGATGTACATGCCCGGGCGCTTGCGCACGGCCTCCAGGCCTTCCAGGATCTGGATGGCGCCTTCGCCATATCCCTCGCTGGCCCCGGCCTGTCGGGTGTCGATCTTGTGCGTGGGCTGCATGTCGCTCGCGCCGGTGGGGGTGGGCTCGGGCAGTTGGTTCTCAGCAGTCATGGTGGCCTTGGGGTCCGTTGCAAGCGCGGGGCTTGCCAGTCATTCAATAAGAGTCAAATATGCCTCTGGCGCCCTACCCAAAAGCGCTTGCAGCTATCAAAATAATAGTGCAAGCCTGCAGGGCGCCAGAGCCGCCGTCAGATGCGCATCGGCATCACGACGTACTTGAAGGTGTCGTTCTCGGGAATGGTCAGCAGCGCGGAGCTGTTGCCGTCCGACAGCTCCACCTTCACCATGTCCTGGCCCATGTTGGCCAGCGCGTCGATGAGGTAGGTGACGTTGAAGCCGATCTCGATGGCGTCGCCGCCGTAGTCGATGTCCAGTTCGTCGACCGCCTCTTCCTGCTCGGCGTTGTTGCTGGCCACGCGCAGCGTGCCCGGCTCCAGGTTCAGGCGCACGCCCTTGAACTTCTCGCTGGTCAGGATGGCGGTGCGCTGCAGGCTGGCCAGCAGCGGCGCGCGGCCCAGGGTGACGCTGTTCTTGTGGTTCTTGGGAATCACGCGGTTGTAGTCGGGGAACTTGCCCTCCACCAGCTTGGTGACGAACTCCATGCCGCCGAAGGTGAACTTCGCCTGGTTGTTGGCGAACTGCATCTCGATGTGGGGCTGGTTCTCGCCGCCGGCATCCGACAGCAGGCGCTGCAGCTCCAGCACGGTCTTGCGCGGCAGGATGACTTCCTGCTTGGGCACTTCCACATCCAGTGTGGCGCTGGCGAAGGCCAGGCGGTGGCCGTCGGTGGCCACCAGGCTCAGCGTATTGCCCTCGGCCACGAACAGAATGCCGTTGAGGTAGTAGCGGATGTCCTGCACCGCCATGGCGAACGACACCTGGCCCAGCAGGTCCTTCAGCACCTTCTGCGGCACGCTGAACGCGGGGCCGAAGGCGGCCGATTCCTGCACCAGGGGGAAGTCCTCGGCGGGCAGCGACTGCAGCGTGAAACGGCTCTTGCCGCCCTTGAGCACCAGCTTGGCGGCCTGCGATTCCAGGCTCACGGTCTGGTCGCCGGGCATGGTCTTCAGGATGTCGATCAGCTTGCGCGCGCCCACCGTGGTGGTGAAGTCGCCCGTGTCGCCGCCCAGCTCGGCCGTGGTGCGGATCTGGATCTCCAGATCGCTGGTCGTGAGCTGCAGCGCATTGCCCGTCTTGCGGATCAGCACATTGGCCAGGATGGGCAGCGTGTGCCGGCGTTCGACGATGCCGGACACCGACTGCAGAACTGCGAGAACCTTGTCTTGTGTTGCCTTCAGGACAATCATGTCGTCAACCCTTGGTGGTTTTAGGAAGCGTGTTCGGACGGCGGCATGGGCCATGCCCCCTCATGCCGTCCAACACGCCATTTTGCCCCCGAACGGAGCGTTTTCCGGAAGGGTGCGCGGGCCACGCTGGGCTCAACCCTTCAAGGTCTGTTCCAGCACGTGCAGTTGCTGGTTCAGCTCGGTCAGCTGCTGGCGCTCGCCGGCGATCTTGCGCACGGCATGCAGCACGGTGGTGTGGTCCCGCCCGCCGAACAATTCTCCGATTTCGGGAAGACTCTTCTGCGTCAGCTCCTTGGCCAGGTACATGGCGATCTGGCGCGGCCGGGCGATGCTGGCGGGGCGCTTCTTGCTGTACATGTCCGCCACCTTGATCTTGTAGTAGTCGGCGACGGTCTTCTGGATGTTCTCCACGCTGATCTGCCGGTTCTGGATCGACAGCAGATCGCGCAGGGCCTCGCGCGCCAGCTGGATGGAGACTTCCTTCTGGTTGAAGCGCGAATACGCCAGGATCTTGCGCAGCGCGCCTTCCAGCTCGCGCACGTTGGAGCGCACGTTCTTGGCGACGAAGAAGGCCACCTCTTCCGGCATCTCGGCGCTCTCGGCGCGGGCCTTGTTGATCAGGATGGCCACGCGCATTTCCAGCTCGGGCGGCTCCAGCGCCACCGTCAGGCCCGAATCGAAGCGCGACACCAGCCGGTCGTGGATGTTGGTCAGGCCCTTGGGATAGGTGTCCGACGTCATCACGATGTGGCTCTTCTTGGTCAGCAGCGCCTCGAACGCGTTGAAGAATTCTTCCTGCGTGCGGTCCTTGTTGGCGAAGAACTGCACATCGTCGATCAGCAGCAGATCGAGCGAGTGGTAGCGCTCCTTGAACTCGTCGAAGGTGCGGCGCTGGTACGCCTTAACCACATCCGACACGAACTGCTCCGCATGGATGTAGAGAACTTTGGCGTCCGCCTTGTCCTGCAGCAGGCGGTTGCCCACCGCGTGCATCAGATGGGTCTTGCCCAGGCCGACGCCGCCGTAGATGAACAACGGGTTGTACAGGTGGCCGGGCGAGCCCGCCACGTGCATGGCCGCGGAGCGCGCCATGCGGTTGGCCGTCCCCTCCACCAGCGTCTCGAAGGTGAGCGCCGCGTTCAGGCGCGTACGGAAGGCGCCGGCCCCGGGCGCGGCCTCGTCCGGGGCGGCGGAAGGCAGGGCCTCGCTGGGCGCGGAAGGTTCGGCGGCAGCAGGGCGAATGAACGTCCTGACAACGGATTCCCGCTGAGCGAGCGCTAACTCAAGCGTCACGGGTTGGCCGTACAGGCCTTCCAGCAATGCGGCGATGCGGCCGGCGTACTGGGCACGGATCCAGTCGAGCTTGAAGCGGTTGGCGACCAGCAGCGTGACCTTGCTGAAATCGGGTGCGACCTGTGCCGTCAGCGGCTTGATCCAGGTGTTGAACTGCTGTTCGGGGAGGTCCTGTGCGAGCTGTTCCGCGCAGGCTTGCCACAGCCCCTGGCCGGCATCGTCTTCGGCATCGTGGCGGGGGCTGCGAGAGGGTTCCTCGGTCATTGCGGGTGTTTTCTTGTTGTGGATAGAGGAACGGTACGAGGCGGCGGATTGTAGCTTGTCAAGGAGTTATCCACAACCGGACGGGCCGGGTGCCCGCGCCCTTTGGCGGGCCTTTGCGGCGCCCGGCAAAGGCCTTCGCCAAGGCTGCCTGAAACAGAGGGGCATTGCCACCGCAGGGCAGTCCTGCAATAATCGCGGGTTTCCCTGGATGCGTTCAGGGTGATCCAGTCCGGGCGGCTGCTTCGTGAGGCAGTTTCCAGGCGGGCGATGGCCGATCGAAGCCGCGCCTGTAACCGAACCCTCAAGGAATAGACCAAATGAAACGTACCTACCAGCCTTCCAAGACGCGCCGTGCCCGCACCCATGGTTTCCTCGTGCGCATGAAGACGCGCGGCGGCCGCGCCGTGATCAACGCTCGCCGCGCCAAGGGCCGCAAGCGTCTGGCCGTCTAAGGCCCAGGCCGTTCGGCTTTCGGCCCGCTCCGGTTTGCGCCGTCAGGTCTCCCAGACGGGAACGCAGCTGCCATGCAACGGCTGAAAACCCGCCCCCAGTTCCAGGCCGCCATGGCCGGAGGCACGGTCTCCCGTACGGCGCATTTCGCGCTGCACCGATTGGGACTGGACGCCGCTGGCGCTATCCCGGCACCGCCTTCCACAGGGCCCGGCCCCTTGCCATCCGTGCAAGGGCCGCAGGCCCTGTTTGGCGTTCCCGGCCAGCCGGGCGCTGCGCTGTGGCTGGGTGCCATGGTGCCCAAACGCTGGGCCCGTCGCGCCGTGACGCGCAACACCATCAAGCGGCAGATCTATGCAGTGGCCGCGGCTTACGAGCCGCAGCTGCCGCTGGCCGCGCATGTGGTGCGCCTGCGCTCCGGTTTCGACCGCAAGCAGTTCGTGAGCGCGACATCCGATGCGCTGCGACTGGCGGTGCGCACCGAGCTGCAGCAGCTGTTCGCCCACGCGGTGCGCAAGGAGCGCGCCCCGGCGCCCGTGCCGCGTCCCGCAGCGGAGGCCCTGCCATGATGCAGGCGCTGTTGATGGGCATCGTGCGCGGCTACCGCCTGCTGCTCAGCCCATGGCTCGGGTCGGCCTGCCGGTTCGAACCCACGTGCTCGGCGTATTCGCTGCAGGCGCTGGAGCGCCACGGGGCCGCCGGCGGCAGCTACCTCACCCTGCGCCGGCTGGCGCGATGCCATCCCTGGTGCGACGGCGGGCATGATCCCGTGCCGGAGGAGCTGCCCCGCGCGCTGCGGCTGTTCTCCCGGCTGGCGCCCTCCACTTCCCCCTCTTCCTCACCAAAGAAGACTTCATGAACGACATTCGCCGCACCATCCTGTGGGTGATCTTTGGCTTTTCCATGGTTCTGCTGTGGGACAAGTGGCAGGTCCATAACGGACACAAGGCCACCTTCTTCCCTGCGCCCGCCGCGCAGACGGCGACGGCCCCTGCCGCGCCGGCCTCGGCGGCCAGCAGCAGCTCCGCGGC
>JAEWPH010000037.1 GCA_023460715.1 Pseudomonadota bacterium | reverse complement strand
CTTGCGGGCCGCAGGGGGCAGGGCGGCGCCCGCATCGCCCGTCGCCGCCGGAGTGGCCGCGCCCTCGGCCACCGGACGCAGCACGTCGGCCAGGGCGTCCAGGGGCAGGCGCGCCAGATCGCCGATGTCCAGCCCGCAGAAGGTGACGGACAGGGACTTCGGCTTGAGCCGCTTGCCGTGGCAGACGGGGCAGGGCGTGCCCACCATGAACCTAGACACCTTGCGCTTCATCATCGCGCTCTGGCTGGTGGCGAAGGTCTGCATCACGTACCGGCGTGCGCCGGTGAACGTGCCCATGTAGCTGGGCTGCTGGCCCGCCCGGCGCGCGCGGCGAACCTCTTCCAAGGTAAAGCCCGGGTAGACGGGCACGGTGGGCTGCTCGTCCGTGAAGAGAATCCAGTCGCGCGTCTTCTTCGGCAGCTTGCGCCAGGGAACATCGATGTCGTGGCCCAGCGTGGTCAGGATGTCCCGCAAATTCTGGCCCTGCCAGGCGCTCGGCCAGGCGGCCACGGCGCGTTCGCGCAGGGTGAGGGAGTCGTCGGGGACCATCGACGCCTCGGTCACTTCGTACAGCCGGCCCAGTCCGTGGCAATGCGGGCACGCGCCCTGCGGGGTGTTGGGTGAAAAGTCCTCCGCATACAGCATCGGCTGGTGCGCGGGGTAGGCGCCGGCGCGCGAGTACAGCATGCGCACCAGGCTGGAGAGGGTGGTGACGCTGCCCACGGATGACCGTGCCGTGGGCGTGCCCCGTTGCTGCTGCAGCGCCACGGCCGGGGGGAGGCCGTCGATGGCGTCGACCTGCGGTACGCCCACCTGGTCGATGAGCCTGCGCGCATACGGCGCGACCGATTCGAAGTACCGGCGCTGCGCCTCCGCATACAGGGTGCCGAAGGCAAGCGACGACTTGCCCGAGCCGGACACCCCCGTGAAGACCACGAGGGCGTTGCGCGGGATCACCACATCCACATTCTTCAGGTTGTGCTCGCGCGCGCCGCGGACGTGGATGCAGCCATCGGCGGGATCCGGCAGCGCCGTGGGCGCCTGGCGTTCAGTAGGCGATGCGGGTGCCTTGGCAGACTTGGAGGAACGGGTGGGTGGGGGCATGGAGCGGCCGGCGGAGATCTGATGGACGGGCTCCAGTGTCGCGGCGCGAGGGGCCGCGTGCCGTAGGCCGCCGCCTCTTGCCCGGCTTATCCGCACGCCGGTTCGTCGAGACCATGCGGATCACGCTCTGCCTGTGCAGGATCCGCGTGGTTCGCGCACGGCCCGCGCTGCGGCGGGTCGCTCAGCGCGCGGGTTCCGTCACTTCAGCGCGAACCGCACGTTGACCGGCTTCTTTCCCGGCAGCGTCACCGCGGCCACGGCCTTGGTGCCCGGGCCGGCTTTGAAGTCCCCCTGTGCCTCCAGCCGGTCGCCCGCAGGCTGAAGTTGCGCCTCGGTCTTGTCCTTGCCGTTCAGCAGGGTAACCTTGGCGGTGGCGCCGGCGATCTGGGCGGGCTTGCCGTGGTCGCGCACGTAAAGGCGCAGGTGGCCCGCGGAGGCCACGAGTTCAAAGTCCATGTCGCTGGCCTCGGCCACGACGCCGCCGTGCACGGGCTGATGGTCATGGCCGGCACCATGGTCGCCTGCTGCGATGGTGGCGGTGCTGCTGAAGGCGAGCACGAGACTGGCCAGCAGGGGGGTGATATGTCGTTTCATGCGGTTTCTCCTGGATTGAGCGGATTGAACGAATGGAAGCAATGGAGCGGTGGGAATCAGAACGCTTCGGCGTTGCGGTCGTCGACCAGGCGCTCTGCGTCGCGGCGGCCGAAGAGCCAGAACATGGCGGGCGTGAGAAAGGTGTCCAGCAGCGTCGAGCTGATGAGGCCCGAGAAGATCACCACCGCCACGGGGTGCAGGATCTCGGTGCCCGGGCGCTCGGCCTCGAACAGCAGCGGCGCCAGCGCGAACGCCGTCACCAGCGCCGTCATGAGCACGGGACTCAGACGCTCCAGCGAGCCGCGCACGATCATCCGCGTATCGAAGTTCTCGCCCTCGAAGCGCATCAGGTTGATGTAGTGGCTGACCTTCAGGATGCCGTTGCGCACCGAGATGCCCGCCAGCGTGATGAAGCCCACCAGCGCCGCCACCGACAGGGGCTGTCCCGACAGCGCCAGGCCCAGCACTGCGCCCACCAGCGCCAGGGGAATGTTGGCCATGATGAGCAGCGCCAGTCGCGTGCTCTTGTAGCGGCTGAACAGCACCACGAACATCAGCACCGCGGACACGATGGACAGCAGGCCCACCAGGCGCGAGGCTTCCTCCTGCGCCTGGAACTGGCCGCCCAGGGTGATGAAATAGCCCTCGGGCAGCGGCGTCTGCGCGACCACGGCGCGGATGTCGGCCACCACGTCGGACAGCGGCCGCCCCTGTGCATTGGCAGACAGCACGATGCGGCGCTTGCCGTCATCGCGGCTCACTTGGTTGGGACCGTCGCCGTCTTCGATAGCGGCCAGCTTGGACAGCGGCACGCGGCCGTTGGGCGTCTCGATCAGGATCTTGCCCAGGCCATCCACCGAGCGGGCGCTCTCCGGCAGGCGCACCACCAGCGCGAAGCGGCGGTTGCCTTCCACGATCTGCGTCACGCGTTCACCCTCGACCAGCGCCTGCAGCGTGGTCAGGATCTGCGTGGCGGGCACGCCATAGCGGGCAGCGGCGTCGTAGTCGATGCGGATCTTGATCTGCGGCGCCAGCACCTGCTTCTCGACCTCCAGATCGGCCATGCCGGGGATGGCGGCCAGCCGCGAGCGCAGCAGCTCGGCTTGGCCGCGCAGGGTGTCCAGGTCTTCGCCGAAGATCTTGATGGCGATCTGCGAGCGCACGCCCGAGAGCATGTGGTCGATGCGGTGCGAGATGGGCTGGCCGATGCCGATGGCCGCCGGCAGGTTGGACAGGCGCGCGCGGATGTCCGCGCTGATCTCGTCCATGGAGCGCGTGATCTCGCTGCTGGGCTTGAGTCCCACGTCCAGCTCGCTCACGTGCACGCCCTCGGCATGCTCGTCCAGTTCGGCGCGGCCGCTGCGCCGGCCCACGTGCGTTACCTCGGGCACCTGGGCGACCAGCACCTCGGCCTGGCTGGCCAGGGCCGAGCTTTCGGCCAGCGTCACGCCGGGATTCAGCCGCAGGCCGATGAGCAGCGTGCCCTCGTTGAACGGCGGCAGGAACGTGGTGGGAAAGAACGGCACCGCCGCCAGCGACACCAGCACCGCCACCACGCCGGCCGCCATCGCGGTGCGCGGGCGCTCCAGCGTGGCTTGCAGGCCGTTGCGGTAGCGTGCCTTCAGCCAGGCCAGCATGCGCGTGTCGCCATGGTCCAGCGACTTCATGCGCGGCAGCAGGTACAGGCTGAGCACGGGCGTCACGGTCACCGACACCACCAGGCTGGCCAGCGTGGAGACGATGAAGGCGATGCCCAGGGGCACGAACAGCCGCCCCTCCATGCCCGGAAGGGCGAACAGGGGCACGAACACCAGCACGATGATGACCGTGGCATACAGGATGGCCGAGCGCACCTCCATGGTCGCCTGGGCCACCACCTCCAGCGGATTCAGGCGGTGGTTCGGGTGCTTGACGCGGTCTTCCTTCAGGCGGCGCATCACGTTTTCGATGCCCACCACGGCGTCGTCCACCAGCCCGCCGATGGCGATCGCCAGGCCGCCCAGCGTCATCGTGTTGATCGACAACCCGAAGTACCGGAAGACCAGCGCCGTGATGAAGATCGACACGGGGATGGCGACCAGGGCGATCACGGTGGTGCGCAGGTTGCCGAGGAACAGGAACAGGATCACCGCCACGAAGGCCGAGGCGGCGATCAGCTTGCCCTGCAGCGTGGTGATGGAGGCCTCGATGAAGCTGGCCTGGCGGAAGGTGACCTGCGGCGCGTCCATGCCCGCGGGCAGCGAGGCCTTCATGCCGGTCAGGGCTTCCTCGATGGAGCGGGTCAGGGCGATGGTGTCGGCCGTGGGCTGCTTCTGGATGCCCAGGATCACCGCCGGCCGGCCCTCGAACCCGGCGTCGCCGCGCTTGAGCGCGGGCGCGAAGGTCACATCGGCCAGCTGGCGCAGCAGGATGGGCTGGCCGTTGCGGGCCGTGAGGGCGAGGTTCTTCAGATCCTCCAGGTTGGAGGTGCGGCCCAGGTGCCGGATCAGGTACTCGCGCCCGTTCAGCTCCAGGAAGCCGCCGGACGTGTTGGACGAGAAGCCTTTCAACGCACCTTCCAGCTGGTCGTGCGAGATGCCCAGCTCCGCCAGGCGGGCGGTGTGGGGCTGCACCTGGAACTGGCGCACCTCGCCGCCGATGGGGATCACCTGGGCCACGCCCGGAATCGCCATCAGGCGCGGGCGCAGCACCCAGTCGGCGTACTCGCGCACCGCCATGGAAGACACCTTGGCCGTGTCGATGGGGATCGCGATCTGCATGATCTCGCCCATGATCGAGCTAATGGGCCCCATGCGCGGCACCACGCCCACGGGCAGGCCTTCCTCCATGGAAGACAGGCGTTCCGACACCATCTGCCGGGCGCGGAAGATCTCCGTGCTCCAGTCGAAGGTGACGTAGAGAAACGACAGCCCCGCGCTGGAAGTGGAGCGCACGGACTCCACGCCTGGCAGGCCGTTCATGGTCGTCTCCAGCGGGAAGGTGATGAGCTGTTCCACCTCCTCGGCGGCCATGCCGCCGGCCTCCGTCATGATGGTGACGGTGGGCTTGTTGAGGTCGGGAAACACGTCCACCGGCGTGCGTGACAGGGTGAATGCCCCGTACGCGACCAGCACCAGGCTGGCGATGATGATGAGCAGCCGGTTGGCCAGGCTGCTGTCCAGAAGCCACTTGAACATGCGGGGCTCCTCAGCGGACTTGGTTGATCAGGCTGGCGCTCTCGGTGACGATGCGCTCGCCTCCCTGCAGTCCCGCCGTCACGTTGACCGATGCGCCATCGAGCGGCGCGGCCGTCACTACACGGGGCTCGAAGCGCTCGGTCGCCGTCTTCACCCAGACGATGGTCTGGTTGGACGGGTTCTTGACCAGCGCTGCGGCCGGCACGGGCACGCCCGTGACCTGGCTGCGTGTCTGCACGACGACCCGTACCGGCTGCCCGATGGCCAGGTGCCCCAGCCCGTCGCCTTGTGCGCGGAACTGGATCGGCAGTGCCTGCTCGCGCAGGCTGCGGGCCGCGCCCACCAGGGTCAGGGCCACACGCTGGCCGCTGTCGGTGGTCACGTAGGCGCCGGCCACGTCCTGGGCCAGTGCCGTGTCGTACGCCAGGGCCTCCACACGCAGGCGCTGTGCGTCCACGATCTCGAACACCAGCTCACGCGCGTCGATCACCTGGCCGGCCACGGCGTACGCCGCGGCGATCACGCCGGAGGCCGGAGCGAGCAGCGCATCGCGCCCGTCCAGCCCCTTGCCCACGGCACGCGCACGCTCGCCCAGGCTGGCGACCTCGCTCTCCAGCGCCTCGATCTCCTTGCGGGGCACGGTGTCGGCCAGGTCACGCAGCCGCGCCAGCCGCTTCTCGGCCAGTTGCTTCGCGGCGCGCAGTTCGGCCAGCTGGGCTTGCTGGCTGGAGCGCTCCAGGCTGCTCGCGGCCGGCTGCACATAGGCGAGCACTTCGCCCTTGCGCACGGCCTGACCCACTGCGGGCAGGCCGCGCGGGCCGGGCTCCAGGCGACCGGCCACCATGGCCTGCACCTTGCCGCCGGCATTCGGGTCCATGAGCACCTGCCCGTTCAGCTCCACCGAGCGGGGCAGAGCGCGTTGCGCGCCGGGCGCCGTGCGGATGCCCATTTGCCGCTGAGCCGGCTTGGGCAGGAACACGCTGCCATCGGGCAGGCGCTGCGGGCCGTTGCTGTGGGCAGCGGCGGGCGCCTCGCCATGGTCGTGCCCCTCGCCGGCCAGGGACGGTACGGCGA
Source organism: Pseudomonadota bacterium (assembly GCA_023460715.1). Lineage (GTDB taxonomy): Bacteria > Pseudomonadota > Gammaproteobacteria > Burkholderiales > Burkholderiaceae_C > Paracidovorax. Next base: position 16,840 of record JAEWPH010000037.1, on the reverse strand, counting down.
CAAAGCACAGGGCGGCGGACAGCAGGCCGGCCAACGCAGGGGCGCCCAGGGCACGGCGCGGGGTGGTACGGGTGAGGGTGTGGAGCTTCATGCGGCACCTGCCTTCTTGCGGGTCATGCGGAGCGCGGCCACGGCCAGCGCGAGGACGGCGATGCCGCCAGCGGCCCAGAGGGCGTATTCCTTCCAGCCGTGGGCATGGGCGGGTTCGGCGTGCGTGGCGCCGTGGATGTCGATCTCGCCGGCCAGCAGATCGCTGTCGTTGCCGGCCGTCACCGTGGCGGTCACGGGCGTGGTGCCTTCGGGCAAGGCGGCCTCCAGCGTGGCTTTGAACTGGCCGTCGCCCTGCGGCTGGGCCTGCAGCTTGCGGTCGCCGATCTCCAGTTCCAGCGTGGCGTTCTTCACCGGCACGTTGGTGGGTGCATGGTCGAGGTACAGCGTCAGCTGTTTGCCCTGGACCACGCCGACCAGCTCGAACAGGTCGGAGGCCGCCACGAAACGCGGCTGGGACGGGCCCGTAGCCGTGGCAGGCGCGTCGTCGTGGCCCTCGTGGGCGAAAGCGGGGGCGGGCAGCAGCAAGGCCGCGGCCAGAAGCACGCCGACGGGCAGCGCCCGCAGCGAGGGGGAAAGTGGCAGGTTCATGGGGAGGTTCCGAAGAATGCGGGGGGTCTGGGGGCTGCGCGGCGTCATTGCGGCAGCAGGCCCAGGGCCTGGTCGAGGGCGGACAGGGCCTGGTTCACGTTGAGCCGGGCAATGGCCGACTGGCGTTCGGCCTCGGCGGCTTCCAGTTCGACGAGCAGGCGGTTGGGCAGGTCGGTCTCGCCCGCCCGGAATGCCTTGCCGACGAAGCCCTGCGTTTCGCGCGCCAGGGCGGCGCGGCGGTCCGCGGACCGGGCGGCTGCGCGGGCACCGGCCAACCGGGCACGGGCGCTGGCGATCTCGCCGGTGATGCGCAGCCGTTCGCCTTCCAGCTGGCTCTGGGCTTCCAGCATCTCGGCCGCCGCGGTGGCTGCCTTGTTCTGCCGGACACCGCTGGCGCCGAACGGGATGCGCACGCCCACCGTGACGCTCTGGGCGTGGCGCTCGCCGCGCTCGCCCCGTTCCCGGGTGGTGGCCATGGTCAGCTCGGGGTTGGCGCGCGTTTGCGCGTTCGCCAGCTCGTGGTTGCGCTCGGCCACCCGGACCTTGCCCTGGGCCTCGCGCAGGGCGGGGTGTTCGGCAACCGCCTGCTCATCGGCTGCCGACGGGCCCGATGCGCGCCCGGGCACCGCTGCCGCGGTGCTGTCGGGCAGGGGCTGGGCCGGCTCAGCCTGCACGGTCACGGGCCGGGCGACCAAGGTGTTCAGGGTCTGCTGCTGAACGGCATGCTGTGCGCGGGCCTCGGCCAGTTCGGCCTCGGCTGCAGCCAGTGCGCCATCGGCCTGGTGCTGGTCTGCGCGCGCCAGGTCGCCGGCCCGCACGCGCCGGGCCACATCTTGGGCCAATTGGGCTGCGCTGTCGCGACGGGCTTGGGCCAGCGAGATATCCAGCTGCGCGCGGTGCAGCTGCCACCACGCCTCGCGCAGGGTGCCGGCCAGGCGCAGCCGAGAGGCCGCCTGGCGGGAGTCCAGTGCATCGATCTCGGCCTGGGCCAGGGCCTGCGAACGGCCTCGTTCGCCGGGCAGCCAGAGGGGCACGGCCAGGCCCACTTCCATCTCGCGGCTCCCCTCGTCGCGATGCCAGCGGTCGGTCTTGCTGGACAGCTCCAGCGCCGGAGGTTCGGGCGTCCAGCCGTTCGCGACCGCTTGCCGGCCCTGGGCCGCCTGGCGGTACTGGGCGGCACTGGCCGCTTCGGGCTGGCGTGCCCAGGCCGCATCGAAGGCCTCTCGAAGGGTGGTGATGGCGGGCGCCTGAGAAGGTGTCGCTGGGGCGGCCTGCGCGGGGGCGGCCGGCCCCGGGGCTGGGGCGTATTGCGTCCATGCCGGCAGGGCAGCGAGGCTCAGCGCCGCTGCAGCCCATGCGCGCGCGCGCCGGCCATTGACCCCTGGGCGGGGTCCGGGAAAACAAAGCATGGTGACCTCTTGGGCGGCAGTGCGGGCTGCCGCGGTTTCGTCCGAAAGAAGGCTCGCACTAGGCCGCCGCGCAGGGAGCGCGGCGCCAGGGCGGGCCGGAAATCAGAGGAAACGGGTGTGAGGTGGTCGGATCAGCCGCTCGGGAATGCCCGAGGTGACGGCCCGCAGATAGGGCGTGGCCCCCTGCGGCAGGGGCTGGTGCAGCGCGGGGGCGTGGTGCAGCGCGGTGAGCGCCGGCGCTGCACCGTGGCAATTGGCGCAGTCGGCATGGTCGACATCGGAAAGCTGGGCGCCGGTGTCCGACAGCTTTTCCACCAGCGACCCCCCGTTCACGCCCACCTCATGCCGGTGGTCATGGTGTCCGAAGTGCTGGCTGGCCGCCCCGCTTTCGTGGCGGCAAATGCTGGCAGCGGCGGCCCACGTCCATTGGACGGGCAGCAGAAGCAGCAGGAAGACCAGCACGAAGCGATGCATGGGGCGCGAGTGTAGCGAACGGGCGAGGCAGTCTGGAAGGCACTGGCGTCGATGGGGATTCTTCGCACTCTAGGCCGGCGAAACCCACGGCAGGCCGACGTCCCGATGACAAGTCTGTAATCTGCCGCAGCGCCCTGCGGCGCCAGAATGCGGGCATGAAACTGCTGCTGGTGGAAGATGAACCCAAGCTCTCGGCGTATCTGCGCAAGGGGCTCGGCGAAGAAGGCTATGTGGTCGATGTGGCGTTCAACGGGGTGGACGGTCTGCACATGGCCAGCGAGGCCGCCTATGACCTGATCGTGCTGGACGGCATGCTGCCCGGCATCGATGGGCTGGCCGTGCTGGCGGCCCTGCGCCAGACGCGGCAGACGCCGGTGCTGATGCTCACGGCGAGGGCGCAGGTGGAAGACCGCGTGCGCGGGCTCCAGAGCGGGGCCGACGACTACCTGGTCAAGCCCTTCGCGTTCTCGGAGCTGGTGGCGCGCATCCAGGTGCTGTTGCGCCGGGCGCAGGGGCCGCGCGGCACGGGCGAGGCCACCGTACTGCGCCTGGCCGACCTGGAGCTGGACCTGATCCGCCGCAAGGCGGTGCGCGCCGGCCAGCGGCTGGACCTGACGGCCAAGGAGTTCAATCTGCTGAGCCTACTGCTGCGCCGGCAGGGCGAAGTGCTGTCGCGCACCGAACTGGCCGAGCAGGTCTGGGACATGAACTTTGACAGCGAGACCAATGTGGTGGAGGTGGCCATCCGCCGCCTGCGCAGCAAGCTGGACCAGCCGTTCGAGGCGCCCCTGCTGCACACGGTGCGCGGCATGGGCTACGTGCTGGAGCCGCGCACGCCATGATGCTTCGCACAGTGGCGGGCAGCCTGCGGGGGCGGCTGTCGCGGTGGCTGGCGCTGCAGGCCATGGCGGGGCTGGGGCTGGTGTGCGTGGCGGTGTACGTCGTCATCGCCTGGACGCTCGCGGCACGGCAGGACGACGTCCTCCGTCAGAAGCAGGCGGCCGTGCAGCACCTGCTGGCGGAACGGCGGGACGCGCATGACATGGACGGTGTGCGCCACCTGCTGAACGACTTTCTGGCGGGGCATGACGAGCTGTCGCTGCGGCTCACGGACGTGGGTGGCCGCCTGATCTATGAAACCCTGCGCGCGCGGACCGACAGCCAGGACACCAAGCGGCTGGATTTCGCGATCCGCGTGCCGGGCGATGCCAGCGCCACGGCGCATGCCACGCTTACCTTGAACCAGCAAGGCGACGAGGCCTTGCTGGCGCGTCTGGCCTGGACCCTCGCGCTGGCGGCGCTGGCGGGCACCGTGGCCGTGTCGGCGGGTGGCTTCTGGCTGGTGGGGCTGGGGCTCTCGCCGCTGCACAAGCTGGTGGAGCAGACCCGCCGCGTGCACGCATTGCGGCTGGACCGGCGGCTGGACGGCAGCGAGCAGGCCGAGGAACTGCAGCCCCTGATCGCGCAGTTCAACGCGCTGCTGGACCGGCTGGACGTGGCCTACCGGCAGATGGAAGCGTTCAACGCCGATGTGGCGCATGAGTTGAACACGCCGCTGGCCACCCTCATCAGCAGCTGCGAACTGGCGCTGCGCCGCCCGCGCGGCCCGGGGGAGCTGTGCGATGTGCTGGGCTCCAACCTGGAAGAGCTGCACCGCATGGCCGGCATCGTCGGCGACATGCTCTTCCTGTCGAACGCCGAGCGGGGCCTGCCGGCGCGGCGCACCTGGCAGCCCAGCCTGGCGGCGCTGGCCGCCGAGGTGGCCGAGTTCCACGAGGCGGCGTTGCTCGAGGCAGATCTGCGCTGCGAGGTGCAGGGCGATGCGAGCGCGAGCGTGGATGGGCCTCTGCTGCGCCGTGCGCTGTCCAACCTGCTGGGCAATGCGACCCGCTATGCGCGGACAGGAACCTGCGTGGTCATTGAGATCCTCCCGCTGGCGCAAGGCGGCGTCGAACTGGCCGTGACCAACCAGGGGGCTGCCGTGGACGCCGAACATCTGCCGCGCTTGTTCGACCGCTTCTACCGTGCCGACCCGGCGCGCTCCCACGCCGACCGCAACCATGGCCTGGGCCTGGCCATCGTGGCCGCGATCGCGCGCATGCACGGCGGCGACACGGTGGCCGAATCCTCTGGGGGCACCACGCGCATCGGCATACGGCTGGCGGGCGGTGCGGGATGACCTGATTGTCATCTTCCCGTGGGCGTGCTGTCGGCCCCGAATTTCTACAGTGAAGCCATCTTCTGCTCATGCTGCTGGAGCACGAACGGAAGGTGCCTTTTGTCCACACTGCAAGGAGTTTTTCCATGACCCGACAACGTTCCACCCTCGCCGCTCTTGCCGCTGCCGCCGCTTTGGCCGCCGGCGGTCTCCTGCCTGCCACGGCCGCTGCAGGGAGCTACTGGCACCTGGCCAACAACGAGTCCGGCGTGACGGTGCATCCCGAGCACTTCCAGGGCGCGAAGACGCGCGAACAGGTGCGCGCCGAGGCGATCGAAGCCCAGCGCAGCGGCGCCATGGTCCACATCTCCGAGCGGGGCGAGCCCGCGGCTGCGCCCACCTCGGCCGCACGGGGCCTGACCCGGCAGCAGGTGGTCGACGACCTCCTCAGCGAGACGCCCGAAGACCGCAGGGCCCGCCAGCGCGCGTTCCGGGGCTGAGGCCGAGCCGGGGAAGAAACGCGCCCGCTGTCCAGGCAGGCGCCGTTGTTCCTGGCGGCCCGAAGCAGCGCGTTCCGTCGCTGCAGGGCCCGACGGCAGCGTGCGCCCTGCGCGTGGGGGGCGGCAACAAGTTCACAAGGGCTGACAGCTGTCCCCTCAGCGCCGCGCAGGAAGACCGTAGACGCAGCGCAGACCGACGTAGACCGCGTAGAAGCTGGCTGGCTTCCATTGCATGGACTCCGCCCGCATCTGGTCTTCGCCGTACCACCATGATCCGCCGGCCGTCAGGGCATCGTCGCCCCGGCGGTCTGCCAGCCACTCCCAGGCATTGGCCCCCATGTCGTACAGCCCATTGACGCCCGGGCGGGTGGTGCCTGCCGCGGCCAGGCGCGGCCACCGGTCGGTGCCGTTGGTGTTGGCGCCGCTGGCCGTGTCGCCGGTGGGGTAGGTGTAGGTTCGTGCCCGGGTGAAGCCTGCCTGTGCACCGCCTCCCTGTTCCGTGTAGGCCGCCGACGTCCATTCCGCCCGCGTGGGCAGGCGCCCGCCGGCCCACGCGCAGTAGGCACGCGCTTCGTGCCAGCTCACATGGACGGCGGGCCATTGGGGGCTGTCGGGGGCAGCGCCGAAAGGCCGCCGGAAGCTCCAGCCGGCACGGCGCTCCCAGCCTTGGCCCCATTCGTGGCCGCCGCCCTCGCGCTCGGCGGCCGTCGTGAGCCCGGTCGCCCGCGCGAACTCGGTGAACTGGAAGATGGTGACCTCGTGCCGGTCGATCGCAAAGCCGTTCAGGGCGACCCGGTCAGGGCCTGGGGCCTGGGCGTGGGTGCCCAGCCCGACGAGGGCGAGTGCCGCTCCGGACAATACGGCTTGGATGGTGGCGGTCCTCGTCATTCATGCACTCCTATGGCACGGGCTCAGGCAGGGACGGGCGCCTGGCGGGAGATCAGCCCCTCGCGCCGCAGTGCCTCCCAGAAGGCCGTCGGAACGGCCACGCGCATCGATTCCGCGTTGGCCTGGACCTGTCCAGCTGCGCGCGCCCCGGGAATGATGGCAGACACGATGTCCGGCGCGGCGGCAAACTGCAGGGCGGCGGTGCGCAGGTCGATGCCGTGCTGGTCGGCCACGGCCGCGATGCGTGCACGCTTCTCCACAGCGCCCGCCGGAATCTGGTCGCTGAAGTGGTAGCGGTTGCGCCCGCCGAGGAAACCATCGTTCAACGGCGTGCCGACCACGACGGAGATGCCCTTGCGCTGCAGCGCGGGGAAGGTCTTGGCGAGGGTCGTTTCATGGTCGAGGATAGAGTACTGGCAGGCCAGCAGCACGACGTCCGGCGTGGGCACGTCGGATGTGGCGGCAAGCACCGCGGCATCGGCGGTGTTGATGCCGAAACCCCAGCCGCGGATCAGGCCTTGCTCGCGCATGCGCGCCAGCTCCGGCATGGCGCCGCGCGCTGCAACGGCGAAATGGTCGCGCCAGCTGCCGGGCAGTTCGGTGTTGTCCGGCGACAGGTCGTGGATGTAGACCACGTCGATCTTGGGCAGGCCCAGCCGCTGCAGACTGTCTTCCACGGAACGTCGCGCCCCCGCGGCGGTGAAGTCGTAGCGGTAGCCCATGGGTGCCGGGTTGACCCACAGCGCTGCATTGGGCAGCGGGCCGCGTGTGGCCTGCAGCACGCGGCCGACCTTGGTGGACACGACGTAGTCATCCGGGTTCTTGCCGCGCAGGAAGTGCCCCAGCCGGTATTCGCTGAGCCCGTAGCCGTAGAACGGGGAGGTGTCGAAGTGCCGGACACCGGCGTCCCATGCGGCGTGCAGCACCGCCTGGGCCTGTTCGTCGCTGATGGCGGCGAAGATGTTGCCGATCTGCGTGCCGCCCAGGCCGAACCGGAACGCCGGGCGGTAGCGTTGGCCGGCGCCTGCCGGCGCATTGACGGGCAGCGGGCGCTGGGTGACGGTGCCCCGCGTGGGCAGAACGCTTCCGCGCTCGGTCAGCCCCGGGGGCAGGGCTGGTGCTTGGGCCCGTGCAAGAGGCATGGCGGCAAGGCCGGCCAGCGTGGTGGCGGTAGCGGTGGCGCTATGCAGGAAGTGGCGGCGGTCCATGGTGTTCAAGTCCTTTGAAGATGATGCGAGCGGCATGCCCGCGGTCGGGCGGTTTCGGCGGAAGATGCTTCTGCAGGGCGCTCATTGGCGCGCGCGCAGCGCCGCCTGCGCGCGGCGGATCAGGCCCTGGTACTGCGACTGCTTGTCCGGGTACCACGGCAGCGTCTGCACCTGGGCGAAGCCTGGCAGGCCTTCCACGTACTGCACCATGCGCGCGCGCAGGGCCGCGTCCGGCAGGGGGCCGCGCAACGCGCCGATGTTCTCCAGCGCATGCGCGGGGTTCGCGGTGGCGCTCAGGCAGCAGGTGACGGCCGGGTGCGACATCACGAACTTCAGGAAGTACTGCGCCCAGTTCTGGATTCCCAGCTCGCCGGCGAAAGCGGGCAGCGGCGACTGGCCGATGGCCTTGTGCAGCCGGCCTTTCTCCAGGGGCATGTTGATGAACACGGCCACCCCCGCCTCCTGGGCGGCGCGCAGCACGGTGCTTTCGGCCGCCCGGTTGGCGATGGAGTAGTTGACCTGCACCGCGTCCACCACGCCGCGCCGGATCCACTTGGCCAGCACCTCGTGGTAATCGTTCTCGTGGTGCGTCACGCCCACCATGCGGATCAGGCCCTCCTTCTTCCAGGCGGCCATCAGTGGCAGCACGACGTCGACGTTCACCAGGCTGTGGCATTGCATGAGGTCGAAGCCGCGGCGCCACAGGCGCAGCTGAGACTCCTCCAGGCTGCGGCGGGCCTGGCCTTCGTCCGCCAGGAACGCCCCGGTGGACCAGATCTTGTTCGCCAGGAACAGCTGGTCGGTAGCGCCCAGGGCGCTGGCCGCGTCGCCGACGGTCACTTCGGCGCTGCCATACAGCGGCGAGGTGTCGACGACGCGCACGCCGGCCCGCAGGTAGTGGCCGATGACCTCGAACAGCTCCGCGCGCGGCGCTCCAGGCAACTGGTCGAAGGTGAGGAAGGTGCCCAGTCCCAGGGCCGGCACCACGTCGCCCGTGCGCTGGATGCGCTTGGAAAGGATGTCGGGAGGTTGCGCCGGAAAGCGGGGCGGAGCGGAGGGCTGCGTGGAGGGGGCTGCGGTCTGGGCGCTGACGACGCCGTGCGTCGCTCCGGTGGCGGCCAAGGCCAGGCCGCCGCGCAGGAACGCGCGGCGTGCAGCAGCAGTCTGGGGAAGCATGAAGGCCATGCGCGTCACTCCATTCAAGGGGTTGCAGGAATGCGGTCCTCCGGTGCGTGGCCCGCGTTCCGCCATGCTCCACGCCCACATAACGGATGGCGCTCAGATGCATTACAGATCCGTAATCGGCCGCCGCAGATGCCCATGCACAATGGCGGCGAAAGGGGTGCCCGTGCACAAACTGCTAGTGATCGAGGATGACCAGAGCGTGGCGGGCTACCTGTACCAGGGGCTGTCCGAATGCGGCTACCGCGTGGACGTGGCCCACGACGGCATCAGCGGGCGCGCGATGGCCTTGCAAGGCGACCATGCGCTGGTGTTGCTTGATGTCATGCTGCCCGGATGCGACGGGTTCGAGGTGCTCCACGCCATCCGCCGCAAGGGCAGCCAGCCCGTGCTGATGCTGACGGCGCGCGACCGGCTGGACGACAAGGTCCAGGGCTTGAAGGCGGGGGCCGACGACTATCTGGTCAAACCGTTCGCTTTCTCGGAGCTTCAGGCGCGCGTCGAGGCGCTGATCCGCCGGGGGGCAGCCAGCTTCCAGGAGCAGAACCTCCTGCGCGTTGCCGACCTGGAGATCGACCTGGCCGCGCACCGGGTACATCGCGCGGGGCGCCGCGTCGAGCTGTCCACCAAGGAGTTTCAGCTGCTCAGCCTGTTCGTGCGGCGCAAGGGCCAGGTGCTGACACGCACGACGCTGGCTGAGCGGATCTGGAACATCCATTTCGATTCGGATACCAACATGGTGGAAGTCGCCGTCCGGCGGCTGCGGGCCAAGATCGACGATGCCTTCCGCCACAAGCTCATCCACACGGTACGGGGCGTCGGGTACATGCTGGAGGACCGCGATGCCGGCGTGGCGTGAGCCCGCCGCGGACACGCGCCATTCGGTCCTGCGGCGGCTGGCCTGGCAGCTCGGCATCGGCATCAGCCTGCTGCTGGGCGCCATTTCGATGGTGGTCTACCTGGGCGTGCAGCAACTGCACGAACGCGCGCAGTCGCGCCTGCTGGCGATCAAGGTGCAGAAGCTGGTGGAAACGTCGAACGCCCTGCTCAGGCCGGAGAACCAGGATTTCCTGCGCTTGCTGCAGGCCAATGCCGTCAAGCGCCAGGGGTCGCGGCTGCAGCTGCACCATGAGGACGGCTCTGCGTTCTACGTGGACCCTGCGGACGAGGCCCATGTGCTGTCCGGGCAGGTGCGCTCGCGGAGCTTCGTGCTGCATTCGGCGGATGGCCGCATGGCCCTGAACGGCCGCTTCGATATCGATATCTCCGAGGACGTAGCGCGCCAGGAGGCTCTGGCCCGCATGCTGGCCCTGGCCACGGCCGCTGGCGCGCTGCTGAGCGCGGGGCTCGCCCGCTGGGTGGTGCACCGGGGCCTGCGCCCCCTGAGCCAGCTGGCTGAGCAGACGCAGGCCATGTCCGCCACCCGGCATCTCGGGCATCTGCATCTCTCGCCGCCGAGCGTCGAGCTGTCGCCGCTGGTACAGCGTTTCAACGAACTCATCGACCGGCTGGAGAATGGCCGGGTGCAGCTGGAGTCGTTCAATGCCGATGTCGCCCATGAGCTGCGCACCCCGCTGACCGCCCTGATCGGGAAGACGGAACTGGCGCTGTCCCGTCCCCGCACCGAGGCGGAGCTCACGCAGACCCTGGCGTCCAATCTGGAAGAGCTGGGGCGCATGGCCTCCGTGGTGAACGACATGCTCTTCCTTGCCCGTGCGGACGGAGGGCAGCGCGCCCGGGTCGGAGCGCCGCTCAGCCTGGGGGCGCTGATGGCGGACCTGCTGGAGTACCACGAGGCCGATGCCGCCGAGCGCGGCCTGCAATTGCGCGTCGAGGGCGATCTCACTCTGCCCGTGGACGAACGGCTGCTGCAGCGGGGGGTGTCCAACCTGCTGAGCAATGCCAGCCGCTATGCGCTGCCGGGCAGCACCATCCGGATCGTGCTGAATGCGGCAGGGGCGGCAGGCCCCAGCGTTTCCGTGGTCAACGAAGGCCCCCGGATCCCGGACGCCGTGCTTCCGCGCCTGTTCGACCGTTTCTACCGGGGGGACGCTGCCCGGCAGCGGGAGGGCATGCACGCGGGGCTGGGCCTTGCCATAGTGGCGGCCATCGCGCGCATGCACGGCGGTGAGGTCTGGGCCAGCTCGGATGCGGATCGCACCGAGGTCGGGATCCGTTTCGCCCCTGCCACCGGCCTGTAAGGGCCGTGGCGGCGGCGCCCAAGCCGTCCCGAAGCGAGGCGTGCGCCCCGGTTCTTACTGCAGTCCGAGCTGCTTTCTCAAACTCGCGTCGACGGGCCCGAAGGGCATGAAGCGCCGCAGCTTGCTCAGAAGCGATGCCTGCCCTTTGGGAGGTGCGCGCATGCGCCAACGGCCCAGGGCCGCTTCGACAATCGTGTCGGCGACCAGCGTGGGCTCCGCCGCATGCTTCAGGTGGGCCGCAACGGCCTGTGACACCACCTGCCGCTCGCGGTCGTAGGCCGCGATCGGTAACTCCACTAAGGGCGAGTTGGCCTCTAGCTGCGTCCTGGTGTAGGAGGGTTGAACCAGCGCCACGCGGATGCCGAAGGCGCGCACTTCATGGTCCAGTGTTTCCGACAGCCCCTCCACGGCGTGCTTGGATGCGGCATAGAGGCCCATGTAGGGCGCCGGGAGAAAGCCCAGGACCGAACTGAGGTTGACGATCCGGCCCGCCCGCTGGGCACGCATGTGCGGCAGTACCGCCTGCGTGGTGCGCATCAGACCGAACAGATTGGTCTCGAACAGGGCGGCCGCTTCCTTGACCGTCGTCTCTTCGACCGATCCGACCAGATTGACCCCGGCGTTGTTCACGAGCACGTCGATGCGTGCGGCGCGGTCGATCACGAACTGGATGCCCCGGCGAACGGAGGCGTCCTGCCGCACATCCATCTCGAACAGTTCGACGCCCGGCAGCGGCACGGCATGGTCCAGATCGCGCACCGATCCGAAGACCTGGCAGCCCCGCGCTACGAAGGCCTGGGCGGTCGCGCGCCCGATGCCGGACGAAACGCCCGTCACGACGACGACAGTGGTGGTGTTGTGCATGTTGTTGATTCCTTGGATGGCGTCCGGTCAGTGGGCGGCGGCTGCAGGGCCCGCCGCGGTGGACGGGGCAGGGGCGCCGGCGCCCGGGGGCTTGATGCGGTACCAGATGGCGTACATCGCCGGCAGGAACACCAGCGTGAGCACCGTGCCGGCCAGGGTTCCTCCGATCAGCGTGTAGGCCAGCGTTCCCCAGAACACCGAGTGGGTCAGCGGAATGAATGCCAGCACGGCGGCCAGGGCCGTCAGGATCACCGGCCGGGCGCGCTGCACCGTGGCTTCCACCACGGCGTGGAACGGGTCCAGCCCCTCCTGCTTGTTGTGCTGGATCTGCCCGATCAGGATCAGCGTGTTGCGCATCAGAATGCCCGACAGCGCCACGAGACCCACCAGCGCGTTGATCCCGAAAGGCTGCTGGAAGAGGATCAGCGTGGGCACCACACCGATCAAGCCCAGCGGACTGGTCAGGAAGACCATCACCATGGCAGAGATCGACCGCACCTGCAGGATGATGATGATCAGCGTGATGGCGATCATGATGGGGAACAGCGGCGCCATCGCCGTCATCGCCTTGCCCGACTCCTCGATGGATCCCGCCTCCACGATCTTGTAGCCCGTCGGCAGCGCATCCCTGATGGGCTGCAGCTGCTTCGTGATCACGGCCGAGACATCCGGGGGCTGCAGTTGGTCGTCAATGTCGCCGCGCACCGTGATGGTGGGCATGCGGTCACGCCGGCGCATCACGGGCTCTTCCATGCGTACGTTGATCTCGCCGATCTGGGACAGCGGGATGCGCTGGCCCTGGTCCGTCGTGAGCGTGAAGTCTTCCAGCTTGGCCAGGTCCAGCCGGGTGTTGCCCGCGGAACGTGCTGTCACCTGCACCGTGCGGATGTCCTCGCGGACCGTCGTCACAGGCACGCCGCTCAGGAAGAACTGCAGTTGCTGCGCCACGGATTCCGACGTCAGGCCCACGGCCTGCAGCCGATCCTGCTGCAGGGTGAAATGCACGACCGGCGTGCGCACGCCCCAGTCGGAGTTCACGGTGCGCATCATCGGGCTGGCCTGCAGCACCTTCTGCACTTCCCCCGCGATGTCACGCAGTTTCTCCGGATCAGGGCCGGAGACGCGGTAGGCGACCGGGTAGGGCGAGTAGGGACCGAAGACGATCTGCGAGGCCCGCACCTGCGCCTCGGGCGCCAGTCCCCGCGCGATCTCTTCACGCAGGCGCAGCTTGAGCGCATCGCGCTGTTCCTGGTTGCCCGTTCGGACGACGATCTTGGCAAAGGACGGGTCCGGCAGCTCTGGCGAAATCGCCAGGAAGAAGCGGGGTGCGCCCTGGCCGATGTACGCCGTGACGATCTCGGATTCGGGCTGCTGCGACAGCCAGGCCTCGACCTTCTTGGTCGCCTCGCTGGTTTTCTCGATGGCGGTGCCGTAAGGCATCTGCACTTCCACCATGACCTCGGGGCGGTCGGAGATGGGGAAGAACTGCTTCTTCACGATGGCCATGCCCAGGACGGACGCCACCATGAGGGCGACCACGGCGGCCGCCACGAGCCACTTGCGGGCGATGGCCTTTCCGAGCACCTGGCGGAAGCGCTCGTAGCGGGGCGTTCCGTACATCGCATGGTGGCCGCCTTCGACCTTCTTGATGTTCGGCAGCATCTTCACGCCGAGGTAGGGCGTGAAGATGACGGCGACGATCCAGGAAACGATGAGGGCGATGCCGACGATCCAGAACATGTTGCTGGTGTATTCGCCGGCCGTGGACGGGGCAAAGCCGTTGGGCATGAAGCCCACGGCGGTCACCAGCGTGCCCGACAGCATGGGAGCCGCCGTGTGGCTCCAGGCATAGGCGGACGCCGCTATGCGGTCATAGCCTTCCTCCATCTTCACAACCATCATTTCGATGGCGATGATGGCGTCGTCCACCAGCAGGCCCAGCGCCAGGATCAGAGACCCGAGGGTGATGCGGTCGAAATTCTTGCCGGTCGCCGCCATGATGATGAACACGGCTGCCAGCGTCAGCGGTACTGCGGCGGCCACCACCACGCCCACACGCCAGCCCATGCTGACGAAGCAGACCACCAGCACGACCATCAGTGCCGCCAGGAACTTCATCATGAATTCGTCGACCGCGCCGCTGATGTTGACCGATTGGTCCGTCACCTTGGCGAGCTGCATGCCCAGTGGCATCTCGGCATTGATGGCACTGACCTCCTTGTCGAGGGAGGCCCCCAGGTCGAGGCCGTTCCAGCCGTCGCGCATGACCACTCCGAGGATCAGCGACGGCTCTCCGCCGTTGCGGATGAGGAAGGTGGAAGGGTCCTCGTAGCCGCGCTTGACGGTGGCGATGTCGGACAGCTTGAGCGTGCGACCCTGCGCCACGATCGGCGTGTCGCGGATCTTCTGCAGCTCATCGAATGCGCCGTCCAGGCGGATGAACACCTGCGGGCCGTCGGTCTCCACCGAGCCGGCAGGCGTGAGTGCGTTCTGCCGGTTCAGCGCGGCGAACACGTCCTGCGGACTGACGCCCAGCGTGGCCAGGCGCTCGTGCGAGAGTTCGACATAGATCCGCTCGGATTGTTCGCCGACGATGTTGACCTTCTTCACGCCGGGAACGTGCAGCAGGCGCTGCCGCAGTTGCTCGGCGTCGCGCACCAGCACGCGCTGCGGCTCGCCGGGCGCCTTCAGGGCATAGAGCGCGAAGGTGACGTCGGAGTATTCGTCGTTCACCATCGGGCCGATGACGCCGGCAGGCAGCGTCCTGGCTTCATCGCCGATCTTCTTGCGCGCCTGGTAGAACTCGGCCTCCACCGCGGAGGGCGGGGTCGAGTCCAGCAGCGTGAGCGTGGTGAAGGCCAGGCCGGGGCGCGTGAAGGTTTCCGTGCGGTCGTACCAGCGCAGTTCCTGCAGGCGCTTTTCCAGCTTTTCCGCGACCTGGTCCTGCATCTCCTGCGCCGTTGCCCCGGGCCATGCGGTGACGATGGTCATCACCTTGATGGTGAATGCCGGGTCTTCCGCGCGACCCAGCTTGAGGAAGGCCGCCAACCCCGTCAAGGAGATCAGGATGATCATGAACAGGGTGATGGAGCGCTCGCGAACCGCCAGCGCCGAGAGGTTGAAGCGGCTTTCACTCACGGGCAGCCCCCGTCGATCCGTGGGCGGCGGGCGCCTGGCCGATCGCCTGCACCTTGGTGCCCTCGGTCAGCAGATGGGCGCCCAGCGCGACGATCCGGTCGCCCTGGTTGAGCTTGCCGGTGACCAGTGCCCGCTCGTCCTCGATCTGCGCGATGGCCACGGGCTGGCGCCGGACCTGGTCCCCTTCGATGACCCAGACGGCCGGCCCTTTGCCTGCATCGAGGATGGAAGCCAGCGGCACGCTGATGCGGGGCGCGGCCTTGCCATCCGCGCCGCCCAGACGCACGGAGACGGTGCTGCCCAGCAGTGCGTCGGCAGCCCCTGGGCCTTCCAGCACATAACGCGCCTCGAAGGTGCGGGTCGTCTTGTCTGCGGCGTTCGACAGCTGGCGCAGGCGCGCCTGCACCGCCACATCCTGCTGGCCGAACAAGGTGGCCTGCGCCACTGAGCCCAGGGCAGGGCGCAGCGTTTCAGGCAACTGGACGACGGCTTCCCGCTTGCCTGCGCGGGCGATGCGGGCCACCGTCTGACCGGCCGCCACCACCTGCCCCGGCTCGGCCAGGGTCTCCATCACGATGCCGTCGGCATCGGCTGTCAGTTCGGCGTACCGGCTGGCATTGCGGGTGACCGATGCCTGCGCTTCCGCAGCCTTGAGTTGGGCCCTGGCGGAGTCCGCCGCGGCCTTGATCTGGTCGTAGGCCGAAGCGGAAATCGCCCCGGTGCCCTGAAGGTCCCGGTAGCGCGTCTCCTCGTCGATGGCCTGCTGGGCCCGCGCACGCGCCGCGGTCACCGCCTGGTCTTGCGCGTCTGCGGCCAGCTTCAGGTCGATGGGGTCGATGCGGAACAGGGGCTGGCCCCGCTTCACGGACTGGCCGGTATCGACCAGCCGCTCCGTCACCTTGCCTGCAACGCGGAATCCGAGGTCGCTCTGCACACGGGCGGCCACCGTGCCCGTGAAGGTGCGCTCGGCGCTGGTGCCGGTGGACACTGTGACCGTCCGGACGATCGGCGTCTGGGTGCGGGGGTCTGGTGGGGGTGCTTTCCCGCACGC
Organism: Pseudomonadota bacterium; assembly: GCA_023460715.1. Lineage (GTDB taxonomy): Bacteria > Pseudomonadota > Gammaproteobacteria > Burkholderiales > Burkholderiaceae_C > Paracidovorax. The sequence continues at coordinate 1,128 of JAEWPH010000037.1, read as the reverse complement.
GACCAGCGCAAGCGGCAAGGCGCCCAAGGCGGCGATAGACAGATAACGGTGCCCAAGCATGTGAGTCCTGTGGAGTGAGAGCAGGACCGCATTCTGTGATTGGTGACCAAATCTGTCAATGGTCACGAAGAATTTGTGGCGCTAGGGTGAGAGACTTCGCAAGGCGAGGGCGGCCAAATGGCCTGCGGCTTCGTCCGCATGCTCCAGGCTGTGCTGCAGCAGCAGCGGATTGAGGTAGGGGCGCAAGACCAGGTAGATGGCGCGGCCCGTTTCATCCAGCGGAGTCTTGCGCTCGAAGTCACCTGACTGGCGACCCTCTTCTAGGATGTCCTGCAGCAATTGCTGAATGCTCTTCTCGTAGGCCAGGGCAGACTGCCAGCGCTCGGTGGCGGCAGACGTGGCGATCTCGTAGAGCTTTCGGTCCTCGGCAAACAGGCGCAGGGTGGTGCTCACGGCCGTGCGGAACAGCCGGCGAAGCTTCTCCGGCGGGGAATCCGCCTGGGCGACGGCCTGCCGGATTTCCGCATCCATCTCCATCAGGCAGTTGGAGCAGATCTTTTCGCCGATGACCTGCTTGGATTCGAAGAACTTGTAGATGTACGCCTTGGAGAAACCGATGGCCTTGGCCAGGTCGGACACCGTGGTCTTTTCATAACCGTAGCGGCTGAAGTGCTCCTTCGCCGCTGTCACGATCTGCTCGCGGACATCGTGTTCCAGCGGGCCGCGGCTGGAAACGGGATAAAGGGGGGGGGTGCTCATGCCGGCAAGCTTACTCCCCCCAGAAAAAAACACAACAAGTGACCATATTGGAATATAGTCACGGCATTTCCATGTCGTGAGCGTCACCATGTCCCGTTTTTCCACCCTCGTCTTTCTCGGTCTGTCCGGCCTTGCCACGGGCTGCGCGGTCGGCCCGGATTACCAGCGCCCTTCCGTGAGCCTGTCGCCGGCGTACATGGGCGGGGCGGTGCAGGCAGGCGCCGGGCCGTCGGGAACCGCCGCGGCAATCGACATCGCGACTTGGTGGGCCAGTTTCGAGGATCCACAGATCGGAAGGTTCGTCACCGCGGCGTTGGCGCAGAACCTGGATCTGGCCCAGGCTTCGGCGCGGGTGCTGCAGGCCCGCGC